>NZ_JARFTR010000081.1 GCF_029167235.1 Kamptonema sp. UHCC 0994 | reverse complement strand
GGCTAAAAATTTCAGGCGCACAGTGGAAATCGGAAAGTGTTTCCCAAATGTTACAACTGCGTTGTGCCTACCTGAATGGCGAATTTGCAGTTTAATATTTTTGTTTTTACCAAATCGGGATGCTCCCGTGTTAGTTCAATGATGTATTCGATATTACTTGATGGTAGATTTGTCATAGTCCCAGCTTAACTTTCGCTGCTTCCCAGCTTATTGTTTCTCCTCGTTCAACTTGGACTATACTCTCCTGCAACCGATCGGTAAACTCAGTATCAGAAAAAATGTCAAGAGTTTCTAATAGAGATAGAAGTTGCTCATAGTTGATGACAGCCAAGACGGGCAGATCGTTCTGGGTGACGATTGCAGGCTCATTAGTCAACTGCTCCGACAATTCTAGCAGTTGTTCTTGGGCTTGATTAATAGTTAGGTATTTAAGCATATCCAGGTTTACAGTAAGTTTTATGTCTAGTATAGCATGAGATGAGATAAATTTTACGACGCGATCGCTCCTCTTTGATTCCAATTTCAGGCGATCGCTTCTCTCTAACTTCTATTCCCCTCACATTTCATGGTTTAAGAAAGCTGAAATCAAACGAGGATTAGAATCAGTTGAAGTAATTTCCCAGACTGACAACAAGAAAACTACCCCAGTAGAAATTCTACCAGAGCAGCCTCATAAAACTAAAATTTAATCCAACAACCCAGAATCAAAATTAGCCAAGCTTCGCCACATCCATCCCACCCGAAGACTCAAGTTTGGCAATATCTAACAAAGTCTTCAACACAGAATCAGGATTCAAAGAAAGCGAATCAATTCCTAACTCAACTAAGAATCTTGCAAACTCAGGATAATCGCTCGGCGCTTGGCCACAAATTCCAATCTTGCGATTATATTTCTTAGCAGCTTCAATCGCCATTCTTACCATCCGTTTTACCGCCTCATTCCGCTCATCAAAAATGTGAGCAACCAAACCAGAATCCCGATCTAAACCTAACGTTAACTGCGTTAAATCATTCGATCCAATCGAGAAACCATCAAACACAGCGGCAAATTCATCGGCAAGAATTACATTACTAGGTAACTCGCACATCACATAAACTTGCAACCCATTTTCACCCTTAACTAAACCGTGTTTTGCCATCTCAGCTAACACTTTCCTGCCTTCATCTGGCGTGCGGCAAAATGGAATCATCGGGATAACATTTGTTAAACCCATTTCATCCCGTACCCGCTTCAAAGCCTTGCATTCCAGAGCATAAGCCTCCCGGTAATTCGGGTCATAATAGCGAGAAGCACCGCGCCACCCAATCATCGGGTTTTCTTCCTTGGGTTCAAATTGGCGACCACCTAAAAGATTCGCGTATTCATTGCTCTTGAAATCGCTCATTCGTACTACTACAGGATTGGGATAAAATGCCGCTGCAATCATGCCAATGCCATGAGCTAATTTATCCGTGAAGAAATCAGGTTTATGCTCGTAAAGTGCCGTCAATTCAGCGATTTCGTTTTTAACAGCTTCATCCTCCAATTCATCGAAATTAATCAATGCCATTGGGTGAGCTTTAATGTGATTGGCAATAATGAACTCTAAGCGTGCCAAACCCACACCGTCACAAGGAATCGCAGATAAACCGAAAGCTTCCTCTGGATTGCCAACATTCATCAAGATTTTAGTGCGAATTTTTGGCAAATTATCCAGTGCAGTTTCTTGGACTTCAAAGGGTACTAAACCTGCATAAACTTTGCCTTCTTCACCTTCAGAACAAGAAATTGTCACCTCTTGACCTGTTTGCAAAACTTTAGTAGCATCACCGCAACCAACAATGGCAGGGATACCCATCTCGCGAGCAATAATCGCCGCGTGACAAGTACGGCCACCAGCATTAGTAACGATCGCGCTGGCTTTTTTCATAATCGGTTCCCAGTCAGGATCGGTTTTGTTTGTCACCAAAACTTCACCTGCTTGGAAATCATCAATTTTGTGTGCATCAAGAATGATCCGCGCTTTACCTTGTCCAATCATTTCGCCAACGGAACGGCCTTTAACTAAGACATTTCCTGTGCCTTTGAGCTTGTAATTTCGCAGTACATTACCCGATTTTTGTGATTGTACGGTTTCCGGCCGCGCTTGGACGATGAATAGTTCGTTTGTGAGCCCATCTTTGGCCCATTCAATGTCCATCGGGGTATACATACCGCGCACTTGGGAGTAGTGATCTTCAATCAAAACAGCCCATTTTGCTAGTTGCAGAATTTCCTCATCATTGATGGCAAATTTACCCCGTTCTGTGACTGGTACGGATACATTTTTAGTGTATTTAGAACCGCCCAAGTCATAGACCATTTTGACTTCTTTTGTACCCAATCGTTTCTCTAAAATCGGGCGAAAACCCTCTTTTAGTGTGGGTTTAAAGACTAAGTATTCGTCGGGGTTCACTGCGCCTTGTACGACGTTTTCACCCAACCCGTAGGCGGCGGTGACAAGCGCTGCGTTCTTAAATCCTGTTTCTGTATCGATCGAGAACATAACGCCAGAGGATGCTAAATCCGATCGCACCATTTTTTGAATACCAACTGAAAGCGCGACTTCAAAGTGGTCGAAACCTTTGATTTGACGGTAGGAAATAGCGCGATCGGTGAAAATGGAAGCAAAGCACTTGTGAGTGCAATCAAGCACACCACTGCAACTTTGAACATTCAGATAAGTTTCTTGCTGTCCCGCAAAACTCGCATCTGGCAAGTCTTCTGCTGTAGCGGACGATCGCACGGCGACATCTGTAGCTTCGCCGTAGCGATCGCACAATTGCCCGTAAGCGCCTGTAATTGCATCTTGCAAGTCTTGCGGAAAAGGTGTTTCTAGAATCAAAGTCCGTGCTTGCTTGCCCCGTAGCCGCAGATTTGGGCCATCTTCTACGTCCAAACCGGCAAAAAGCGATCGCAATTTGGCTTCTAAACCCGCCGACTTAATAAAGTAGCGGTAAGCATAAGCTGTGGTAGCAAATCCATTAGGAACATTAACACCTTTGGGGGTTAGTTGTCGAATCATTTCCCCTAAAGATGCGTTCTTTCCGCCCACTAACGGGATATCTGCAATACCCACCTCATCAAACCACAGCACAAGGGCTTCTTCTTTAGCAACCTTGGTATCCGTATTTTTAACTAATGTTTCCAGCATGGGTTTAGTTCCTCCAAGCTTAAGCTCAGTCTGACAAGCTTAAGACAAAACTTTTAAATGTACTTTTGTTACCAATTCATCTCGAAAGGTAACGAACTCTTGACTAAGGCATTTAAATGATGTTAAACAAGGTATCTGAGATAGGTCAAAGATTGATCCCCAGTTATTAACCGTTAATTCTTAGGGCTATTTTCTATGCCTAGCGGCAGATACTTCGTCGGAGAGACTTTTTTTATTCCCTCTATTTACATCTTATTACTTCTATTCTTAAACACAAGATAGGTACGCTAAGTTGCCTTAGTTACCAAAAGTAAAAAAATTGCACTTGCTGGCTTGTATAGGTTATTATAAAAAAAGATTAAGGAAACAATAAAAATCAGCCCCGGCGAATAGAATTCGCGGCTACACAAGCGAAGTCCGCCTGCGCGGACTGGAGAAAATCGAGGGTTTGGAAGCCCGTGTCAGCGGGTTTAGTTTGTATAGTAGGGGTTTAAATTGCCCAGTTGGGCTAACAAAATTTTTATTCCTTAACACCTAATTAAGTTAAACAAATGAAAATAAAACATAATTTAACTAAGCCTGATTCCACAATCAAGAGTAGCTGGTGTTTTGATAGTAGCTGTCCGATTCAGTTCATGCTAGAATTACTAGGTAGTAAATGGTCTGTGCTAATTTTGCGAGAGTTGTTTAGGTGCGATCGCCGCACCCACGAGTTATTAGAAGCTTTACCTGGGATTAGTTCTAAAACACTGACAATTAGACTAAGAGAGTTAGAAACGCACGGTTTAGTCAAGCGCACTGTTTATCCAGAGATTCCGCCCCATGTTGAATATGCTCTCACAGAGAAAGGGCGGGAAGTTCAGCCAGTGATGGCCGCTCTCAAAGAGGTAGGAGAGCGGTGGTTAGGTAAAAAAAGCTGTGCTTGTCCTTTAGAATGAGTCGGTGAGGAGTGCGATCGCAAAATCTGGCTCTAGATTAGCTATGGAGTAGCTCAGGTGTCGTCAAAAGTTCCCTTTGGGGTGATTTGCGGTTGTTCTGCGGTACGCTTTACCAATTATACCAACCGCCAGGGCGGTTAGGGGCTAGGGGCTAGGGGCTAGGGGCTAGAGAAAGAAGGGGAAGAAGGGAAAGAAGGGGAAGAGGGGAACAGAGTTAATGGTTTGGGCCATGAGCGAGTGTCCTAACTGACGAAAGCGGTTGCTATACCAATTACCAATTACCAATTACCAATTACCAGTTACCAGTTAACAGTTAACAGTTAACAGTTAACAGCTAACATTTTTCACATTTTTTGTAGCGATCGCCAATCCCCGATCGCCTTCTGAGGCCATAACCAGTTTTGACTCAGAGAAGTAGGTTGAAAACTCTCCGCATCGCCAGCCATCACCTGTTCTCGAAGTCTACCTGCTTCGTGCAACAAATCAGTCCGCTGCTGAGGCGACAACCCCTGTTCCCGCGCCTGCTGCATCCTCACCAATCCCAATCCAGCGTAAGCAGTTAGCGCCTCCTCACTTCTTCCTGAATGTGCGATCGCAACTGGTTGTGGCCCTTTCCCTACAGTTGCTTCCACCAAATCCAGCGCCTCCAGCCACACTTGATAAGCTTGATTCAAATTGCCTTCCACATACAAAGCAAAAGCCAAAGCATTACGATATTGCACCGACTCCGGGCGCGATTTCAGAGCACTTTCCCAGTAACGTCTAGCATCATCAACACTATATTTATTATTATTTTGGTCAGATTGAATCGATTGCCAAGCCAAACGGCCCCAGAGGAACTTAATTTCCGGGTCGTCGGGTGCTGTTTCTAAAGCGGCCGTGAGAGCAACTTCAGCGTGTCTTAGGGCTTGTCGCCGTTTAGGATCTAACAGTTCTTCTACAGCTTGTTGTCCTTCAGAAAGCTTACCTTGATTAAAGTTTTGGATCGCGATCGCTTGCACCTCAGAACTACTAGCCACTTTTAAATTTACAATATTGGCATTTGGGCCCACAGAGTTCGTAATCGGTGGTAATGCGATCGGCAGCATTTCCCCAGGTTTCGGCCCTCGGTTTTGCCAGAACCACAAACCCAATACCATTGATGCCACAATACCCGTCGGGAATAAGCAATAAGCCCAGAATAAAGATTTTTTCTTGTGTTTTGCCGTTTTTACGGGCGCTTGTTTTAACCGTGCAGATTTGCTGGATAATTGCCCTGTCTGCGGATTGGGCTTTTGGCGAGAATTGGGATTAGCAGGTTGTGGGATTTGAGATTGGGAATTTCGCTTAAACGATGAGGGAACAGAAGAATAACTTTGAGATTGAGCAATATTGTTACTATGCTCCTGTTTCTGTCTCCTCTGACTTAAAGCTTCCTCTCTCTGGGATTCATTATTAGCTAGCTGATGCCTGAAATTAGCAATTAAAGCTGAATTTTGAGCCTCATCATCCCAATCATCCCGATCTTCGTCATCAGCAAAATCGCCAAAGTCTGGCACCAGAGGACTTTCTAACTCCTCATCAGGCGCAAATCCGTCGTATCCAGCCAGATTTTCCTCTGATTGCTGACCATTACGGAGAGCAGGGTAAGATGGCGGATAGCTCAAATTGCCTGTTAAAGTCGCATCTACTCCCTTCGCTTCAGCCCAAATCCCAGTTTGTGCCCCAGTCAGATAGCCGTCAAAATCTGAATGCAGATACAGAATCGGCAAGGCCCAATACAACTGATGAGAACCGTAAGCAGAAATTAAACCCGCCCTCGCTCGGCTCAAACTCAGATCCACCGGATAACCTTGATTCAGGTTGCGGTAAAATAAGCGCGTCAGAGTTAGAGCTACTTCATCGGGAATGCGTTCGGCCATCGCCAACACCGCAGGAATACCCCGTTTCACCAGCGCTTCGGCTAAATTGCGTTCTCCAGTGTCGTCTCCATCAAAGCGATCGCCATAGGCACTTCGACAGGAGTTGAACACAGCCATTTGAATGCCATTGTTAGCTAGCAAACCTGCTAAATCGTCGCCACTTAAGGTTTCAGTTAAACCTGTTCTATCGCTGACTAAGTAAAGTTCGCCACCTCTAGCTGCCAGATTGCTATGACCGGCATAGTGTAGAACTTGATATTGTCCCTGTTCTAAGGCTTGAGTAAGCTGTTCTCGATCGGGCTGTTCTAGGATTGTTAATTGAATTTGCGGGGCATAAACATTATTTTCCAGAGTAGCAGTAGCGCGGTTTTGGAGTTCCTGTTGTAAGTGTAGGGCTTCTCTTTTGAGCTGTAAGCTGTCTTGGTCATTAGGGGCCGCGATCGCCATTAAAATTTTTAGAGGCTGCTGAGGCGTAAGCATCCGCCTTTGCTTGAGCAAACTGACACCCGGTTGATAGCGGGAAAAAATCACATCCGTACCAGTAGCCAAAGGGCGATCGGCAGCGTGCAAAACCTCCCAAGGCAAACGCGGCAAACGTCGCCCTTTCAATCCTAAACGCAATTGCAACACCTCTCGGCGATGCTGGGCAATAGCTTGAGCGCAAGTCCAGCTATCCCGCAGATTGCCTTGAAATAGCCCATTATAGAGTTGTTGACCTAGAACCGTCAGATTCAGCCGAGGACTGGTTTTGAGAGATTGGGTCGTAATTCCTGATTTTGCGTTCCTTTCTCCTTGCGCCAGCGGTACTTTCCCCTCAAACAAACCTAGCAAGGGGTCATTCATCAATTGTTGAGCAAGGGTAAGCCATTCTTCTACTGGCCAAGTTACTAATTCTTCTGCCAGCAGTACGCCGGGTGCAACCCTTTCTGTCCGCACGAGATATTCATCTTCCCCAACTGGGGTAACAGATAACAAAAATTCTTGGGTCACAGATTTAGTGCCCTCCTGGTCAAGTCTTTAATCGCCCCTGTGTTTACGGTCTGCATTAGCAATTGCTAAGCCTCTCTATGACTAATATGACGAAGGAAGAAGGAAGAGAAATCTCCCCTTTCCCCTTTTCTCCTTCCCTTGTTATTTGACGCAGAAACCAGGTTTTTGGCCCCGCGTCCGCAAGTCCTAGCTAAATCAATAAAAGTTTCTTGATATAGTGACGGGAGATAAGCGATCGTACCTATAGTTGCTAATTTCTTGGAGTTTATGAGCTTTTCTAAGTGCTGAGTCCTCGGTCAGGAAATTAGCACTCAGCAGTCACAACTCAAGACTAGAAACTTTTTTGCCTTTCTCTCACCGTTGCTGGCATTTTGCACCCTTGCCAACTTTGTCTCAAACTTTAGTCCTTAACTTCTAGGGTAAAGTCTCGTAAAGGAGATTTCCCACCGGATTTTTAGTCCTCTTTAAAGGAATTCAGGCATTAGGCCTGTACTTCAGGGTAATTCTGAAAATTTTTTAACTGTTAACTGTTAATTGTTAATTGTTAACTGTTTGATATACTGCTTCAGTACAGGTGGCAAAGTATAAAGATTGTCTTGTTTTTCGATCGAGCAACGTCGCGATAGAGATTGCAATGCGTTTAGTAAATCTGAGGATGATATTTGTCCTTGTTCTAGTAATTTTGCTAAGTTGACGGGATTGCTTTCCTTAGCTAATAAGTATAAAACTTGTTTTTCCAATTCGGATAGGCGATCGCACTGTTGCTGTAAAATATCTTTCAAATCTTCGGGCAATAATATGGTATCATTTTCTAATAAATCTGTAGCATAGCATCCTAATTCTACAATTAGATTAGCCACACTTTTTAACCATAAGGGATTGCCTTGGTAGAGGTTAATTAGGATATCCCAGTTGTCTTGTGCTTCTAAGCCTTGTTCTTTGAAAATTTCCCTGGCGGCGGTAGTGTCTAAACCTGTGAGAGTGAGGCTGTGAATGGGGGTATTTTTGTGTTTGATTTGAGTGATTTCTCGCGGTGATTCCCAACCAATTAGCAGAAGGCAACTTTGATGGGATAAGTCTTTGATTTGTTTGAAAAAGCCGCGATATTCTTCATGTCCAGGTTGATAATGACCGGCAAGTTGTCCGCTACTGAAAAGATTATGAATGTCATCTAAAATTATTAAACACCGATGCTTTTGTAGGTCTTTGATGAGAGGTAAGGGTTTGGGATTAGTTGCTGATGAGTTTATGTCTGTCGGTTGAGAGAAAAATTCTATTAAGTTAGTTTGAAGTTCTGGGAAAGTTGGGGATGTTTCTAAGCTACGCCAAATTACATATTGAAATTGATTTTTAATCAGTTGTACGAGTTGTGTTGCTAGGGCGGTTTTGCCGATACCGCTGATGCCGTTGATGGTAATAAGTTGAGATTTTTCTGTTAAGATTGATGTTTTTAGGGTTTGGAGTTCGGAGGTGCGATCGTAGAATGCACCTAACCTCGGCATCTCACTCAAATCGTGATGTAAAGTTGGGTTTTTTTGTGGGTTAGATGTTGACTCAGTTGATGGGTTTGAGTTTAGTATATTTGAGAGGTGTTTAGTGTCTCCACAGAAATTAACGCTGCTAATTTGATTGTGATGCTGTTCCAAATGTGAAACTATCGGGATTTGCTGCCTCTCCATTGTTGCTCGAAAATTTGATTTACTGACATCTTCTCCTAACTCTTCTGAAAGTATCTGCCATAACTTTGATCCGACATCTCTAACATAACTCTCGTTACAGTGAATTTCGTCGGCAATTTTGGTGTATCTCTCACCTTGCATGGTTCCTCGTAGAATTGCCTCTTGTAAGTTATCGAGATGCTGACCGGTTTTGGCAAATACCATCTCGTCAGCCATTTTTAACACTTCCTTAAGATTCATGGAGTATTGTGGATGTCTTGATTTTTCGTATTATACCCAACATTTTCCAACATTTTCTGGCATTTGCCAACATTTTTTGCGCGGGGGAGTTGGAGTAGCAGACAAAATTGCCAACAAAATTGAGTATTTTAGGCTAGACAAAGCTTTGATTTATAAAGATAATGAGAGAAGTATAAAGAATAACTTGTGGGATTAAACCCTGGTTTTTTGCCAATCACCACGTTAAGGAAAAGCCAAGATGTTACGAGCTTTAATTGCTATTTTTGTTGCATTCGCTATTACGTTCGTAGGAACTGCCAAGCCAGCCTATGCCTACTCAGATGATTTCAGTATGACATCCATTCCTCCTATCGAGATTCAGGCAAATGGTAGCTCAAGTCATATCAGCGATTTTTCTAACACTCAAATTTATGAAGGCATAGAGCAATCTAAAATTTATGAAGGCATAGAGCAATCTAATCCCTTCTGGGATGGATTCTTCCGTACAGTAGGAGAACTCGCAGGAGTAGCAACAGTTTGCTTCGTTGCAGATGCCGCTGCAACAACAGTTTTTCCTCCTGCTGCTGCTTTAGCTCCAGTTTGCGCTGGTTTGGCTGGTGCGGTAGGAGTTAAGACAACGCTTAAAGGAGTTTTACACTAGGTCTGTGGACAAATAGATTGATTGGCCTGGAGTCTTTATTAAAGGACTCTGGGCATTTTAGTGTGACTTTGCGATAATTGAACAGAGTGCGATCACGCTTTCTGTCAACTTCTGAAAACTTCCACTTTTTCCTCTACATCCAATCCTCCTTTGCCTAAATTATCAGCAGCAGGATTCCGATTAATAAACTCATCTAGGAGTTCAAAAAATTTATCAAGTGCTTTACTTTCATCCTCAGAATAAAAAAGAATGATATTAGCCCAAGATTGGCTAGTCTGCACATTGAATCTTTTTCGTATCCACTCAGGAAACTCCATAAAATCGCTATCTTGTTTCGTTGGCTGTTCTCCTAACTCATATTTAGCAACACTGTAACCCGACAAAAAAGCCTGAAGGCAAATAATAGAGTGTCTTCCCAAGTACATTGAAGGAGCTTTCTTAATTTTCTCGATCAGCCTATATAAATCGTGCATTTTTCACCTCAATATTTTTCACTAAATTATAACTATTGGTGTTCAAAACTCCTCTTCTATAATCTTAAAACTTCCCATACCTAGTTCCAGAGTAGGAGAGGTTAAATTTTGCAGCCATTCCTGCCGAATCACGCCATTATGGTCTATATTATCAAAAATAATTTCCTCTCCGTCAATTGTAATTGATATTCCTTCATGGCAGCCATTAGTAGCAATTTGCTGCTGTCGTCGTAAATCATAAATCACTGCCCAAGGTAAGTCTTGCCTTCCTAAATCTAGCTTGATTTGCTTACCATGCACGTTTCTGACTGTCAAAAACTCTTTGATAGCCTGACTGCATTCAATACATTGAAAAACTCCATAACGGCTGGCAATTTTAGCGATCTCTTGACGAATATCATCGAAACTACTCGGCTCTAAACTCAAAGTGGAAAATCTACCTCCTATCTTTAGATAAAAGTATATCTTAAAAGGGGATTAAGGATTTGAAAGCTCGTTTGAACGAAGAGGCTAAGACAAGAGTTCTCATCGTTTTAATTCTGCCATTATATCATTGTTCCCGCAAAGCTGTAGTAAAATCACCCTCAGCTTTATCAATCCATTCAACTGTTAGCGGATTCATAAATCACCTTTCCTTTTTCCATGATTTCCCGCAGAAAAAAATCATTCCAGGCGAGGCGTTGTTCTACCTCTACAGGAGTTCGCACTAACAAATCTATGGCAAACTTCGGTTGAACTTTATTTAAGATTTCCCAACTTTTCCGAAAATTACTCCCTTTGTATGGTAAAATTACTAACAAATCAACATCTGAGTCATCTTGAGGATTTCCATAAGCATAGGAACCAAATAAAATTATTTTACTTGGCTTAAATTCACTAGCAATAGTCCGAATGACTTGCATAATTTTTTCCATTTCTATCATGTCAATCAACACTCCTTAGTTGCTTTAAGTTTTTTATAAAAGCCTGACGATCATATTGAAATTCCAAGATAATTACTCCTCAAGATAAGCTAAAGCCATCGCTCGATCGAGCAAAGGAGTATTAACAGCTTCATTCATCGCTTTATTCAAACAATAGTCTTCTACTGCTTCCCCAAGTTCTTCCAAGGAAGATTCTTCATTAGGCAAAAGTTGTCGCCATAGGGCAATAGGAATCACCACTGCGATCGCCTCTCCATCTTTGCTGGTAAGATATTCAATATTTAGCATTTTTTCCATTTTATACTTCAGAAACTCTCAATTATTATATCTGACCTGCAAGTGCTTTGGCAATAAAACAGATTGCCTCACCCCCACGCGATCGCCCATATCATACCTTTATAAATAAGAAATAAAATCTAACTAATTAGCAGCCCAAAGAAGGTAAATATCACTGTATTGCTTGAACATTGAATCAGCACTCACAAGCGTCATGTCCTCTATCTGAGCCTGAGCAATCAGCATTCTATCAAAGGGATCTCGATGATGTAATGGTAACGCAGCCGCTCGTAAAGCATGAGACGATCTAATTTCTAAATATTGCACATCTAACAGCACCATGCGACTAGAAATATAGCCATCAATTGGTTCTGGCAGCGGCAACTTTCCGATTGCAACTTTTATACCCATTTCCCAAATACTAGCAACAGAAAACCATAATTCGTTCGTTTCATCAGCAATCTGTGCAATCGCGTTCTCATTCAATCGTTCTGGCTCAGAAAACCACCATAACCAACACTGCGTATCCAGCAAAAGTTTCACTTTTAATCTCCCTCGAATGCTGCCAAAATCTCTTTTGGCAAAGGAGCATTAAAGTCTTCTGGTACAATAAATTTCCCTCGATCTTGCCCTAAACTAGCTCGTCGATTGGATGAATTACAAAACGGAATCAACTTAGCTATGGGGATAGATCCGTTTGAAATAATGATTTCTTCTCCAAGTTCTACACGCGACAATAAGCCTGAGAGATTTATTTTAGCCTGATCGATATTTACAGTTTCCATGCTCTTAAAAAACTAAGTCCATAAACTAAGTTTACTCCGATTGTGATAGTTGTGCAAGTTGGTAGCCTGTTCCAAGTGCGTAGGCGAAGCCCGCCGAAGGCATCGCACCTTTCTTAAGAAACCGGGTTTCTCAGATAACTCAAGCATCTCATCCGAGATTTTGGAAAAGAAACCCGGTTTCTTACTCCCACGCGCCTCACCAAAAGAAAGCGCGATCGCCTATAAAAATATAGAATATCCCATCTCGCTGAGGGTCGTTATACCCGAAAGTAAAGTTGTATGGGTTAATTACGCTATTGTCTAACTGAGTATTTGTAGGGCCGAATTGTTTGTAAGGTTAGCATCAACTGTGGCTAAATTTAAGCCATAATAAATGGCTGTGGCGACAATAAATCGGTCTGCGGGGTCTTGATGAGGTAGTGCAATCTGGCGACTTAAAATAGCAATAGGGTGATTCATTTGGGCTTCACGAGTTTCCAGGGTTTTTAAAGCTAAGTTAACCCACGTAACGGGATCGGGCTGTAAAGATATCCGTCCTTTTTCTGCAAGCATGAGTGTCTCCCAAATGCTAATTGGACTCAGCCAAAGTTCGGTGTTAGGATCGGCTATCGTCGTTTGAAGCGATCGCGATAGGCGCGGGTCGCCGAGTAAATACCACAGCCAAATGTGGGTATCGAGTAAAAGTTTCATTCTAAAACTTCCCACGGTTCGGCGACAGGAGCAATTAAATCTCCTAATATTTCACCGCTTCCTTTCATTGCGCCAAAGCTGGGACGTAGAGTTTGGGTGGTCGCAGGATAAATAATTACCAATGCTTTTCCTTCATGGATGACGGTTAGAGGGGTTTTAGTACGTTCGACCTCTATCAATAAAGTCTGGAGGGTTTGGGGTAATTCATTCGTGGTAATTTGTGCCATTTGTTGACCACTCACAATCTTATTCTATTTATTCTACATAGAATGTCGTCTCAAGTACATTGAAGGAGCTTTCTTAATTTTCTCGATCGGCGTATATAAATCAGGCGATCGCACCTTTCTTAAGAAACCGGGTTTCTCAGATCAATTAAGCATCTCATCCGAGATTTTATTCAGAAACCCGGTTTCTCAACCCCAGGCGTAGGCGAAGCCAGCGGTCGGCATCGCCCCACCAAAACTCATCGCGATCGCCTAAAATGAAAGAGCGATTCCCTAATGATAGCTACGCTTCACCCACCACATCCAAGTCCCTTCTCACAGCAAGTATAGTATAATTGGTAAATATGACAAGGGCAAAGTTTACACAAAAATTATGACTATCGATCTACAAATTTTTCAAACTGTCATCAAAATGCCAGAATCTCTCAAAGAAGAGATATTGCATTATGCAAAATATCTACTTGAGAAATACGCAAAAACTGAATCATCTCAAGAACAACTTGAACAACCTCATGGTTATGGTAGTTGGGCCGGTCAGATCGTGATGTCTGATGATTTCGATCAACCATTGGAAGATTTAAAGGAATATATGTAACATGGAATCCCTAGACATCGCCCCAAAAAAAAGCGCGTATTCTCTAATCCATCTTTAGGCTGATGACTTGTTGCTAATAATTAGTCAGATATCGCTGATTTTTATAGCCAGCTTAAGTCTGTAATAAGCTGATGAGGTTGCAACTTGATTTCAGGACTATTTTTGATTGGCCGTAGGGAGATGTTATCTTTACGCTCCAAGGTGGGTATACTTTTATTAGATAAGCATAAAAAGACTTATAAAGGGTGCAGTTAATAGTCCTTAACTGAGTTTAATCTCAATGTTTAAGGATGGGTAAACTAAGTGAGACATAGCACAAATTAAGGTGCTCGATCGCCATACATTTCTAACGTTATATGGCGCATATTTGTTTGGAGATCGCACCTCAAAAAAACAATTAAATTGTTAAGTATTTAGGAATACCTATTCCTAAATACTTAAGTAATACCAGTAAATGCTGTTTTTCCTGTTGCAAGTGCAGACAGGAAAAGTTTGGCTTACAGTATTTAGATGAGAATTAATTTTCATCCAAATTCTGCGATAATTATGGCAAAAATTTGAAGGCGTAAACGTCGGAAGCTTTGCTACGTCTACTTAAAGCTAATGGTAAACATTTAGCTTGAATAGCTGGTTTTCAAATCTTTAACTAAAATTACTTGCCCTTCAAAAAAAATCAGGCTTTAATAGAGATACTCTGCGGTTTTGACCTAAATTCGATTGCATTCAACAATCTACTCTGTTTTCTGGAAAGACAACGATGGCAGACGAAATCTTAGAAGCCAATGTTGTAGGAGTACCTCTTCCTGAAGAAGGTATAACTGCAATTCCAACGATTAATTCAATCAATGCAACCATTATTTCCAATCAGATCGGTTCTCCTGAAGAGGGGAATATCAAAGACGACGATGATGATGATGACGATGACGATGACGATGACGATGATGACATTATCAAGGGTACTAATGACAACGACCTGATCGTAGGCGGTACCGGAGGCAAGACGTTATATGGCAACAAAGGTGAGGATACCCTGCAAGGGGGAACAGGCGGTAATGTCCTCTACGGTGGCAAAGATAATGACACCTGCATCGGCGGCGAGGGTAACGATGTTGCCAGTGGTGACGATGGCGATGACATGGCGATGGGTAACGGCGGTGACGATCGCGTTACTGGTGGTGTAGGCGATGACACCGCTTTTGGTGGCAAAGGTAATGACACCTGTGAAGGTGGCGATGGTACTGACTGGGTACACGGCAACCAAGACGATGACGACGTTAGCGGCGGTGGTGGTAACGATACCCTCTACGGTGGTAAAGGTAACGACGTTTGTGATGGCGACGATGGCAACGATACCATTAGTGGCGATCGCGGTAACGATACCTGTAGCGGCGGTGAAGGCGATGATAACATCTCTGGCGGTGGGGGTAATGATAGCATCCTTGGCGAACAAGGTAGCGATACCTGTATCGGCGGTGATGGTAACGATGTAGCTAACGGCGGCGATGACAATGACAGCATTGTTGGCGGCGGCGGCGATGACACTCTCATGGGTGGCGATGGCAACGATGCCTGTAGCGGCAATGAGGGTGACGACAGCATTAGCGGCGATGCAGGGGATGATTCTCTCCTGGGTGGCGACGGCAACGATGTTTGTGAAGGTGGCGCTGGCGATGATAGCCTCGTCGGTGATAGCGGCAAAGATACCCTTGTCGGCGGTGATGGCAACGACGCTTGTGATGGCGGGACTGGTAGCGATAGTATTGTCGGTGGCGACGGCAACGATACTTGTTTGGGAGATGACGGCGATGATACTATCCTGGGTGGAGGTGGAGACGACTCCCTTAATGGTGGTGCCGGTAATGATGCGATCGCAGCGGGTCAAGGCAATAACAGCCTAGAAGGTGGCGCTGGCGATGACAGTCTAGAAGGCGGCGATGGCGACAACAGCCTTTCTGGAGGAGAAGGTAACGATACTTTAACTGGCGGTACAGGCAACCATACCTGTGTTGGCGGCGCGGGTAACGATGTCTTTATCATCAAAAACGTTACCAGCGGCGGTAAATCAACGATCGCTGATTATACAGATAACAGCGATAAATTCCTACTAGCAGGGGATTTCAGCTTCAGCAGCTTATCCATCGTCCAAGTTGGTGTTAATACTGAGATTCGTGGTAGCAGTAACTTTGTACTGGCAGTGCTTTTGAACGTCAGCGCAACGGTACTCGAAGCCAGCGACTTCTTCCAGAGTGGCAATAGTACCACATCACCTGTGGGGACAACCAACACGCCTCCCGTATTGGAAGCTAACAAAGAATTAGCGATCGCAGCAGGTGGCTTCCAAACCATCACCTTTGAGTCTCTGCGATTCTTTGATTCTGAGGATGGCGTTAGCGGCATCACCTACAAAATCACGCAACTGCCAACTGCTGCCCAAGGCCAGCTATTCTATAATGGCCAAGCGATTACCTCCACCGACTTCACCTTTACCCAACTCGATATCAACCTCCGCCTGCTAACATTCCAAGCTGCGGCTGGGTTTACTGGTGATGCCAGCTTCAGCTTTGACGTGAGTGACGGCAAAACCACCATCAGCGGCCAACGGTTAAAGATTTCCGTCGTAAATACCACCTTTAATTTTGTTGGCAATACAACTCCGCAAGCGATTACCGGTTCCCCGTTAGGCGATGATATCCAAGCTGGCGATGGCGGCGATGACATTAAAGGCGGCTTGGGTAAAGACAAAATCAAAGGCGGTACAGGTGACGACAAAATCGAAGGCGGTGACGATGACGATGAAATCGAAGGCAGCGAAGGTAAAAATACCCTAACTGGGGGTGCCGGTCGCGATCGCTTCATCTATCGTAAAGCGCGTCAAGGCGTAAATGCGATCGCAGATGCAGATTTGATTACCGATTTTAATGCTAGCGAGGACTCCCTAGAATTTTCTGCCGCAGCTTTCGGCAATATCAACATCTCCAGTTTCACTAAACTGACGATTACTTCTAGCTTCTCAGGCATTATCGGCAGTTCTAACTTCCTAGACTTCAGTGACGATACCAGCGTCACCGATATTGCCTCCTTGCAAGCCCGGTTTGCGGCCCTTGGTGGCAATAGCGGCCCCGTTTTCTGCCAATTTACCGATGCTACTACAGGCCGCAGCGTCTTAGTGTTCTCAATTGGCACTCGCTTTGAGATTGTTGCCCAATTCTCAGCCCGAATTACTCTCAGCATCAGTAACTTTGTCTTTAGCGGGCCATCAGTTACGGTTCCTCTGGGCACTGCTGGCGCTGATATTGTCAACCTGGGTACATTTCCCGCCCCCGTTAAATACGACGGTTTGGGAGGAAATGACAGCATCATAGGTAGCGACTTTGACGACGAAATTGACGGCGGCGAAGGCGATGACTACATCGACGGCGGTAAAGGCAAGGATAAAATCAAAGGCGGTTTGGGTAACGACCAAATCCTCGGTAGCGACGGCGATGATTCCCTTTATGGCGATGACGGCGACGATACCATCATCGGTGGTATTGGCCGAGACTGGCTAACAGGTGGCACTGGTGCCGATGTTTTCTCTTACATTGCTACCAAAGAAGGCGGCGATAAGATTGTTGGCTTTACCTCTGGAACTGATAAATTCCAGTTCGTTTCTGCGGCCTTCGGCAATCTTAATAGCTCAAACTTTGACTTAGTGAATATTACCAGCCCGACTACTGATATTACAGGGAAAGAGCTGTTAATTTTCTCCGGTACTTACGCTAGTTTAGCCTCATTACAGACTCAATTTGCAGCATTGCCAGGGGCAGGTACTTCTCCTGTTTTCTGCTTCTTCCAAAATGCTGCTGGTGAAGGCGTGTTAGTGTTTGATGTCGATGGTACTGGTTCTGCTTCCGCTGTAGAAATTGCCAATTTAGGCACTGGTGTTACCGGTTTGGGTACGGCAGATTTCTTATTCAACGGTACGGTTCCAACTGCGATCGTGAACTCTACCACCAGCATTGTCAATCTCACCGCCACAGGTAATACCTATCCTACTGGCAACCTTGATTTCAGCAATAATGTTGGCGGTTACGGCTTTACTGGGCCCCTGTTATTCATTGGCGATGCCAATGCTAACAATGTTACAGGTACGGCCTTTGCTGACTTTATGACTGGTGCAGGTGGTGCAGATTTCTTCACTGGCGGTTCTGGTGGAGATATTCTGACTGGCGGTGAAGGTGCCGATATCTTCGGTTATAAACTTCCCACTGAAGGCGGAGATACAATTACCGACTTTATCGTTGGGGTTGACAAATTCCAGTTTGTAGGTGCGGCTTTCGGCAATTTGACGACAGCTAATTTTGATGCTGTCAGCGGTGTTTCCCCTGATATCACTGATAAAGAATTAGTCATCTTTACTGGCGGTACTTACGCCACATTCGAGGATGCACAAGCGAAGGCAATCGGGGTTTCCACAAGTCCTGGTTTCTTTGCTTTCACTAATGCTGCTAATGAGACACTGTTAGTGTTTGACTCCAATGGTACGACTACTGGTGGTTTCACCACTGTTGCCACTCTGAAGAATGGCCCTGTGAATTTGGGGAGTGCGGATTTTGTCTTCAGTGGTACGATCGCACCTACTGCTGCTACTACTCCTACGACTCCGAACAGTATTGCCGATCTGACAGCCGCAGGCAATACCTACCCAACTGCATTTAACGACTTTAGCACCGGCGTTGGTGGTTACGGCTTTAGCGGGCCCGTACTATTTACTGGCAATGCTAGCAATAACAGCGTACTTGGTACTGCCTTCAATGACACTATCTTCGGTGGTGAAGGCGATGACAGTATCTCTGGAGGTAACGGTTCTGATTCCCTATCTGGCGGTATTGGCAATGATACCCTAATTGGCGGTTTCGGGACGGATGCGCTAGATGGTGGTGTCGGCAATGATGTCTTTGTTTTCAATGGCACTGATGCCGCTGGCAGTGATTTTATTACCAATTACAGCACTGCTGACGATCTAATTCGCCTTGATAGCGTCGGTTTTAGTGGCTTTGGGACAGGGCCTCTTGGTTCTGGTTTCTACGTCTACAACAGCACAGGTTCGACTGTAGCTCAGATTGAGACGACTCTCACAAGTCCGGCGATCGTTGCGATCTATGATGGCACGGTTTCTAAACTTTACTATGACTCTAACGGTTCTACTGTTGGTGGTAATAGTTTGTTCGCTACTGTGGACGCAAACTTCGGCGTTTCTGGTAACTCGCAACTCTTACTGTTCTAGAGGAAGTTAGCGATCGGGTGGCGATCGCGAAGTAGTTGCTATAAAGTAGGGTGAGCATTTCTCACCCTACTTTATTTTTAAAAGTATCCGTAACGCCGCCATCCTGGCGGTATCTTTACCGCGCTAGACAGGATGGCGGCTGTACTATAAGCGTAAGTCCTGTTTCGGATACTTTTTTACTTGTACTTTTATGCCATCATTTTTATAAAATTATGATAATATTGAAGTGAATATTTAAACGATACAAGCAAGATAATTTACATTTAATTTGGAATTTTATGGCCTTTGTTAATGAGATTACAATCGAACAAAAATCGCTGATGCCAAGTTATCAAAAAAAGTGGCAAGAGATCGCATTTTCAATCAATAGGATTGACCGCAAGACCGCTATTGAATCCGTTCAATCTGCATATCAATTACTTGAACTACCAATGCCGGAAATTCATTTCTTTGATAGTTTGTATGCAGCAGCCAAGGTAGCAAAGCCACTATACAAAGACTCTTACTTTACTGACGATGGTTTTGCACACGCAACAGAGTTAATAGCCAAACTGCACGAGAAATTATATATCAACAATGAAGAAGCGATTGGTCATTGGGATAGCTTAGTCGCATCTGAGTTAAAACTAGGATACACTCCACAAATAGACAAACAATTATTGGAAAGCTTAAATCCTTATCTTTCAGAAGGTAAGTCAGAAAATTTTCTGCCCTACAGTGAATATATGTATTGGTTCCTCCCGCTGAATTGGTACGCTAATGAAAGTGCTTTTTTCGACTTTCACTTTTCCGTTGTTAGCCATACACTATTCCAGCCTTATGATAATTTAGCATGGGAAGTATTTCAGAAACTTGTAAAATCTTGTGGTTGGATTATTCCCTTTGACCAAATTTGTTTGGTTTGCGATCGCCCAATTAAGTTCTTGTTCGATTCTGAAAATCGTCTCCATGCAGAAGGAGAAGCCGCAGTTGAATTTGCTGATGGTAATGGACTCTATTCCTATCACGGTGTTACTATCCCAGAGCAATATGGCAAATTAAAACCCAGTCAATGGCAGCCTAAATGGTTGTTAGAGGAAACCAATTTAGAATTGAAATTAATTTTAGTTCAAGCGATTACTGCAAATTCTGAAAACTATAAAATTCGTTATTTTGAGGAAGCTTTAGAAACTGCGGCAAGTTTAGGAAAGTTGGCAATCGTGCAACAGATATTGGCAACAGAGAAAGATAAAATTCGTTCTCTATCCAATGCTCTTGCTCATGGTGTGTGGAGTAGAGATATCAAAATTATACAAGCTTTGATTGAGGCTGGTGCCAGTTTGAATTGTCGTACAGAATGGGGGACACCTCTAATTGCTGCTGCTAGAACAGGAGACATTAGAATAATTCATTATTTGATAGAAGCAGGTGCAGATCCAAATATGTGGATTGATGACGGTGGCTATATGAGTCCGCTTTTAGAAGCAGTCTACGAAGGACACCAAGAAGCCTGCGATTATCTGCTTCCTTTAATTACCAATCGAGAGGAAATTGAATGTGCCCAGAGAGAATTATCAAAGTCAGTTGATAGGATAAAAATCCCCTAATAACATAGATAAAATCAAGGATATAGATTTGATAATACTCTGATTTTTATCAATAATTTGTATAGTTATCTAACTAACTAATTCATTCTATATGCTTTCGGTGTCATACCTGTAAATTGCCGAAACTGTTTGCTCAAATGACTGTGACTATTGAACCCACACAAAAAGGCAATTTCCATAATCGATCGATCTGTTTGTTTCAACAATTGCTTTGCCCGTTCTACTCGTTGCTGAAGCAGATATTGATAAGGAGCTATCCCAATTGATTGCTTAAACTGATGGCTGAAATGAAATTGACTCATACCCAATAATTGGGCTAAATCTCCCAGCTTAATATCTTCATTCAAATGTTCATTGATGTATTCCAAAACTTGCAAAACTTGACGTTCAGGTAAGCCACCCTCATAAATTGAAAGCCGAGGTTTGACCGCAGAATATTGTCTGAGCAGATGTATTGCTAATACATTTGCCAGTGATTCAATATAAAGTCTTCCGCCTAAATTTTCTTGTTTTAGTTCAGCAAAAAGTAGCATTCCCATTGCCTCAATTTGAGGGTCGCGCGTGCGAAATTCTGGGAGTAATTCAAGTCGATCTGGATTCATCGCTAGAGCTTCTCTAGCAACGCTTTGAATAAAACGAGACGCAATCCGAATCTCCAAGTAGCGATCGTCACCATCCCAACGTGCAAAAAATGGTGTTTTGGCAGGTGTTATGGAAATATCACCTTTCCCGTATAGTCCCGTGTGGGTTCTTCCTCCCTTGATTTGCAGCAAGCGAACGGGACGAGGTGCAAGAGATAGACAAATTGTGTGTTGATCGCTGTAATGAGTGCTTCCCTCTCCTGGCGGGTGCTGAAATTCCTCAACTATAATATTTTCCCAACCCTGCTTTTGACTAGACAAGATAGGAAAGCAGGTTGTTTCAGTTTCATCACCCCTTGGCATTTCCATAACACAAAACTAAATCGCTATTATCTGATTGTATTCACTTAAGGATAACACCCATCGATCGCCTGGAAAATCGATCGCAAGATTGTGATAGTGGCGCAAGAATTAGATAGCTAAATATGGGTGAGTTTCTCCTAAACTGGAATAGTGTTCTACTAGGAAAAATTATGGCACGCTTGTTACACATTGATTCTAGTCCGCGCGGTGAGCGATCGCACTCTCGCAGACTTACACGAGAATTCGTTGAAGCTTGGAAACAAACTCATCCTAACGATATTGTCACCTATCGAGATATCGGTCGCAATCCCGTTCCCCATGTTGATGAAATGTGGATTGCAGGGGCCTATACACCCCCAGAGGAGCGCACCCCTCAACTTCAGGAAGGGATTCGCATTAGCGATGAACTTATAGATGAATTCTTAGCTGCCGATTTCTATGTCATGGGCATTCCCATGTACAATTTTAGCGTTCCCAGTACCTTCAAGGCATATATTGACCAGATTGTACGTCCCGGACGAACCTTTGCTTTTGCGCCAGAAAACTCTACAAATCCTTACAAACCTCTCGTACTGGGTAAGAAAATGTTGATCGTTACGGCGCGAGGTGCTTCTGGCTTTCAACCTGGCCAGCGCAATGAGAAGATGAATCATCAAGACCCGTATTTAAGAACTGTTTTTGGATTTATTGGCATCACCGATATCAGCTTTATCCATTTTGAAAATGACGAATCTGATGGCAAAAATTTCGCTGAATCGATTGCATCTGCTCGTACTCAAGTGGCTCAATTAGTGGGAAGCTACAGCAGATTACAGGCGAGTGAAGTACGGTAAAATAAGTAGGGGGAATTGCCCAAAAAATTTAAAACTGTTAAAAAAAGCCGATGTTAGGCAATTCCCACCAAGACATTACCTATCAATCTGAAATCTGTTGTAAAATGATACGACAACATCAGATCGCTCAACAATATGGATACAGTCATGCCTACTATCGAGATGAACTTCCCTCTCTGGGGTTTAGCAATTTTCATCGGATGGACGATTACTGTCGTTGCTCTTCTGCTTACAGTCAGGATTCGGCATTTATCCGCTGGGGGTTCTCCTAAAGATTTCGGAATACAAAATGATGAAAGCTTGCTTTGGCGACTATTTAGGGTACAGTCCAACTTAGTAGAAAACCTCCCTTTATATATAGGTGTTGTCTTTCTGCTCACGGTTCGCGGCGTATCGGGAACAGCGGTAGATTTGCTTGTTGTTGTGTACATGGTATTTCGGATGGTACATTCCCTGATTCATATAGCTGGGATTAATCCGATATTCCGGCTCATAAGCTTAGTTATTCAGTTAGTCTGCTTGCTCGCTTTGACTGCTTTGGCAATTTTCTAGTTAAGAAAATGAACCTTCAAAAGAAGAAAACATGACTTAGATGACCACATTTGGGAAATTTCGCGGGAGGTTTTATGGTAACAGTTCCTTACTCGCTTTTCGCATTGAAGCTTTTCTCGGCAATAGGCTGCGGGCTGATAGCTGGAGTCTTTTTTGCCTTCTCAACTTTCGTGATGAGCGCTCTTTCCCGGCTCCAACCAGCACAGGGTATTGTCGCCATGCAAGCTATCAATATCACGGCGATTAATCCGTTGTTTATGACGGCGCTATTCGGAACGGCTGCGGCTTGTATCTTTCTGGCTATTTCCTCGCTGTTAAAGTGGCATCAATCCGCTGCTTACTTGCTCGTTGGTAGCCTCCTCTATCTAGTTGGTACAGTTGGCGTGACGATCGCGTTTAATGTACCGCTAAATGATGCGCTGGCGATTGTCAAGCCGGACAGCACTGAGGGCGCGAACCTATGGGCTAGATACCTTACCGACTGGACATTCTGGAACCACGTTAGGACAATAGCGGCCCTTGCAGCATCGGCATTGCTGACGATCGCGCTCTGTGTAAGATAGGGGCTAGGGGCTAGGGACTAGGGGCTAGGGAAAGAGAGGGAGATGGGGGAGGATGGGGAAGATAGGGGAGATGGGTAATTAGCGATTAGCGATTAGCGATTAGCAATTACCAATTACCAATTACCAATTACCAATTACCAATTACTAATTTGTAATTCTAAATCCTGAGTCGTATCTATAGTTATCAAATACCTTTTTTCCATTTCCGTGAAAGGTTCAGCGGCCAACTGCTGCGAGGTCAATAAATCAACAGTTGCATCGGCAATATCACCTCTGCGATTTTGCAGTCGCGATCGCAACACTTCAATAGGGGCTGTACAATGAATAATTTTCCAACAAATGTTATTAGATTCAGCACAATTAATAGCATTTATTCTCAAATTTTCTCGATCGTATTTCGCATCCAAAATAACTTTATAACCTTCCTTCGCTAGCAATATTCCCAATTCCAATAATCGGCTATAAGTCTTGCCATTCATCTCACTAGAATATAAATCATCACCACCACGCTCATACAAAGGAACGCTGCCTAAATGTTTTCGTACCGCATCAGAGCGAATGTGAATTGCATTAAGACGACGAGCTAAATATCGAGCAACTGTACTCTTGCCAGAACCAGACAAACCCGACATCAAAATCAGTTGTCCTTGGCGAGGTTTTGTGTAATCATAAGCTAGTTGATAATAGTGTGCCGCTGTTTCTTCAGCCTGATTTTTCTCAATAATTGGTACCGCCGGATCGTCTAGCAAAAATGCAGTTACGTTCGCTCTTACATACGCCTGACGGATCAAATAAAATCGCAAAATTTGTATTCCTTCCCAATCTCCAGTTTGTTCAATATATGTATTTAAAAAAGCATTTGCTAAGTCTTTACGTCCCCGCGCTTCCAAATCCATAACCGTAAAAGCTACGTCATACATCACATCAACAAAACGGAAAGGCTCATTGAACTCAATGCAATCAAACAACATGATTTGATCGTGCCAGAGAGCAATATTTTTCAAATGTAAATCGCCATGACACTCACGAATTTTGTTGCTTTGAATGCGGCTAGCAAATAGTTCTTGCCTCTCGCTAAAAAACACTTCTGTATATTGCCTAGTTTCGTCATACTGTTCCTGAGTTTGCGGCCCACCGATATATTTTTCAGATAGTCGATAATTGTTATTAATAACATCACGAATAGGAGGGATTTCCCCAAATTTGCGAATATAGTCGTTAGTTTGTGCGCTAGCGTGAAAAATCGCCAAATCTCGCCCCAAATTCTCTAAATGTTTTTCATTTAGCCGTCCCTGCTCAAACATATTCACAAACAAGCAATCCTGGGAAAATTGCTGCATTTTCAGCACGTATTCTACTGGATAACTAAAAGGTTGCAGGGTAAAAGTATCGTCATTTTTCTGATATATAGGCAAAACTTCTAAGTACAATTCTGGTGCTCCCCGCTGATTCATTCGCAATTCTTCTGTGCAAAAATGATGGCGTTTTTCTAAAGTTGAATAGTCTAAAAAACCAAAGTTGACTGGTTTCTTGATTTTGTAGGCAAAATCTCCCGTTAGCAGTACAAAAGAAATATGAGTTTGAAGCAGTTGAATTGGTTCTATCACGGGATGAGGATAGAATTCTGACCGCAACATCTGCTGAATTAGAGGAGGGAGAGAAGCATCTGACATTTTGATTTTTGGTTTGTGTTGATAAATATAAGACTTACGTATGCTTTACGTAACGCCGCCCTCTGGGCGGTTAATCACCGCCCTCTGGGCGGCGTTACAAAGTCATTGCACTGAAAACCGCTATAGTTAATATTTAGTATAAACAGAAAAGAGTTATGACGGAAAATCAAGATTCGACAGTGGATGTATTTGGCGTGGGTAATGCCTTAGTTGATATTTTGGCATTTGTGGAAGATAATTTTGTGCAACACCACGCTTTGAATCGCGGCTCTATGACTCTGATGGATGCCGAAAAACAGGGGGGGATTTTGCACGATTTAGAGCATACTTCTCTGCAACTGCGATCGGGGGGTTCGGCGGCAAATACGATGATTGCTTTGGCTCAGAGTGGCGGTAGCGGCTTCTATTCGGGTAAGGTTGCTAAGGATACAAATGGGGAATTTTATCGGCAAGATTTACTGGCGGCGGGGATTGAGTTTGATGTGCATCCTGCTTCTGAATTGAGCGGGCCTACGGGTACTTGTGTGGTGCTGACGACTCCTGATGCGGAGCGTACTATGTGTACTCATTTGGGAGTTTCTACGACTCTGACGGCTACTGATATTGACTTGGATCGCCTCGCTCGTTCCAAGTACAGTTATATTGAGGGCTATCTTTGGGATGCGGCCGATCCTCGAAAGGCTAGTATTGAGACTATGGAGCACTCGAAACGCAAGGGAGTAAAGGTTGCTTTTACTTTTTCGGATGCTTTTTTAGTCGATCGATTTGCTGATGATTTTCGGCAGGTAATTACTAATTATTGCGATGTACTTTTCTGCAATGCAGATGAGATGCGCCGATTTTTTGAGGTGGAATCTTTGGAAAAATGCGCTCAGAGTTTGGGAGAATTAGTCGATTTGGCTTTTATTACTGACAGCGCAAATGGCTGTTTGGTGGTGGAAAATAAACAGATTACTAAAGTTGCTGGATTTCCAGTCCAAGCAATTGACACTGTGGGAGCTGGAGATGCTTTTGCAGGGGGCGTTTTATTCGGACTTACTAATAATTTGAGTCCTCAACAGGCGGGACGCTGGGGGAATTATCTCGCCTCTCGCGTGGTGGAGGTTCACGGGCCCCGTCTAGAGGAATCTCAACGCGATCGCATTTGGGAAGTTATTGGTAGTTAACGGTTAACAGTTAACGGTTAACTGTTAACTGTTAACTGTTAAACTGCTGCTGCTACTACTTCTTCTGTTGTTTCTTCTGCTCCACCTTGAGATATCAACACGCTTACAACTACTTGATCTGGTTCGCCAAGTGGTACAGCTCCTTCAGGTAATACCAGCTCGTGAATGTGTAGAGCATCACCTACGTGCATCTCGGAAATATCAACGTTAATTGCTTCGGGGATGTTGTCGGGTTTGCACTTGAGTTTGAGTTGCGTCAGTACGGGGTCTAAAATTCCGCCTTCCATTTTAACGCCGACTGCTTCTCCGATAAAATGGAGACTTACTTCTACTTCAAGACTGTCTTGGGTAGCGACGGAGAAGAAGCTGAGGTGATAGGGATGACCTTTCCAAGGGTGAACTTGCACTTCCCGCAGCAAGGTTTTGCCACTCCAAGAAATGTCAGGAATGTTGAGCTGAATTAGAGCATTGTTGACTACGTGCTTTTTGAGCAGTGTCTCAACGGTTTTGGCATTGATGGTTAGCGCAATGGATTCAGCGCCGCTGTGGCCGTAGAGTACGGCTGGAATTAAACCGGAGCGGCGGAGAGCGTTGGGTTTACTGCCTTCTGCCCGCTTTTGACATTCTACTGTGAGTTCCATTTTGTGTATTCTGGTTTCTTGCTATGACATTCTACCAAATTTATGCTACCGAATCTCAAATTTATTAGACTCGCTGGAGATAGTGGTAATTTTCGTTTTCAACACACTTGAGTAATTCTAGCAGTTTCCTCATGTAGTAAGTTTCCTGTTGATAGTCTTGTTTTGAAGGGTAATCTCCTAGTTTAGTAAGTACAGTTTCGCTTTGGCTAATTATTGCGTCACGAAAAAAGTCTCTGAGTTTTTGGCGAATATCCTGATTTAACTCAACTACAGGTAAAACCACATCTTCCCCATCTAAGTGCAGTTGGGTATCTCTAGATATGCCAATTTTTGCAAATTGAGATTTTGCTAACCATTCGTAAATAGATTCTGTTATTCTTACAGAATCAGATGGTTCACCATTTACTGCATAAAAGCTGATGTCAAACATGGGGATTACTCCTAAGACTTAACATCCATAAACTCACTCAAGGGAATATTTTCAGCGTAAACTATACCCGCTTGAAAAAATTTAGCTTTACCAGGCCCAGAGATTTTGTTTGCACTCACAACTGCGATGACAGTACCAGTCTCAATAATTTCCGCGATCTCTTTTCCAGAAAGGTATGTGGTTTTGATTTCTATGTATGGTTGATTTGTTGTTCTTCTATTTAAAGTTAATTGTGACTGATTGGGGTTTGGGGTGTTGTATTGACTGTGAATGTTGCAGATGATTTCTTGAACTCGCAAAGTATCATTTAGATTTAAAATCGCAATGTCGCCTTTGGGGTCATTCCCAGTTGTTCTCTGGGATGGAATCATCGCTTGAGACAACTTTCTGATAACCCAGCCAACTAAGTCTCTGTGAATTGTTAGCTGGTATATCAGCCGATCTTCATCGGTTATTGGAGCATCATCAGCCATGAGTGGATCTTTAATTTCCTATTCTGGCAAAAGTCTTAGCCTTGAACGCCAACGGATGTGCCGTTAGCATACAACAAAGCTCGCTTCGGCCCATGAATGGGATCTTCCACAATGATAGTTTGATCGCGACTTGCTCCCAAAGAAACGATCGCGATCGGTACTGCCATTAACTCTGCCAAAAACTTCAGATAATCCAAAGCTTCTTTAGGCAAATCTGCCAAAGTTCGGCACTCTTCGGTTGACTGTTTCCAACCCGGCATGGTTTCATAGATAGGCTTGCACCGTGCAAATGTTCGAGAACTACTAGGAAAATCTTCGATGCGATCGCCATCAATTTCATAAGCAACGCAGACTTTAATTTCCTCTAACTCGTCTAAAACATCTAACTTTGTAATCGCCAGACAATCTAAACCATTAATCCGCACTGCATAGCGGCCAATTACCGCATCAAACCAACCGCAGCGACGTTTCCGGCCGGTTGTAGTCCCAAATTCTGCACCGCGATCGCACAAAACTTGTCCCACTCCATCTACCATCTCTGTAGGAAAAGGCCCCTCTCCCACCCGCGTCGTGTACGCTTTCGCTACCCCAATCACGCGATCGATCATCGTCGGGCCCACACCCGCACCCACGCAAGCGCCACCCGCCACTGGATTAGAAGAAGTCACATAGGGATAAGTCCCGTGATCCAAATCTAGCAGCGTCCCTTGAGCTCCCTCAAACAGAATATTTCGGCGCTTCTGAACCGCATCGTAAATCTTCAGAGAACTATCCACAACGTGGGGACGCAACCGTTCTGCATAAGCCAAATATTCCTCAATCACCACTTCCGGGTCAAGGGGTGGCAAATCGTAGAGCTTTTCCAGAATGACGTTCTTATAATTAATCGTCCACTGTAACTGCTTCCGCAACCCGACTGCATCCATCAAATCAAGAATGCGAATCCCCGTGCGTTCCGACTTATCAGCGTAGGTAGGGCCGATACCCCGTCCCGTCGTCCCAATTTTATGAGTCCCGCGCCGTTCCTCCGATGCTTGGTCAATCAACCTGTGATAAGGCATCGTGACGTGGGCGGTTTGAGATATCATCAAGTTGCGCGATGAGATATTCAGCGCATCTAGCTGATCCAATTCTTGAATTAAAACCTTCGGGTCAATTACTGTCCCACTGCCGATGATACATTCCGTATCAGGATAGAGAATTCCAGAGGGGATTAAGTGCAGTTTGAAGGTCTGACCGTTTACGACAACGGTGTGACCTGCGTTTACGCCCCCTTGGTAACGTACAACGACATCTGCGGATTTGCTGAGCAAATCAGTAATTTTTCCTTTCCCTTCATCGCCCCATTGGGCACCGATCACAACTACGTTAGCCAAGGGTCTCTCACGAAACGCTAAAGTTGACACAAACTCGAATTATGCACAGATAGTGTCGCTGGTGTCAAATTAATTTTTGTTAATTTTGTTAAGCTTAAAAAAATAAAGGGGAATTAGTTATGACTTTACACGCTGAGTTGCACCGTCACCTGGGCGGTTCTGTAGTACCCCGGATTCTGTGGCGGTATTTTGAACGTCACGACGCTGAGATAGCTGGTCGATTTGAAGAATATTCTGAGTTTGAGCAATTTTACACCAAGCCGCGCAATACTCTGGATGAGTATTTAGAACTGCATACTATGGTGGAAAGCGTTCAGACTGCTGAAATGCTACCCTATTTTATCTATCGGTTGATGCGGGGAGCATATATTTTTGAGAATTTAGCTTATTTAGAATTGCGCTATACGCCTTATTTGCGGACACCGGAACATTTACCGATGTCTGAGAGAATTGAGTTAATGGCAAAGATTGTGGAAATTGTCGGGAAAGCTAGTCGGGGTAGCGATTGTCCGATTGTAACTAGCCAAATTTTGTGTATGCACTCGCGTTTGCCTTTTGAGGTGAATAAGGCGATCGTAGATTTGGCGGCGGGTATGGGAGAATACGTCTGTGCTATTGATGTAGCGGGTGGTGATGCTTGTATTGCCGATCGCTTGGATGAGTTTGTGGGATTGTACCAGTATGCGCGATCGCTCGACATCAAAACCACTGGCCATCTCTACGAAACACCTTCAGGCTGCTATCCTGAATTATTACCATATTTAATGCGAATTGGTCACGGGATTCAGATACCTTTAAAATATCCTGAATTGTTACCAGAAGTAGCCAAAATGGGGCAATGTTTGGAAGTTTGCCCGACTACTTATTTAAAGACAGGAACGCTTTCGGATTTGCGGGAATTAAAGGTAGTTTTTGATCGCTGTTTTGAGGCAGGTGTTGATATTGCTATTTGCACGGATAATGCAGGTTTGCATAATGTCCGATTACCGTTTGAATACGAGACTTTGTTAACTCTGGATGTGATCGATTTTCGGCAATTGCAAGCCTGTCAGAATGCGGCTTTCCGCCATGCTTTTGCTTGGCCTTATAAAGAAAGACCGGAGGATATGTTAACAGGTTTGTTGAAGCCGGAACCAGTTCCCGCAATCGTTCGCTAGGAGTCTGTAGGGTGGGCATTTGCCCACCTTCCACAGCAGTGGCAAAACTATCCGTAACGCCGCCTTCTAGGCAGTTTCTTTACCGCCTAGAAGGCGGCGTTACGTAAAGTGTGCGTAAGTCCTGACCTAAAAACAAAGAGTTGCAATTAGGATGGCTAATTTTAATTTGGAAGTATCACTTCTACTGGCAGTATAATAGTAAAAGTAGAGCCCTTACCAACCTCGCTTTCAACGAAGGTATCCCCACCCATAATCCGAGATAACTTTTTAGTAATTGCCAACCCTAATCCAGTACCCCCATACTGTCGTGTAGTTGAAGCATCAGCCTGGGTGAAGGGTTGGAACAGTTTTTCCATTCGTTCTGGAGCTATGCCAACGCCTGTATCAGTTACCTTAAATAAAATGTAGGGAATGACTAATTTTTGTTCTTCCCCATCGATCGTTCCAGATTGCCGATACTCTTTTTCTACATTAATAATAATTTTGCCTTTCTTTGTGAATTTGCAGGCGTTACTAAGCAAGTTAAATAAGCTCTGACGTACCTTAGTTAAGTCAGTTTTCATATAGCCAAAATTGTCTGCACAGTTAACTACCAAAACATTAGCATTCTTGTCTACCAGAGGCCGAATCATTATGATGATTTCCCTAATCAACAATGAGATATCGACGGTTTCCAAGTAAAGTTCAACTTTACCCGATTCAATCTTAGATAAGTCAAGAATATCGTTAATTAGCCCAAGTAAATGCGTGCCTGCACCGTGAATTCTTTTCAGATCGGCAATCAACTCTTTTTGATCTAAATCTTCCGCTTCTTCTTGCAACATTTCACTATAGCCGATAATCGCATTGAGAGGGGTGCGGAGTTCGTGGCTCATGTTGGCGAGAAACTGGCTTTTAGCAATGTTGGCTGCTTCGGCTGATTCTTTAGCTGCTAACAATTCCACAGTCCGTAATTCAACTTTTTCTTCTAGTAGTTGCTTCTGCTGTTCTAATTTTTTAGTTAAGCTATATAATTTTAAATGAATTCTAATTCTTGCTAACACTTCTTCACTTTGGAATGGTTTAGAAATATAATCTACGGCTCCTACAGATAATCCATTAACTTTATTCTCTGAATCAGATAAAGCGGTTAAAAAAATAATCGGAATTTCGCAGGTTAAGGGATTAGCTTTCAATCGTCGGCAAGTTTCAAAACCATCAATACCAGGCATCATTATATCTAATAAAATTAGTTCTGGCTGATGATATTCTACTTGTTCAATCGCAGTTTCACCATCAATAGCAACCGAAACTTGATAACCCACATCTGTCAATATGTGGGCTAAAACTTCTAGGTTGTTGGGATTATCATCTACAATCAAAATAGATTGCTCTTCTGAAATTTCACTCATAAAGCCACCACAAATTATTCATGATTCACCCTCAGATTCGGCTAGGTATTTTTCTATGTAGGTTCGCACCTGTTTAAGCTTGAAAGCTTTAGCAAATTCGCGCAGATGTTGAACAAAAGGGATAAACTCATTGTCTATCTGTTCAATTCTTGTCAACTCTTGTAGTAAATCCTTAATCAATCCCTTACGACTGAGATTATACAAGATCAGCAAGTCTTCATTCGATGGTGGCACAACTTCAACAACTTTTTTTGTCAATTCTAGTTTGCTTTCCGGTTGTAATTTTTCTTCATAGATCCATTCTAAGTTCAAGAGAGTTTTGACCGCCTCTAACAGGCTATCAGCTTGGATCGGTTTAGGCAAAAATTCATTAGCTCCAATATCCATACTTTTTTGCCGATCGGAATGGAATACACTAGCTGAAGACACGATCACTGATAAATTAGCAAATGATGCGGATTTTCGCAAATTTTTAACCATTTCATAGCCATCCATAATCGGCATAGCAATATCAGTAATAACTAGATTTGGTTGAAACTCAGCAATTTTATCAAGTCCTTCTTGACCATTTTCTGCCTCAACAATTATAAATCCAATAGGACTGAGTAAATTGACAATAACAGAACGGTTTTCCCAACGGTCATCTACTACTAGAACTTTAGGCGGATCGCCCTTAAAACCAATAATAATTCCCTGCTGAGAACTTTTAGTATTTTTTGCCCATTCCTTAGCTTCGGGTATATCTATCTCAAAACAGAAAACACTACCTTTGCCTAATTCACTTTCAACTTCCAAGGTACTGCCCATCATATCAACAATATTTTTGCTGATAGCTAATCCGAGTCCAGTCCCTTCTGATTGCTTCTTCATATTACCCGACTGCTCAAAGGGCAAAAAGATATTTTTAATATGATCGCTTGGTATACCAATTCCCGTATCTTCGACTTGAAATCTAATTCGATATAAAGGTAGTTCTCTGGTTTCATCTTCCACTATTCTTGATGTGATTATAAATTTGACGCTACCTTCTTCCGTAAACTTAATAGCATTACCTAATAAGTTAATCAATACCTGCCGCAATCGTTTTTCATCCGCAGAAATACCAACTGGGAGTTCACCTTCAATAGTATAAATGAAATCAATTCCCTTTTGATCTGCCTTAATTCGACAAATTTCAACGACTGCTTGCAGAAAAGCGGGAAAATGAAAATCTATAGCATATATTTGCATTTTCTGGGCTTCGATTTTAGAAAAATCAAGGATATCGTTAATCAGAGTTAGTAGGTGGGAGCCACATTGGTTAATAATATTAATTCCTTGTCGATCTGACTCAACTATGTGTTTCGACCGCTGAAGAATTTGGGCATATCCTAAGATACCATTGAGAGGTGTCCGCAGTTCGTGGCTCATATTAGCCAGAAACTCACTCTTAGCGCGGTTAGCAGTATCAGCAATTTCTTTAGCTTGTTTAAGCTCTACAGTTCTGTCTTCAACTCGCAGTTCCAATTCCTCATTAGTTTTCGCAAGCGCGGCAAAAGATTCGCGGACTTGCTGAGCCATTTTATTAAATAAATATCCCAAACGACCCAATTCATTTTGGCGGTTGACATTAACTTGGATATCAAGATTACCAGCAGCAATACTCTCAGTTGCGTCCATTAATTGATTGAGTGGTGTAGAAATTTCGCGTCGTAAGATTAAGAACACAATAATAATTTCAATCAGTAATGCACTTAGCCCTAATAGGAGAATCATGCGAGCAGTAGAAAAGGCTTCTTGAGTGAGCAGATTTTTGGGGAAAACTGTAACTAAATACCAATTTGGCTCATCAATTCTAGTAACGCCCAAATATTCATCATACTTGTAATTGTCAATAATAATAGTTTCCTGTTTATGTCTCTTGACTAATTCATAAATTCCCCGCAGATGAGCATCTCCTGATTGGGCGATGGAAAATTGTCCATTTCCCTTTTGAATACTTTGCATAAGTTCTGGGTGAGCCACTAGCCGCCCATCCGCTCGAAAAATCATGTTGTATGTGCCTTTAAGCCCTTCATTAATAGTCCGCTTCTGTAAATCACCTATTAAAATATCATGTCCAAGTGTACCAATATGCTTGCCATTTACATCTAATGGTGTCACACAGGATGCCATCCAAGCTACAGCTACTTGGTCATAATAAATGCCTGTCCAGACTGTTTTGCGTTCAGGATCGTAGATTTCTCTGGTGATTTGAAATGACTCATCATCTGTGACGCGGAAAGATTCATTAGAAGGTGCTTTAAGGGCCCACGGATACTGGTGCATATAGATGATCAGCCCATTTTCAGGAATTTGCGTATAGGTGTTAGCAAAGCGATTGCGCCAAGCTGGGCCATAAGCACTGATTATTTTATAGAAAGCAACCATTCGCCGCTGCATTTCAGTATCAATATTGACATTTTTACCGAGAAATAAACCTGCCGTTTTGTCAATTTGAAATAGTTCAGGGCGATTGCGAATTGTGCCATCTGGATATCTAACAAACAGTTGGTCGAATTCAGTTTTGGGGTCGATATCTGCGTCTACTTTTAGTTGATATAATAAAGCTTGTTTGAGCAATTTATGGTTATCTTCTGCTAAGATAAATATTGATCTCTCGCGTTCCGCGCGTAATTTTATGTATTGCTCCAATTGAGTTAATGAATTGCTAGTAATTCTTGAAATAATTTGAAAATAACTAATGCCTGTTGATGCAACGATAACCATGCCCATGCTGAAAGCTATTTTTAACAGTGTTTGTTTTGTTAGGGATTCTTTCGGTTTATTTGGACTGTTGCTAACACTTTCGATGATAGATCCAGAAAATTTCAAGTTTTCGAGTAAATTTCTCTTCATTTCAGTATCTTACAGGGTAAGAGGATCTTAACTTAGGTCAAATGAATCGCAGCTTTTTCTGACAGTAGAGCATTTTTTATTATTTTATATTCAAATGGCATTTGTCAAGGAAAATTTTTGCTAAGTTAGATGCTTTATCTTGGGGGTTATGGTCAGTCGGCAGATCGTCACTAAGGATAATTCTAATCTAACTCAGCTTAGGATTTCAAGTCCTGATGCTATATTATCGCTTTTGACTAAAATTATGTACAGACAGCTGCTATGGGTTAAAGGCTTAGCGGAGTGAACAATAACTCGGAAAATTGATATAAAGTGATAAGCTGTTACGCATCTAAACTGTATTATTACTATCTATGACCTCACTCCCCGAACTCTCTTCCCTGCAAGGTTTGGGAGAGGAATAGAGCGCTATACATTAATAGGCAGGGTTTAAATGCGTAAAAGCCGATCGGTTAACTAAATATCCTGTGACAGAAAACCTTGACGACGGAAATAGGATAAATAAGCATTTAATACTGAATAATTAATGGGAGGACAGATAATATTAGTACCTGCCAGTCGAGTCTGGGTGTGGTGGTCATCAAACTTTTGACAGACAAAAGATGTTGTCTCAATAAAAGTTTTTTGGCTATAAGGTAATTTTTTAACAAATAGAGAAGCCATCGGAGTTAAAGCATTCTCTGGAGACATATTGAGTAGTTTTGCCTGCCACTGTGGATAAGAAATAGAAGCAACAGCATAACCAATGTCGTTAATATTCAAGACAAGTTCATTCATAGATAATACATGAGAACTAAATAGATGAAATGTCTTGTTAATAGACTCTGGTTGCTCTGATAAATACCGAATCGCCTGAACGATATAATCTACAGGTGCGAGATTCATGTTCAGCTCTAATTCTGGGCCATATCCTAATTGAATCAAGCCCTTGACGATCAGACATATTGTATTACTGAGTTGAAAAGCACCTGTTTGGCTATGACCTGTCACCATTCCCAAGCGATAAATAGAAACTGGTAAACCACGATCGCGGGCAGCCATAACTAATTTTTCAGCCGCCCATTTACTTTGAGAATAACCATCGGAATATCCTTCAGGACTGAGTAACTCATCTGTTTCCTTAATTAAGTCCATGTGATTATAGTTCGAGGATTGAAACACATCCAGGGTAGAAATATAGTGGACGGGTGTAATTTTTGTCAGAGTTCCTAGGCGCAATATCTCCTTAGTACCACCCACATTTGTATCCCGTAAAGCAGTGTAGGGATAAATCAAATTTACATAAGCACCACAGTGATAAATCACATCAATTATATCTGCTAATTCCCTAAATTGTGATGCCGATAGTCCCAATAATGGCTTTGATAAATCTCCGATAATGGGAATAATTCTATCGCTAAATGATTCTTGCCAAATTTCGTAATTTTGCAGAGTGGTAATCAGTCGAGAGGTAGAGGCTGCTAAATTTTCAGCACGAACTAAACAGTAAATAGTCACTTGGGGATTATGTAGCAACAATTCATGCAGTAGAAAAGCACCAACAAAACCCGTTGCACCTGTCAAGAAAATATGCTTCGGATTGGATCTGGCAATTGTCAACGGGCGAATTGTTTCATCTAAGACTGCATCAGCCGATAAGTCAGCAATATTGGTTTCAAAAATTGCTGTAGATCCGGAAGATTGCACAACCTCGATTACCTCAGCTAATCCAGAAATTGTCGGAGATTTGAACAGACAATCTAAAGACAATTCTACTTGAAAATTTTGCGATATCCGATTTAGTAATAAGGCTGTGCGTAATGAATTTCCGCCTGACTCAAAAAAGTTTTGATGGATACCAATTTCAACTCCCAAAACAGAAATCCAAATTTCAGCCAATTTTTTCTCTATTTCTGTGCGTGGAGGAACAAATTCTTTAACACGATCGAGAGTTGGTGTAGGTAGTGCTTCTCGATCTACTTTACAATTAGGTGTTAATGGCAAAGCATTCATAAAAACTACAAGCGCCGGCACCATGTAATCAGGTAATTTTTGTTTGAGTGCTGCTCGCAACTCGGCTGAGCTTAGTTTTAATGATTGTGAATTTAACACTACATAAGCAACTAAATAACTGTCTCCATCAGCATCTTTTTTAACAACAACTACCGCATTGTCTACCGCAGGATTATCTAAGCACGCTGCTTCAATATCGTTTAATTCAATCCTATGTCCTCGAATTTTAACTTGGTGATCGCTACGTCCAATAATGACAATATTACCATCTGATAGATAATGAGCTAAGTCACCTGTTTTATACATACGAGCGCCTGGTTTATTGCTAAAAGGATCGTTAAAAAACCTTTCTTTAGTTAACTCTGGACGGTTAAGATAACCTCTCGCTACTCCAATACCCCCAATATAAATCTCTCCGCTATCTCCCTCAGCAACAGGCTCAAAAATGTTATTGTTAGAATTGCGTGGATACTTGAACAGATAAATTTTAGTATTTAAAATTGGGCGACCAATTGGTATGGTTTCCTCACCAGATTCTACCCGATAAATCGTTGACCAAGTAGTTGTTTCTGTCGGGGCGTACATATTCCACAGGGAGGAACTTCGCTCTAGTAATTGATTGGCTAAGTGTCGATTTAGAGATTCTCCTCCACAAATAATTTTTAAATTGCGATTGCCTTGCCAATTAACTGCTAATAGCATTTTCCATGTTGCAGGAGTTGCCTGCATGAATGTAGCGCCAGATTCAGTGATTGTTTTAGATAACTTAATTGGATCTATGGCTACTGCGCGATCGACAATAACAACGTGAGTCCCAACTATCAAGGGTAAAAAAAGTTCGACAACAGCAAGATCGAAGGAAATAGTCGTTACTGCTAGTAGTATATCTCGCTTTGTAAATCCCGGTTCTTGCTTCATCGATAGCAGAAGATTGACTACACTACGATGAATAATTTGCACGCCTTTAGGTTTACCAGTCGAGCCTGATGTGTAGATGGTATAGGCTAAATTATCTGGCGTGACTTCACTATCTAAATTATCTTGGCTTAGTTGCTCAATTTCTTGCCAATTTGAGTCTAAACACAATACTCGAATACTATTTGTTTTAGGTAGGCAACTGAGAAGATGCCTTTGGGTAAGCAGTAGTGGAAGCTGGGAGTCTTCCAACATAAAAGCTAATCGATCTTCGGGATAACTTGGGTCAAGAGGAACATAAGCACCGCCAGCTTTTAAGACTCCCAAAAGTCCGATCAGCATATTCAAGGAACGATCGACGCATACTCCAATCAGGGTTTCTGAATTAACACCTAAGCTTTTCAGATAATGCGCTAATTGATTGGCTTTTTGATTTAATTCTTGATAAGTGATTTGCTCGGATTGAAAAATTGCCGCAATAGCATTTGGTGTTTTCTCTACTTGGGATTCTACTAATGTATGAATGCAGGAATTTTCGATGCTTTTCATTACAAACCTTGTTAATAAAATATGACAAACTTAGAGCGCGACGGGGTGTGAAATTTTAGCATTTATTAGGCAGCCATTGCTTGCGCTTTACCGTCTTTGTTTAGGTTGCAAAGGTGGTAATCAATGACACCAAACTTTTGGTTGTGGCATAGACTCATATAATTTACTAGACCTACCTATGCTCATCCGGAACAAAAGGAGAAATTTAGGTAAATTTATAACTTCTATTCCGTGAAATAACTCAAGCACCTTCAGATATGATATAATATCTCACCTAAATCAGTTAGTTAACCGCTCAGCTTATTAAATAGGAGGACAAAATTTGATAGAACAATTGGGCCCTAATCCTAACAAACCATATCCTTTAGCCGATCATCGCCGAGTATGCTTTATCAAAAATTTTGTCAAGTCGCCAAATATTATTGTTGGCGATTATTCTTACTACGACGATCCTATTGACCCCGAAGGCTTTGACAGAAATGTGTTGTATAATTATGGGATCGATCGCCTGATTATCGGCAAATTCTGCGCGATCGCGACTAATGTTAAATTCATCATGAATGGCGCAAACCACAAGTTAGATGGTATTTCCACTTACCCATTCCCTATCTTCGGTAACGGTTGGGAAACTGCAATGGATAAGTTAATGGACTTACCCAGTCGCGGCGATACTGTCATCGGTAATGATGTCTGGATTGGCTACGAATCTCTAATCATGCCGGGTGTTAAAATTGGTGATGGTGCGATCGTTGCAGCTAGATCGGTTGTTGTCAACGATATTCCTCCCTATACCATTGCTGGCGGAAATCCTGCGCGGCCAATCAAACAACGATTCAGCGATGCTGAAGTAGCGCAACTTTTAGAAATTAAATGGTGGGATTGGGAGATAGAGAAGATTACTCGCAACATTGATAAAATTATGGATGGCGATGTTACCGCCCTTCTAGATAATTAAATTAGGATTTATGCAGCTTTACGTAACGCCGCCATCTTGGCGGTG
>NZ_JARFTR010000113.1 GCF_029167235.1 Kamptonema sp. UHCC 0994 | reverse complement strand
ACAAGTGAGCGTCAGCCCTATGAAAATATCTCAAGAAACTTATTCTATTGAGGTTGATCTAAGTGAAAGCAGTAGTTTTATTGTCGGGAGGATTAGACTCTTCTACAGTTTTGTATCAAGCTCAAGCAGATGGCTGCGAGAGTTATGCTATTTCCTTCGACTACCAGCAGCGACACCGACGGGAGTTGGAATCAGCAAAGGCGATCGCACTTTCCGCAGGCGTTACCAAACATCAAATTATATCCTTCGATCTTAGCCTGTGGGGCGGTTCAGCATTAACAGATAGTAAAATTGATTTTCCTCGCGATCGCACCCTCGCTCAAATGTCGGAAAGCATCCCCATCACCTACGTCCCCGCTCGTAATACAATTTTTCTTAGTTTTGCCCTCGCCTGGGCTGAAACCCTCAACGCCAATCGCATTTATATCGGCGTTAACGCCCTAGATTATTCCGGCTATCCAGACTGTCGCCCCGATTATATCCAAGCCATGCAAGAAGTATTTCGGTTAGGAACAAAACAGGGAAGAGAAGGGAATCCCATCTCTATTTTAACACCATTAATTGACCTAAAAAAGACAGAAATAATTAAATTAGGCAATAATTTGGGCGTACCTTGGGAAAAAACTTGGTCTTGTTACGCTGGCGGTGAACTTGCCTGTGGTATTTGCGATTCCTGTCGATTGCGCGTCGCAGCCTTTGAAGAATTGGGATTAAAAGATCCCATACCTTACGTTTAATTAGATGGATCTACTTAACAGTTAACAGTTAACAGTTAATTGTCTAATTCACCATCAATATCTGAATTATTGGCAGACTGGTAAGGTGTAGTTTGACTTCTATTTTTGGGCACAGTCTCAATCAAATCCTGAGTATCGGAACTCTCCAATATCCGAATCCGAATTTGATCTAAGCGTGCTCCAGAAGCCGAAATTACAGTAAATTCCAGATTTCCATAAACAAATATTTCCCCAAGAGCGGGAATAATTTGTAACTCATGGATTAGAAAACCTCCTAGAGTTTCGTATTCATCAGCGACGGGCAAATTGAAATTCAATATTTCATTAACAGATTCTAATTCTAACTGAGCCTGGACTAAAAAAGTCCGGTCATCTAACATTTGCAAATCCACTTCTTCCATATCTGCTGATTCGCGACTATCGCCGATAATTTCAGCAATCAAATCCTTAATAGTGACTAACCCGGATGTTCCGCCATATTCATTAACTACAATCACCACTTCTTCTGGCGATCGCTGCATTAAAGGCAGTAATTCGCTCAAAAGCATCACCTCTGGCACAAATCTAACTGGACGAATCCAAGGCTCAATTAGCGTCTGGGGAGAAAGCAAACCTTGAGCTAGAGGTTTAGCAAGTTGCTTGAAGTCAACAATACCAATAATATCGTCTAAAGATTCCCCAAAAGCAGGATAGCGGGAGTGTCCAGAAATAGCTATTTCATTCAGCAGCATTTGAAACGTAGCAGTCCTAGGAATTGCCGCAATGCTAGTGCGAGTAGTCATCACTTCTTCCACTGAAACAGCTCCAAACTCAAAAACATTATTGAGTAATTTTCGCTCCTGGGCCTGCAAACCAGTTGACTCAGTAGAAGTAGCAATAATTAGCTGTAATTCTTGGGGAGTAACTGGTCGATGAGGAACACCGTATTCCATGCCAAGAACGCGCAGTAACCAGCGAGTAGACTGGTTGAGAATCCAAATAAACGGGTTAAAAAAACGTGCGATCGCTAAACTGGGAGGGCCTAAAACCTTTGCTAATTGTTCTGAATGCAGCAAAGCAATCGATTTCGGTAGGAGTTCCCCCAGCACAATTTGCAAATAAGCCAGGAGGAAAAAAGTCAATATGGATATACCCAGAGAATGAGCGATCGCCTCGCTAATATTGACTGGTAGTGGCAAGTAAGCCAGAAACCTTCTCACCAGAATTGCCATTGTCCCCTCACCGATCCAGCCAAGAGCCAGACTAGACAGGGTAATTCCTAACTGTGTGGTCGAAAGGAGACGTTCAATTCTGCGCTGTAAATATTGCACAGTCTGAGCTTCTAAATCGCCCACCGCAGCTAAATGGTTGATATGCGATCGCCTTACCGAGACAATCGAAAACTCCGCCGTGACAAAGAAAGCATTGATAGCAATCAGTAGTAAAACTGCTAGCAACCGCAACAGCGCATCTGTCCAAGTAAGGGCAGGTAAGCTAGGCATTCCTAGCACCGCCTTTGACAACCACAACAGGGGCAACCATCTTTGATATTCTTAATCTTCTTAATCAAGTTTGACCATACTATCACCGCTGATTCGGAGCACTCTTATTTTGGGACTAAAATTCCAGATATCTGTAGCTGGAGTTTTTGATTAGGATAATCCGTCAGCGTCAGTGAAAGTTGTTTGGCATTGTCCAGCAAAGCTGTGGGAATACTCACCGTTCCATAATACACTTCCCCATTAGGTGGTAATTCCCCTGGCAAATCTTCAGCACTAGCACTCAGGGCCCGACCTTGGTCATCAGTGACATTCAAGAAACTATAGAGAAAGCGCACAGATTGAGAGCCTTCATTCTTCATGCTCACATCCAGCAGCAGAGAACTACCACGCTCGCGAATAGAACTAACTTCCAGCGTTACTCCTCCATCGCGGCTATTAACCGGAAACTTCGTCTTGGCATTCTCGTTTTTAACAGGTTTTTTGGCCTGGGCAGATTTAGCCGTCGCCTTATCTGCATCCGAATTACCCTTGGCAGTCCCCTTGTCCACATCACGGCCTTCCATCCGCGCTTTGACAGCTTTGAGAATATCCTTCTCGTTCATAATAGGGACTGCCTCGCGAGGATTTGAACTTCCCTTGGTACCACCCGCGTTGTTACCGGGGCGGAAATCTGGTTGAGTAATCCCTTTCAAAGCTTGGCGACCTACGGTAAAACCCCATGAAGCACTCGTCAAACCGGCTCCAAACATGAGGGTGAGCAGAATTAAGGTCAGCACTACAGTTGAGTTCAATGCCATTGCCTGTAAAGTTACGCCAAATCGCCCTGAAAACTGTTATTGGCTACAGATAGCCTGTAGCCAGCAACCGAGCCAAATCAGCCAGTCGGCCGATCGGCAATTTCTATTTCAGTAATCTAGTTTTAGCACGGACTGGGAAATTGTGTTATTATCTGATATCATCTAAATTAAAGCGCCTTTGGCCGATTGGGGAGGCAGCGAGCTCATAATTCGCTTTCAGACTGGTTCGATTCCAGTAGGGCGCACTTATAGCAACCGCCAAGGCGGTTTAAGAGGGGCTAGGGGCTAGGGAAGAGAGAAGGCAGAAGAATGGTTTTGAATTCAGAATGTCCTAACTGCCTTGGCGACTGCTATAGCCTTTCTCAAAAAGGTGAAGTACGAATTTTGACCTGGAAAGCTTGACAATACAGGGTTTCTGTATACCTCATTTATCTAAGAACCGCTATATATAGCAACCGCTTTCGTCAGTTAGGACACTCGCTCATGGCCCAAACCATTAACTCTGTTCCCCTTCTTCCCCTTCTTCCCCTTCTTCCCCTTCTTCCCCTAGCCCCTAGCCCCTAGCCCCTAGCCCCTAACCGCCCTGGCGGTTGCTATATATCCAACCCTGCTTACTTTAAAAAGTTCTCTACACCTTCGCAAAATGAGCAATTTGGGTTAGGTTCTAAACCTTTCACAAGTTGCACTGTATCAGGGTTATTTTTCGCCCAAATTTCGCGATCGCTACTAATCTTAGCAAGCTGAGCTTCAATATTGTCTGGTGTCAGCAAAACTCCAAAATCTCTAGGCTGAGTTTCTTCTCGGTATTGGAAAATCCTATTTATTACCAAATCTCCCACTTCTTTACGGTAATGGGAGCTTTCTATATAATTTTTCATATTATTACTAATAGGTTCAGTTGTAATACTATTGTAACCAGAAAAATCCCAGACGGGAGCCATTGCGACTATTCGGCGCTTCCACTGTTCAAAAACTGACCAAAAGCCAGCATCTCGAATAACTTCCCATTCAGTAGCATGACAGGGTGAAATAAACAGTTCTAATTTAATACCCCGTTGCCGACAAATATCTATTAAATTTTTTAAATCATTCATATTTGACTCTGAAAGCTGGTAGGTTTGATAAAATTCCGGTCGAGTCCGAAAAGCTTTTAATACTTCCTCAAAAATAATTATCTGGGGTTGATTTTGATAAGTTTCCCGAATAAAATAAGGAGTGTCTCTCATCCCATTTTGGTAAAAATGACCTGTAGCATTAGGCTCTTTTCTATTAGAATTTATTGTGATTTTACTAGACACTAAAGCATCCAAAGAAAAAAGAACTTCCCACGCATCTTGAAAAACAATGCTAGTTTTCTCTAAGCGATTTTCTCGGAAACTAGGGGTAAGCTTCCCAAATTGATTAAACATAAAAAAATCTAGACCTAAAACAACTAACTTTAAATCGGGTTGGTTGACGATTGCGTGTTGTAAATAGCGCTTAGCTTCATACATATTTCCTCCAGTAATCCCCAGGTTATAAACTGGTTGGTAATTCTTCAATGCCGGATGATTTGGATCTAAACCAATTTCAGCCCTAGAAGAACCTAGAAAAACAGCTTTGGGAGCAATTTTAGTAATAGCAATAGCTTTAAATAATCTGACGTGATTGTGATTTTCTGATTTCACCTTATTAAAACCAACAATACTTAAATTGCCCATCACACCGTAGGGATCGACCAAAAAATTAAATGCTCCAATCAACCCCATTAAGAAGAATACAACGGCAAGAAAACTAAAAATATAACGGCGGTAAGATTTCATTATTTTTACTTAACCTCAAAATTGGAAGTAAAGAAACTCAGAGACACGATTTAGAGAAATCAAACAGAAAACTGCTAAGCTAGCTGTTGCTAACATCCACGCCTCTGTCGGCTTGAAACGCTGCATAATTTGCTGCGTATTCGGTAAGAGGCTAACACACAGTAATAGTCCAATCAATATAATTAGAGTATTTCGCAAACCAAAGTTAGGGAAGTAAGCTAGTTCTTGAAACCTTACTCCTAGTGGAGTCAAGAAATTGAGAGGATCTTGAAAAGAAGTAGGTAATATAAAGCCTTTCATCCCTACCATCGCCTTCAAAATTTCTTTAGCCTTGTTAATATCATGAGCACGAAATAGTACCCAACTAGCTAAAATAGCTAAAAATGTCAGCGTCCAACATAGCAATTTTGGCAAAGAAATATTCAGCTTGCGCCATAGTTGATGAATTACCAAAAATAACCCATGTATCCCCCCCCATAAGACAAAAGTCCAGCCTGCACCATGCCACAGTCCACCTAACAGCATAGTTACCATCAGATTAACATATCGGCGAAATTCTCCTTGGCGATTGCCACCCAGAGGAATGTACAAATAATCACGGAGAAAATTAGAAAGAGTAATATGCCACCGCCGCCAAAAGTCAGTAATTGAGGTAGCTTTATAAGGAGAGTTAAAGTTATAAGGTAAGGGAATATTAAACATCCATCCTAAGCCAACTGCCATATCCGAGTAGCCAGAAAAATCAAAATACAATTGCAAAGTATAACTAATTGCTCCCGCCCAAGCTTCGAGGAAGCTGACATTACCGGCATTATTAAAAACAGGGGCTACCCAAGGGGAGATATTATCTGCGATAATTACCTTTTTGGATAATCCCAGTGTAAACATTGTTAAGCCCCTAGCTACATTTTTATGGGAAAAAACAAATGTTCGTATTTGCCGTAACTCTGGAATTAGTTCATTGTGGCGCAGAATTGGGCCTGCAATTAGTTGAGGAAAGAAGGAAATGAACAGACTGTAAGAGATTAAATCATATTTATATTTTTCGTGTTCTCCCCGATAGACATCTACGAGATAAGCAATTTGGGTGAATGTATAAAATGAAATTGCTAGAGGTAATGAAATCGCAGGAATTGACCATTCCGTGTGAAAAATTTGATTCCAAAAATCGACAAAAAAATTGGCGTATTTGTAATAGCCAATATTTGCTAAGTTCAAAATTATGCCTAGCCAAAGTAGAGCTTTTGCTTGCTGACGATTAGATAGGACGCGCTGGATTTGTTCACCTATATAATAGTTAAAACTTACAGAAATAAGGATGATGGGCAGATAGGCAATATTCCAGTAAGCGTAAAAAAACAAGGAAGTGAATGCTAGCCACCAAATTGCAGCTTTGACTAAATGAAATTTGCAGAGAGTAAAAAATACAAGAATAGTAATCGGTAGAAAGCCAAATATAAATACGTAAGAATTAAAAAGCATAGTAGATGCACTAATGGCTAATGGCTAATGGCTAATGGCTAATGGCTAATGGCTAATGGCTAATGGCTAATGGCTAATTGGTAATGGCTAATTGGTAATGGCTAATTGGTAATGGCTAATTACCCATCTCCCGGCTCCCTGCTCAAGAGCTTCCTAGTTCTACTATAAAATCCAGCAGGATGCACTATGGGAAGCAGAGCATCCTGGCTGAATTGAGAGTTGTCAGAGAGAGCAGCCTTGAAATCACGAATCGCCAGACCTAAATTAAGGTGCGATCTTTTGACCCGATGGTAGCCCTAACAACGAGGTATTAAAGGGATTGAGTGCATCTGGGACGCGAATGATTGGATCGCTAGAGATTTGTTGTTGGAGCATTTCTCGATAGAGGCCGTGAAGCTGGCTAGAATCCCGTTCAATTTGCTTTTCAGGAAAACCAATAATGCCAGTGGGCGAACCGATGCCTAAAAGGTCATTTGTATATCCTTGAAAGTTGACACTTTGGAAAAAGTCTCCAGAACTTTCAAAGAAACGCCGATTAAATTCATCGGCAACTGGATGATATCCAAAGGGTTCTGCTTGAGCGATTTTGACAGATCCTAATATAGTAGAAACGATCGCGATCGCTAACACACCACTAAGACTTTTTAACTTTTGGGGCATGATCTTAAGCCTCAAGATTAATTCAGATTCTAATATAGACTGATTATCGGCTATTTATTTACTTTCTCAACTTTGTTGGCTGTTACCGTTATGGATGAAATTCTGTCTCCGACTGGGTTAGCTGTCTCTTTAGCTACTACTGATTTAACAAGTTTACGCGAACAACTTCTAGATTTGCTGTGCGAGTTTGCCTACCGCGAAGGGGACTTTGTACTTTCTTCTGGTCAGCAGAGTTCTTATTATATCAACTGTAAGCCTGTGACGCTCCACCCTCAAGGTGCTTTGGCTGTGGGGCGTTTGCTGTTGTCGGCGCTACCGACGAATACGCAAGCTGTGGCGGGTTTGACTTTGGGTGCTGACCCGATTGTATCAGCGGTGAGTGTGGTTTCAGCTTATGAAAATCGACCCATTCCGGCACTGATCGTGCGGAAGGAGTCGAAAGGACATGGGACGATGGCTTATATTGAGGGGCCGGTGTTGCAGGAAGGCGCTAAGGTTGTGGTTTTGGAAGATGTGGTGACAACTGGCGGATCGGCGATGAAGGCGGTGGAACGCTTGCGGGGTGCGGGTTATCAGGTGGATCGAGTAATTTCCTTGATCGATCGCAAGCAAGGGGGATCGCAGTTATATAGTTCAGCGGGTTTGGAGTTTGAGGCTTTGTTTACGATCGCGGATCTTCAGGAGTGGCGATCGCGCACCGCCAAGGCGGCTAGGGGCTAGGGCGTGTTTTCAAGCTATAAGTTTGATGTAGGGGCGAAGCATTCGGGCGATAAATTATCCCTATAAACCAATATTTTGTGTCCGAACTACCCTTGCCCCCCACTTGAACAAAACGACCAAATCCGCAAAGATTTTTAACATCGCGCCAACCAGTCCGGGGATCGCATAACCTATTAGCGGTCAAAATTACAGCCAAGAGCCATCAGGTCTCAAATAACCTAGGGAAGCAATTAAATATGCTAGACACAGCGATCGACTCAATTCGGGCAAGGGAAATTCTCGACTCACGGGGCCGCCCCACAATCGAAGCCGAAGTGTATTTAATCAACGGTGCAGTCGGACTTGCCCAAGTTCCCAGCGGGGCATCTACAGGTAGCTTTGAAGCCCACGAACTGCGAGACGGCGATAAAAAGCGCTACAGCGGCAAAGGCGTTCTCAAGGCGGTTCAGAATGTCGAAGAGAAAATAGCGCCTGCATTGGAGAATGTGGACGCTCTCGATCAATCTTTGGTAGACCGTACCATGATTGACTTAGATGGCTCGCCCAATAAATCAAAGCTGGGCGCTAATGCCATCCTCGCAGTCTCTCTGGCAACAGCGAAAGCAGCAGCAGATACTTTGGCACTCCCTCTCTACCGCTATCTGGGTGGCCCGCTAGCGAATTTGCTACCTGTCCCCTTGATGAATGTTATCAACGGTGGCTCTCACGCGAATAACAATGTGGACATTCAGGAATTTATGATTGTCCCTGTGGGTGCGCCATCTTTTAAGGAGGCTTTGCGCTGGGGTGCAGAGGTGTTTGAATCTCTGAGCAAAGTCTTAAAAGATCGGGGTTTGCTGACTGGTGTAGGCGATGAGGGGGGTTTTGCTCCTAATCTGGAATCTAATCAAGCAGCTTTGGATTTGTTAATCGCGGCAATTGAAAAAGCTGGCTATAAACCAGGGGAAGAAGTTGCTTTAGCTTTGGATGTAGCTGCTAGCGAATTTTACAAAGATGGGAAATACACCTATGACGGTAGCGCTCATTCACCAGCGGAGTTGATTGATTATTTGGAGAGCTTGGTTGGGCAATATCCGATTGTTTCCATTGAAGATGCTTTACACGAGGATGACTGGGATAGTTGGGTATTGCTGACGCAAAAGTTGGGGGCAAAAACTCAATTGGTGGGTGATGATTTGTTTGTTACCAATCGCACTCGCTTGCAAAAGGGTATCGATTTGAAAGCTAGCAATTCGATTTTGATTAAGCTTAATCAAATCGGTTCTTTAACTGAGACTCTGGAAACTATTGATTTGGCAACTCGCAATAGTTATCGGTCGATTATTAGCCATCGTTCTGGTGAAACTGAGGATACGACTATTGCTGATTTAGCAGTAGCAACTCGTGCGGGTCAAATTAAGACTGGTTCTTTGTGTCGCAGCGAACGGGTGGCTAAATATAATCGCTTGTTGCGGATAGAGGGAGAGTTGGGCGATAGCGCTGTTTATGCTGGTACTATCGGTTTTGGGCCGAAGGTTGTTTAAGTTTTAACCGCAGATCAACGCAGATATTGGACTACTATCTGCGTTGATCTGTTTAAATTAAGAGGAAATCTTGATCGGTAATGAGGGAAGCATTAACACCCACAAGATTTGCGATAGGCATTCCACTCTGCTTAACTGTCAGCAATACCCCATTATTTCCCTGTGTAATCTGCAACTGGTCAAAGGTGAATCCTCCTGACAATCCAATCGCATCTTCCCCCTTAGTAAAATCTGCGATCGACTCAAACCCAACTTCAGGACACAACACAAATATATCATTTCCTGCACCCCCCATTAAACTATCAAAACCAGCATTGCCACACAAAATATCATTACCTTTGCCTCCCAATAGTGTATCATTAATACTACCACCATACAGGGTATCATTCCCTTCTTGTCCTAATAATAAATTCTCCCCTTCATCCCCAATTAAAATATCATTGTTTTTGCCACCATACAAGGTATCATTTCCTTTACCTCCCGCAATAAAATCATCGTCATTATCGCCATAAATTTGGTCATTTTCTTCTCGTCCATTCAGAGAATCATTTCCTCGATTTCCCCGAATTATATCTTCTCCTTCCCCACCTAGAATAATATCATTATCTTTGCCACCAAAGAGGGAATCATTGCCACTACCACCAACAATAAAATCATGGCCTTCATTACCATTAAGTGTATCACCTTGATCGTCGGCAAATAAGTTGTCATCTCCTGGCAAAGCATCAAAAAAGCTAGGGGAGTTATTGCCATAATAAGCATCATTTTGGTTAGTACCTATTTGGATATTTGCACTACCATTAATTACGTTATCGGTGGTATTAGGTTGATAGAGATCCGGGTGAGAAATGCGATCGCAAAAACAAGTTGAGGAAGGCGTTACCTCTGGTTTAGGTGTTGGTGTTACCTCTGGTGTTAATGTTACCTCTGGTGTCGGAGTTGCTGTAGGAATTGGCGTAGGTGTTGCTGTTACCTCTGGTGTCGGTGTTGCTGTAGGAATTGGTGCGGGTGCTGCTGTAGGAATTGGTGTGGGTATTGGTGTAGGAATTGGTGTAGGAATTGGTGTCGGTGTTACTGTTACCTCTGGTGTCGGAGTTGCTGTAGGAATTGGCGTAGGTGTTGGTGTAGGAATTGGTGTCGGAATTGGTGTTGGTGTAGGAATTGGTGTCGGTGTTGCTGTAGGAATTGGTGTGGGAGTTGGCGTAGGAGTTGGTGTAAGAATTGGTGTGGGAGTTGGCGTAGGAGTTGGTGTAGGAACACTATCATTATCAGTAATATTAGCCGTCACCGAATTAACAGAAATACCATTATAATTAGTATCAGTTGAACTCACCGTATGACTAATAATTCCAGTATGACTACCTTCAATTAAAGCATCATCAACAGCAGTAACGGTGACAGTTTGTGGCGTACTCCAATTAGCCGCAGTAAAAGTAACTGTGGCCGCCGAAGTATTAGTTTGAGAAGTATTACCAATAGCAATATTAACATCCGCCGTTGGTTGTGAGGTTAAAACCACCGTATAACTACCAGTTGCGCCGCCTTCTGTCACATTCGTAGAAGTGGGAGTAATTGTCACATTGGCACTATCATTATCAGTAATATCAGCCGTCACCGAATCGACAGCAATACCGTCATAATTAGTATCCGTTGAACTCGCCGTATGACTAATAATTCCAGTATGACTACCTTCAATTAAAGCATCATCAACAGCAGTCACAGTGACAGTTTGTGGCGTACTCCAATTAGCCGTAGTAAAAGTAACTGTAGCCGCCGAAGTATTAGTTTGAGAAGTATTACCAATAGCAATATTAACATCCGCCGTTGGTTGTGAGGTTAAAACCACCGTATAACTACCAGTTGCACCACCTTCTGTCGCATTCGTAGAAGTGGGAGTAATTGTCACATTGGCAGTATCGTCGTTAGTAATTGTACCAGTTCCCTGGTTAGCAGTTGTGTCGATTAAAGCATTAGTGGCGCTATCTAAATTGACGGTAAAAGTTTCGTCACTTTCATCAATTTCATCGCCTTTTGATTGAACAGTAATGGTTTGTGTGAGGGAACCGCCAGCGGTAAAATTAATGCTATTATCGTTATCAATATAGTCATTATCGGCAAGAGTTGCAGTACCGTCATTGGTGCTATAATTGACGGTGACATTTTGAGTTGTGGCGCGAGAAAGTGTGGCGGTAAAAGTGTAATCAGTCGTGCCACTGTTAGCTTCATTTTGAGCGATCGAAGTGGGTGTAATGCTGACAATTGGTGCATCAATGATGACACTGTTGGAAAATTCAGAAGTGTCATTAGTTGTGAGATTGGTGGCGGTGGCGGCGACGAAATTACCGAGGGATGCTAATGATAGATTGGTGAGGCTAAAGTTGGCGTTGCCGGCAGCATCGGTGGTAATGTTAGAGAAACCAATATAGTTTTTGCCTTCGCCGTTTCCAGAGGCATCTAATACATCGTTGGCGAAAAATTCTAGGCGAAAAGTAGTATTAGCACTGCCGTTGAAAGTACCAACACAAGCGGTGTTGCTGCCAGCAATTTCAGCGAAGGTGAGAACCGGGAAATTTTGCAGATTGTTCGCACCCGTATCGCTATCGCCTGTGTCGTTGGCACTGACACCATCATTGCCTAAGTCAATGCCTAAGTTAGTATTAGAAAAAATGCTGTTGCCAACAATAGAATTATTAACGGTATCGGCATTGGCAAACACGCCAACTGGGTTAAAGGCAATGATATTCGATTGCAGTGATTGATTAGTTGTCCCACCAAGCGTATTGTTGTTTGCACCCCCAATGATTCGCACGCCACTATTGGCATTGGGAATGGCAAGAGTCCCTGTGGCATTGGTGCCGATATAGTTCCCTGCGATGTTGTTATTATTACTGGCATCAATAGTTATGCCATCATTATCATTGCCGGAAATAAGGTTGCGATCGCCCGCTGTCGCACCGCCAATGGTATTATTAGCAGCAGAGACAGTGATGCCGCTTGCGTTATTACCTTGGTCAATGGTTCCAGTGACATCTGTACCGATAAAGTTTCCTAAAATAAAGTTATTGGTACTCTGAATTTGGATGCCTTCACTCTGGAAGCGATTAATTGTCAAACCTTGAATTGTACTGCCATCAGAACCACCACCCAAAGTAAGACCACTGACTCCTACCCCTGCATTTGTTCCATCCAGAACGATTTTTAATTGGGCATCATTACCAACAGCTAAGGTATTTTTACTCGCCCCAGTTTGACTATATCCGTCAATAATAACGGCTTGAGTAATATTAGGTAAAGCGGAAGTCGGACTAATTGTATGGGGCCCCGCTCCAGTAATATTGAAAGTAATGGTATCGGTGCCAGTAATGGCGTTGGCGTTGGTAATTGCTTGCCGCAATGAACCTTCGCCGCTATCGTTGGTATTAGTGACAGCGAAATCATTTTGTGCGATCGTCACGCTGCCTGTATTATTAGCCGCATCAACAATATAAGTGGGGTCGGTTGCTAAAGATAAATCAAATGTTTCACTGGCTTCAGCGGGAATATCATCAATAGCAGTAAAGGTAATATCGGCTGTACTAACGCCATTATTAAAAGTAAAAATAGTGCCGCTGGCATTTAATGTGCCGCCGGATGCGACGCTGAGGTTATAGTCAGTGCCAATTCCCGCAACGGTCGAAAGATTAACTGCTAATGTGCCAATGCTGTTGCTGCGAATTAGGCGGAATGTTCCGGTGTTGATGTTTCCTTCGTCGGCGGTGGTGTCTGTGGCGGTGAGACTGACGGTAGGTATCGTGAGGGAGAAGTCATCGATCGCCAATCCGTGATCGTTTCCCGCATCGTTACGTTCTACCCAACGAACCCAAAGCGTGTCACCATTTGCCCAAGGGGTAGTAATAGTTCCACCTTTGCCGCTAACCATACCCGCCACGTTGCCATCCACAGCACCGGTAGTATTGTTTACAAGTGATGTCCAGTCAAAATTGCTACCCGGTGCCGTCCAAGTTGGAACGGTAGTAAAGGTACTGCCAAAGCCATACTCCAGAACCATACTCTGTGCTGTCGCGTTCGCAGCCCGCCACTGTTCGCCGTTAAATGATAAGGTGTAATTGTTTAGCGTCGTGCCAGTATTGTTGGTAGCGGCAAAGGCAATCCAACCTGCGATCGCACTTCCCCCAGGACTACCGAAGTAACCACCTCCCGACCCAAGACCACCCAAGGCGCGATCGGTGTTACCAGTAGTCCCGTAACTATAAAAGCTTCCAGTAGCGCTACCGCCATTATCTGCGTTGTAGGCTGTTATGGCAGTTCCGGTGCTAGGCTGACGGAAAAGAGACCAACCGGAAAGGGTCGAATCATTTGTCCAAGCGTTAGCCGTACCCGTATTGGCAAGGTTATCAAAGTCTTGGGAGTAGGAACCATTAAAGCTGACTGGCACCGGCTACCTCCTTACATACAATTTATAGAAACCGCCCGTGTTAGGACGCAAATTGATGTTGCAATTATAGATTATTGCTTCAGGTTGATGCCAGTCACTTTACGAAAAATTGGTTCGCAAAATGTCCAAAAGGCATCTGCCAAAAATCCAGCACAATTAGTAGGGTGCGTCAGACACTCAAATCCTTATTCTCTCGTTTGATATCTGGGTCTGACGCACCCTACTAATTCCTTGAAGTATTGTAGGGTGCGTCAGCCAGAAGCGTTTACCCAGTAAGTGTAAGTGTTCGCTTCTGACGCAACTACTAATTCATTGAAGTGTGACAATTGCGTAAGTCATACAAAAGGTATAAGTTATTTAATTTTCACTCCTGAGTAATCAGCAATTAGCAATTAGCAATTAGCCATTAGCCATTAGCCATTAGCCATTAGCCATTAGCCATTAGCCATTAGCCATTAGCCATTAGCAATTTCTATGGATAAAAACCTAACTGCGGCAATCCTAAAGTTTCTTCCCATCCCATCATTAAGTTCATACACTGTACGCCCTGACCTGCTTGACCTTTAATTAAGTTATCAATTGCTGACATTACAATTACTCGGTCTGTGCGTGGATCTACTTCTACGCCGATGTAGCAGAGATTAGTGCCGCAGGCCCATTTTGTTTGGGGATAAACGCCGCTAGGTAGGATTTTTACCCAGGGACAATTCCGGTAAAAGGCGTTGAAGATTGTGAGTAAATCTTCTCGGACTAATCCGGGATCGCGAAGGTTGGCGTAGACTGTGGCTAGGATGCCTCGCACCATTGGTATGAGGTGGGGTGTAAATTGCACTTTGATGTCGTGTCCGGCTAAATCGCTGCAAATTTGTTCGATTTCCGGGGTGTGGCGGTGGCGGGCGACTGCGTAGGCGGCCAGAGAGTTGTCTGCTTCGGCTAACAACAGGTTGATTTCGGCTTTGCGGCCACCGCCGGATGTGCCTGATTTGGCATCAACGATCGCAGTTTCCGGGACGATGATACCTTGTTTGAGCAAGGGTGCGAGGGCTAGAAGGCTGGCGGTGACGTAGCAGCCGGCGCAGCCTACGAGTTGGGCGGTTTTGATGCGATCGCGATACAGTTCTGGTAGACCGTAGACAGCAGTTGAGGCGATCGCAGCGTCTTGGCGATCGCCTCCGTACCAAGCTTTATATGTTTCTAAGTTGGCAAACCGATAATCTGCTGACAGATCCAAAACTTTGCACCCCTTTTCTAGCAATTTGGGTGCCATCTGGTACGCTAAACCGTTGGGTAACGAGAGAAATACTACTTCACATTTAGAGGCAATATTATCCAAGTCAATCGCTTCGATCGTCAAGTCAATGGAGTTGCTTAAGTGTGGGTACAAACTGGAAAAAAGTTTGCCAGCACTACTATCACCGCCTAAATAAACAACTTGTGCCCTTGGGTGATCCGCTAACAGTCGCACAAGTTGCACGCCACCGTAGCCTGATGCCCCAACTATTCCTACTGGCACTCGCCCTAAATCTCCCATCATCTTACTCCCAGGCTGTTTGAGTCAAAAACGTTTGTACTTTCGCTGCATTGTACAAGATCGCTGCAATTCTATGCTGTTTGGCATCTAAATTCTGATACGCGGCGCAGCCGTAGTCTGGGCTTGCCTCTATCGATGAATTTGCAGGAACTTATACAGGTTAATAAAGTAACTATTTTTACAGTTTTTCCAAGCTTGGGCTATGTTTGTGTAGTAGCGACTTTACTCGCTATCATATCTGTAAAATAAATGATAGATATCATAGCATTTTTCAATTAGGCAGTTACTCTTAATTAGCAGTTAGTAAAATCTTGTTGATATTAAGTATTGCCCAAAAATAAAACATAAAACTTTTTATGTTTCATGGTTTTGTGGCTTAATAGTAGAACTGAGATTAAAAAAAAATTAGAAATTATTGACAAGGGTAAAATTCCGGTTATAATTTAGCCTGAGACGATCGACCGGGCTAAAATCAAATCAAGTAAAAATACTTAAGGAGAAATAGTTATAATGTTACGTAATAGAGTCCGTGCAATTTTACTCACTGGGGTAATTGGTGTCTTGGTAATCTGGGCGATACCAGCACGATCGCAGTTTGAACCACCGGAACCAGATCCTCCGGCTGAAACTGAGGTGAAAACTGAAAAGGTTGAGCTTGCACCAGAAGGAGATGCCAAAGCAGCAGTTACGGCTAAAGAGCCAGATATTCCGGTTGATGAATTGCAATTGCTAGTCAAACCGCTTTCCCTGGAAGAACTCCTAAACGAAGCCGCAGCTTGGCAACTATTGCTCAAAGGCAAAGTTGAAGAAATTAGCAATGCTGAAGTTGCCGTCAAGCGTCAGAATCGATCTATAGCCAAACAGCAAGAAGTCGCAGGTTCGCTAGACGAAGCGAAGAAAGCACTAGAAGAAAGTGACAAAGCCCTAAAGAGCGCTGTCCCCGGATCGCCAGAATACCAAGAAGCCGCGAAAAAGGCAGAAGAAGCTAAAGAAAAACTTAAAAAAGCCCAGGAAGGCATTAAAGAAGCAAGTCAAGCCAAAACGGAACTCAAGCAGGATGATACCCTGAACGAAGCTTTGAAAAAAGCTGAAAAAACAGGTGAACTGGAGCTGGCACAAACAACCCTCGACGAAGCGAAGAAAGAGCGAGAGAAGATAGATGCTAGTTCCCCTGCTTACAACGCTGCAACTCAAAAAATTGACGCTCTAGACAAGGCAATCAAAGCTGTTGAAGAGGCAGAAAAAAACCAAAAAGGTTTTGCTCCCGACTCACCGGAATACAAGCAAGGCACACAAAAAATAGAAGAGGCTCACATACAGCTCAAAAAAGCGCGGGAAGCGATTACTGGAAATACGAGCAGTAGTAATGGTGGCACAGGCGCAGCCGAGAAATCTGCTGATAAACTTGATGAAGCCGCAGCAACCATTGAAAATACTAATATCAAGGCGAACGGTGAAACACTAACGGCAAACAGTTCCCCTGGGCCTGGTAGCGGTCAAGGAAACGTTGAGAAAAAAGGGCAGCAGCTTCAAAAAACGTCAGATAAGTTGCAAGAAAATGCTCAAAATGAAGCAGAATTGAAAAATAAACTGCTTGTCAACGCGACAAATCTCCAGTCAGGAAGAACGGCAATTGTAGACCGATTCAACGTGATTTTAGAAGAATTGGATCGCAAAGGTGGTGACAGCAAGTATTACCGCAAATACATTGAAGCTATCACTAAAGCTGAAATTGATGTGACTGATACCCAAGGTTTAGGAGTGCGGGTTATCAGTTGGTTAAAATCAGATGAAGGTGGTTTGCGCTGGGCAGGTAATTTAGGTAAATTTGTCGGTATTGTCCTGGCTTCTGCAATCGTGTTTCAAATACTAGGCGTGATAGTTAGCAAGCTGCTTAAATTGTCTAATACCTCCAAATTGATGCGCCAATTTATAGTTGTTATCATCAAGCGAGGAGGAATTTTTGTTGGCGTGCTTCTAGCTTTGACAGCACTAGAGGTTAGTCTTGCGCCTGTTTTGGCTGTACTTGGGGGCGCAAGTTTTATCTTTGCCTTCGCCTTGCAAAGCAACCTCGGTAATTTTGCCAGTGGGTTAATGCTGATGCTTTACAAACCCTTTGATGTCGGTGATGAAGTTGAATTAGCTGGGGTGTTTGGTACTGTTGACTCCATCAGTCTAGCGAGTACAAGGCTAAAAACTCTAACTGCCGATCTGGTGACTATCCCTAACAATACAGTTTGGGAAGATAAGATTATCAATTACAGCCACGATCAATATCGCAGGATTCAACTGACAATTCGCAGCGACTATAGCAACAACATTTCTCAAGTACGGAAAGTTCTAGTAGAAGTTGCAAAAGATCATCCCTCGATACTAGAAAATCCAGCTCCTCCTACAACTGGGGAAATTGAATTTGAAGAATATTACGTCCAAATCAATTTATGGGTATGGACGAAAACTGCGGAATTCTGGAAAACTAAATCTGAACTCTTTTCAATGATTCAGGAACGTTTCGAGAAAGAAGGATACTCCATCGCTACGCCTCCATAGGGAAGAAGGGAATAGAATTAAGGGTGGAAGGAAACTAGAATTTCCTAACCACCTTGGCGGTTGCTATAAGTGTTAAAAATAACCTGGGTGTGAAATCTTAATAGGAATAGCGAAATGTTAGTTTTGACCGAAAGATTACCTGCAAATCCTGATGCGGCTGTCAGTTTTACTTTACCTCTAACAGCTCTTGAGCGCACGCGATCGCGCCATCGGTTTGAAACAGATTCCGAGGAAGAGTTGCACCTACGTTTGCCGAGAGGGACTGTACTGCGCGATCGCGATCTCCTAAAATCTGAAGATGATAGCTGTTTAGTTAGGGTCAGCGCGAAACCGGAACCTGTGATGACTGCGATCGCGCCGGATTGGCTATTATTAATGCGAGCAGCCTACCATTTAGGTAATCGCCACATTCCCGTAGAAATTACTCCTAATTATTTACGTCTATCTCCCGATTCAGTTTTGCAGGGAATGCTGGAAAAAATGGGTTTAGAAGTGAAAGCAGAGATTGCACCATTTCAACCAGAAATAGGGGCTTATGGACATAATCATTGAATTTCGTCAATAGTTTATATAGAAAATACTGAAAAGAATTAATAAAATCTAGTGGCTGGTTATTGGTTGGAAGATGTAAGCAGGAGAAAAATATTTTGAATTCTCAATTTTCTATTCTCAGGCTATTGCAATTAGCGGCTGTGCCTGTGGGAGCTTATAGTTATTCTGAAGGACTAGAAACTCTGGTAGATGTTGCTACAATTAACGATCGGGATAATTTACAAAAATGGTTACAAGATTCCTTGAAATTTGGAGCAATTAGGTTAGAATGTGCTATAATGGTACGGGCTTTTAGGGCAGTTAATGTAGGGAATTTAGCAGCTTTGGGCTATTGGAATGCTTGGGCAACTGTGACTAAGGAAACAGAAGAATTGCGCTTGCAAAGTTGGCAGATGGGGCGTTCTCTGGTAAGATTATTGCAGGATATGCAGCTACCTTTACAGACAAAAGAGAGCGCATCTGTGCAAGAATTAATGGAGGTTTGCGGGAATAATTGCAATTTTGCGATCGCATTTGGTATTGCAGCAGTAAAATTGGAAATAGAAGAAGAAGCGGCTGTACTTGGCTATTTGTACAGTTGGGCGGCAAATTTAGTGAATGCAGGAGTAAAACTCATTCCTCTTGGTCAGACTTCTGGTCAACAATTGCTATTAGACTTGCATTCCGATCTTACTTTTACTAGCCAAGAAGTTTTAAGATTAGAAGATGATAACCTTAGTAGTTGTAGTTGGGGTTTGGCATTGGCAAGTATGGCTCACGAAACTCAGTATACTCGATTGTTTCGTAGTTAAATTAGCTAATGAAGGAAGAAGGAAGAAGGAAGAAGGAAGAAGGAAGAAGGAAGAAGGAAGAAGGAGTATAAAATCAACAACTAACAACTAACAACTAACAACTAACAACTAACAACTAAAAAAATGAATGCTTTTCGTGTAGGAATTGCTGGCCCAGTTGGATCTGGAAAAACTGCTTTAGTTGACGCTTTGTGTAAGTCAATGAGGCAAAAGTATAAGATTGCCGTTGTTACTAATGATATTTACACTCAGGAAGATGCACAATTTTTAGTACGAAGTCAAGCATTAGAAAGCGAGCGTATTTTAGGAGTAGAAACCGGCGGTTGTCCCCATACAGCTATTCGAGAAGATGCCTCCATTAACTTAGTAGCAATAGAACAATTAGAACTCAAATTTAATGACTTAAATTTGGTGTTTGTCGAAAGTGGCGGCGATAATTTGGCTGCAACTTTTAGCCCTGAATTAGTTGATTTAACCATTTATGTAATTGATGTTGCTGCTGGCGATAAGATTCCGCGCAAAGGTGGGCCAGGAATTACTAAGTCTGATTTATTGGTGATTAATAAGACTGATTTAGCTCCCTATGTTGGGGCAGATTTGGGGGTGATGGAACGCGATACTAAAAAAATGCGGGGGGATAAACCTTTTGTATTTACTAATCTGAAGACGAAAGAAGGATTAGAAGCGGTAGTTAAATTTATTCAGTTGAATGTTATCTAGAACAATAGTTTGAGTTTTCCTAACTTCCTGAAAATACCTTGTCTGTTTTAACTCCTGTAATCCAAACATGGCTTCTATCTCCTGGCGACTAAACTGCGGTAATTTATAGACTATTATTGTCTCTATCAATCCGACAAATTTTTGCTTGAGAGCGGCATCAGAAATCTCTTGCCGTGCTTTGCTAATTAATTCCCTAGCTTGCTCAACAGCAGTTTCTTTACCGCCAGGATGGCGGCGTTACAGATATTTTTGGGTAAGTCTTAGAGTTAACAATTCACGCACTAAATTTGCCAAACGAGTCGCACTATCGCTAACTGCTAATTTGTAAGCAGCAGCAGACATTTTTTCTAAGTGTTCGGAATCTGTTAATAAATTCAACACTTTGGTTTCTAAAACTTCTGCATTTAATTCACTTTGTCGGAAAGACAAAGCTGCGCCAACTTTGGTAAAAACTGCGGCATTAAAACTTTGATGATCTTCCGCTGCATAGGGATAAGGAATCAAAATTGCAGGCGTTTCTGTGACGGCTAATTCTGTCAATGCACTTGCACCAGAACGACTAATTGCTAAATTTGCCCGTTGTAATAATCCGCCCATATTGTTATAAAATGGCATCGGAAAATATTGAGGATGTTTGAGAGTATCAGCATCGGGGTCATTATTTCCTGTTAAGTGTACGATCGTCGCACCTGCATTAAACCAAGCAGGAGCGCATTGTCTAACTAATTGATTAATTCCGACTGCACCTTGAGAGCCGCCCATTGCTACAATTAGAGGAACATTATCGGGAATTGGCAAGTCCAAGGGTTGAGGTGCGAGAAACTGCGATCGCACTGGCGTACCCGCATAAACCGTCTTAGCGGAAGGCAAATACTGCGCCGCCGCCTCAAAGCCGATCGCCACTTTAGTACACCAAGGGCCAAAGTTGCGCGTCACTTTCCCCGGCAAAGCGTTAGACTCGTGGAGGATGACAGGCAAACCAAGCGATCGCGCCGCTATAATTGCGGGTGCTGCAATGTAGCCGCCAGTGGTAAAAACCCCCTGAAAATTGCCCTGTTTTAGCAGCTTCCGCACCTCAAAAATGGAACTGGCGAGCCGGCCAAAAATTCGCGCTGTACCCAGTCCAAATCGCCCCTGAAAGCCTTCTACAGCGATGGTATGGAGGGGATAGAGAGATGGGATTAACTCAGTTTCCATGCGATCGGGGACTCCCAGCCATTCTATTTGATAGTCGCTCAATTGCTCGGCGGTAGCGATCGCGGGAAATAAATGTCCTCCAGTACCGCTAGCTGCAATCAGTAATCGAATGTGCTTATTTGTCAAGACGTTTTTTCTCCTACAAGTTCAATAGATAAATCGATTTTATATGGGAAATTTGAGATTTTAGATTATTATATTGATAGTCAGTTCCTCTACCAACATCCTGCAATCTCAAATCGGCAATCTAATTTTAGATTGTCCCAAATCCTGAGTTGGTTGTCACCAATCAGAACAGGTAAACTGCCCCCATGACGCTACCCCTGGCGAATAACCAAACTATCATCAAATGCGTAATCCTTTGACTTCACTCGCAAGTATTTCTAAATATTTTCCCGATCGCTTTTCAGTAAAAAACGCGATCTCCTCTCCCTTAGTTCATCTGTCATCGATCGCCCCTCTATTTCTAAGTTTAACAATTAGCTGCATTGGCGTACTGAATCCCTCCTCTGTGAGAGCTCAAGGTGCCGGTGCCCTCCCTTCTCACACTACCATCATTGCTCAAGCCCCTGCTAACGCACCCGCTGAATTGACAAAACTACTGAGTGAAATTGATGCAGCCGCAAATAGCCGAGATGTTAAAGTCTTGATGAAATTTTACAGTCAAAATTTTACCAATTCTGATGGCTTAAACCGCCAGAGTATGGAGAAAGCTATTAGCCAATTCTGGCAGCGTTATTCTACCTTGAACTACCGCACAGAACTCAAATCTTGGCAAGCCGAAGGTAACGCATTTATTGCTGAAACTGAGACCACGATTACAGGTACTCAGAAAACAGAAAATAGAGAGATGAAACTCCAATCTACTATTCGTTCTCAGCAGCGTTTTGAAGGCGGAAAAGTTGTTAAGCAAGAAATTGTAGCAGAGCGAAATCAGCTAACTTCTGGCGAAAATCCGCCTACAATTCAGATGAACTTACCAGAGCAAGTAAACGTTGGTCAAGAATATAATTTTGATGCAATTGTTCAAGAACCTCTCGGCAATGATATCTTGATCGGAACAGCTTTGGAAGAACCAATTTCGGAAAAAACATTTTTTAGTACCAGTCCAGTAGAGCTAGAATTGCTAGCTTCTGGAGGAGTTTTCAAAGTAGGAAAAGCACCAGAAACACCTGAAAATCGCTGGATTTCAGCAATCTTAATGCGCCAAGGCGGCATTACTGTCATTACTCAGCGCCTCCGGGTTGTCAAGTAATAAAAGTAATAGTTAACAGTTAACTGTTAACTGTTAACTGCAATTGCTAATCGCTCCTCCCCATCTTCCCATCTTCCCATCTTCCTTCTGCTATAAAACATGATTTCTGTTAAAGATAAAATTGTTTTAATTACAGGTGCTAGCAGCGGTATTGGTGCAGCTTGCGCTCAAGTTTTTGCCCAAAAAGGTGCTAAATTAATTTTAGCTGCCCGTCGCCTTCAACGACTGGAAAAAATGGCTGCGGAACTAACTAAAGAGTTTGAAACTCAGGTTTATTTACTCAATTTAGATGTCCGCGATCGCGCTCAAGTTGAATCTGCTTTTACTAAATTACCAGACTCCTGGAAAGCAGTAGATATTTTGATTAACAATGCTGGCTTAAGTCGTGGTTTAGATAAACTTTACGAAGGCGATATTCAAGATTGGGAAGAAATGATCGATACCAATATCAAGGGATTGCTTTATGTAACTCGTTACATTGTACCTGGAATGGTAAGTAGAGGTCAGGGTCACGTCATCAATATTGGCTCAATTGCTGGCCATCAAACTTATCCAGGTGGTAATGTTTATTGTGGCTCAAAAGCAGCAGTTAAAGTAATTTCTGAAGGGTTAAAACAAGACCTTTTGGGCACGCCAATTAGAGTGAGTTGTGTAGACCCCGGTTTAGTAGAAACAGAATTTAGTCAAGTACGATTTCATGGCGATGGAGAAAGGGCGAAAAATGTTTATCAAGGCTTAACGCCATTGACACCTGATGACGTGGCGGATGTGGTGTATTTTTGTGCGACGCGATCGCCTCACGTTAATATTAGCGAAGTCCTCCTAGTTCCTACAGACCAAGCTACTGCAACTCTAGTTCATCGCCGAGTTGAATAGAATTATTGCAAAAATACAGGCTTTTTGTAAGCTAAACTTAATTTGTTTTAGATTTCTCCGGATCTGTCTTGTGTTCTTTGGAAAGTAAATTAGTAGATGCACCCTGATTGATCGCCCCCCGGCCACATTTGGCTGGGGTTTTTTATTGGCGTACATGAGTAATTTCTATTCTTTGATAACTTGTAACGCCGCCCTCTGGGCGGTAATTGACCGCCCAGAGGGCGGCGTTACGGATATCTGTATTATTATAAGAATTGTCCTGAAAGTTGTGATATCTAATCGGATAGTAAATTAGTAGATGCACCCTGATTAATAAACCTTAGCTAATTACGGCTAGGGTTTTTTTATTGGCTGAGGACTTACCGACTCAATAGCATTTGATAACATTGATTAATAGTGCTATGATAGTTGTATTGGTTTGCGACTTCGGGGTTTTGTAAAATTTGGATGAAGCCGCAAGAATTGCATCATTTTCAGGACAAAACCATGACACAAGTTAACTTATCCCAAGGCATTGCCGTCAATATTCCACCAATACTAACTCTTAAAATTACTCACGAGCAATTTATTGAGTTGGCGCGAGTTAACGAAGACTTACAATTAGAAAGAACTGCCACAGGAGACTTGATTATTATGCCACCAACAGGAAGTGATACTGGAAAAAGAAACTTTGAGATCGCTGGACAAATTTGGTTGTGGAACCGTCAAACTAAACTAGGTGTGGCATTTGATTCTTCGAGTGGTTTTCATCTCCCTAATGGTGCGGATCGCTCTCCTGATGCGGCTTGGGTACGTCAAGACAGGTGGGATGCACTCACAAGAGAACAGCAAGATGGATTTGCCCCTATCTGCCCTGATTTTGTACTAGAATTGCGTTCCAAAAATGATAATATGGAACCACAGCGAGTCAAGATGAGAGAATATATAGAAAATGGAGCTCGTTTGGGTTGGTTGATCGATCGGAAAAATAAAAAGGTGGAGATTTATCGGCCAGGTCAAGATGTGGAAGTGCTCGATAATCCTACAACTTTGTCAGGTGAAAATGTCTTACCTGGATTTGTGTTAGATTTAACAGAAGTTTGGCTATAAATGCTAGGAAAAATAGCGTTTGAAAAGTTCTGTTCTTAGCAATCAAACACCTCTTACGGAGACTTCCGATCCCGCCAAATTGGCAATTGATTAACTTTTTGCAGTATTAAATCTACATAAGTTAAATCATTTTCTGCTCGATCTTCCCCAAAATATCCTTGGTTGCCATCATGCTTATGAGGCCCACTAATTATTTCTGCATAACGCCCTTGTTTCCGAGCTTGATTGAATCCAGAGTTAACCTGCCATTGCCATCTTGACGGGAAAACAAGGCCGCCGATATCCTCAATAGGATCTCTACTTCCCCGTAAATGATAGACGCGATCGGCAGCATTAAAACCTACCTTACCCGAAAAAACTCCACCAACCGAAACCACGCTAATCTGAGCGTTCAACCATTCCTTAAGATAAGGAGTTGCACCTAACGCAACTTGTGCGCCGCCGCTAGTACCAATGAGAATAATTTTAACAGGTTGATTCGGGGAAACCAAGATCGGATGTTTAGCTTCCATTCGCTCGATAATTGCCGTCGCAATTCCCTGATTATAAACCTGTCCGTAGCGATAATCTAGAGAAATTGCAAATCTCCACAGATTGCGAATTTTAATTAGTACATCTCCACTGATAAGCTTTCCCTTTGTCTGCTCTGCGAAGCGCCAAACAGGAGCAAAAAACCGCTGACCTCCCAAACTTTTATTAGCTGCTGAATAGGGAAAAATATCCCCAACAGCTACGCATTCTGGATGCACTTTAACTAAACTCTTGAGAAAGAATGCTTCCCCAGTAGTTAATTCATCTGCCGAAAAATCTCCGACTCCTGGCAGAAAGATAATATAACAATTGATCGGTGCAGATTTAGCAACAAGCTTGGCATCAGGCGTTTCTATATTCCTAGAGTTAGAGCGCAAAGTTTCCGGTAGATTTTTATTTTTAAAACCTAGAGTTTCAGCACTTTGACCAAGCCACCAAACTAAAGTTCCCACCGGAGCAGTAATACCCCATACTATCAAGATTGTACCTGCTATAAGCAAGAGCTTTAAGCTGCCTCCGCGCAGCCATATAAGTATCCACCCAATTAACTTCAACATTTAATCAAATCTACTTGTAATTTGCTCTATTAAGGCGTATTGTATCAAAGTTGTCAACTACTTTGAGCAGTAGGAATTTAACGTGAGAGGCAAAGATTCAACACAAGGTTTAGGCGCAACACTCTGGAATGCCTTATCTTTAAATGTCAATTTTTACGAACAAGCTGCTAATACTCCTATAACTCAGCGGATAGCTTTAACGATTGTAATTTTAGCAGCTCTGTCTCATGTTTTGGGCAGTGCTATCATCTTATTAATTAATCGGGCAAATCTGCCAATCTTGGCGATCGCACTTTTAATTGATGGCTTCGCTGTTGTTGCTGGTTACTATTTTTGGACTTTTACAATCTCAAAAATAGCTCAGTGGCTAAAACCGAATCACGTTAGCTATAGGGAATTGCTGATTCCGATTGGATTTGCCTATGCACCACAAGCGCTGAATTTGTTGACGCTGATTCCGCTATTAGGGCGAGCGATTGAATTAGTATTAGCTATATGGAGTTTGCTAACTGTAATTGTGGCAGTCCGCCAAGGTTTAGATATTAGAACTCGCTGGGCGGCGTTGATTTGTTTGGTGGGTTGGCCTATAATTCAAGTAGCGATCGGTTTTGTGCAGGTATTTGAACAGTTCCTAGCGACGCAGTTTTAAGAGGTGGGATTTCAATATTTTTGTTGAATAGTTTGATTTTATGATATAATGCAATTCTATCTTCAACTGACAGGGATTATGCTACTATTTACTTTAAGTAGTTGAGCTCAACCAACGGAGGGCAACCACTCCCTCAACTATTCGGCTATCCTCACTGGCTTTACCATTCAACAGCGATACATTAAAATGAAAGTCAAGTACACAAAAATTTATATTAATTATTTTTGTGCCACTGGCCCCGCCCAACCGTGAGGGGCAAATCAGCCCTAACTAAAACAGTAGGATAGGAAACATCTATGTTTGAAAGCTTTACAGAACAAGCCGTTAAGGTGATCATGCTCGCTCAGGAAGAAGCTCGCCGCCTCGGTCATAACTTCGTAGGTACTGAGCAAATCCTCCTGGGACTAATCGGCGAAGGTACTGGTATCGCCGCCAAAGTCCTCACGGAAATGGGCCTCAACATTAAAGACGTGCGGATAGAAATTCAAAAAATCATTGGCAGAGGTTCCGGTTTTGTTCCATCGGAAATTCCGTTCACACCTCGCGTCAAGCGCATTTTCGAGTCATCCCTGAACGAAGCTCGTAAACTGGGGCACAACTATATTGGCACCGAACACATCTTGCTGGGACTGATCGCAGACGATGAAGGCGTGGCGGCGAAAGTTCTGGAACAACTGGGTATCGAACGAGCTCAAGTCCGCACCCAGGTAATTCGGGCAGCAGGAGAAACTGTAGCGGTTGGTGGTGGTCGCGATCGCAACACCAAAACCCCAACCTTAGAAGAGTTCGGCACCAACCTGACCAAATTAGCAACCGAAGGCAAACTAGACCCCGTAGTGGGACGGGAAAAAGAAATCGAACGAGTGATTCAAATTTTGGGTCGCCGGACGAAAAATAATCCCGTATTAGTAGGCGAACCTGGAGTTGGTAAAACTGCGATCGCTGAAGGTATCGCCCAACGTATCGCCAACAACAGCGTTCACGAAATCCTAGAAGGCAAACAAGTCATCAGCCTAGACATGGGAGCCATGATTGCAGGAACCAAGTTTCGGGGCGAATTTGAAGAACGCCTCAAAACCGTCATGCAAGAAATCTTCAACGCTGGTAACATCATCCTGTTTATCGACGAGATCCACACCTTAATTGGGGCCGGAGCCGTACAGGGGAGCATGGATGCCGCCAACATCCTCAAACCAGCCCTCGCTAGAGGTCAATTGCAGTGCGTCGGCGCAACCACCCTCGATGAATATCGCAAACACATCGAACGGGACGCAGCCTTAGAGCGCCGCTTCCAGCCTGTGAAAATCGGCGAACCCAGCGTTGAAGAAACCCTAGAAATCCTGCGCGGCTTGCGGCCAGCCTACGAAAAACATCACAAACTGACTATTTCCGATGCCGCCTTGGAAGCAGCAGCTACCCTGAGCGATCGCTACATCAACGATCGCTTCCTACCAGACAAAGCCATTGACCTCATAGACGAAGCAGGTTCCCGCGTTCACGTCATGAACTCACAGCAGTCGCCAGAAGTTAAAGAACTCAAGCGACAACTGCCGCAAGTGACCAAAGAAAAAGAAACTGCCGTCCGCGATCAAGACTTTGAACTAGCTGGAAAATTGCGCGATCGCGAACTCGAACTCCAAGGCCAAATCAAAGCTGCCTCCAGTATAAAACCAGAAGTCACAACCCTACCGATCGTCACCGAAGAAGATATCGCCCACATCGTCGCATCTTGGACAGGCGTACCCGTCAGCAAACTCACAGAATCCGAATCTGAATTGCTGATGCACATGGAAGACACCCTCCATCAGCGCCTCATCGGTCAAGAAGAAGCCGTTAGCGCCGTTTCTCGCGCCATCCGTCGCGCCCGCGTCGGCTTGAAAAATCCCAACCGACCGATCGCCAGCTTTATCTTCTCCGGCCCCACCGGCGTTGGCAAAACCGAACTTACTAAAGCCTTAGCCGCCTACTTCTTCGGTTCCGAAGAAGCCATGATTCGACTTGATATGTCCGAATTTATGGAACGGCACACTGTTTCTAAACTGATCGGTTCACCCCCCGGTTTTGTTGGCTACGACGAAGGCGGTCAACTAACAGAAGCAGTCCGCCGCAAGCCTTACACAGTAGTCTTATTCGATGAAATCGAAAAAGCTCACCCCGATGTCTTCAATATTCTCTTACAAATATTAGAAGACGGGCGCTTAACGGATGCCAAAGGTCGCACCGTAGACTTCAAGAATACCCTCCTGATTATGACCTCGAACATCGGTTCTAAAGTCATAGAAAAAGGCGGCGGTGGCATCGGTTTCGAGTTTGCAGAAAACCAAGCAGATGCTCAATATACCCGGATTCGCTCCTTGGTAAATGAAGAACTCAAGCAACACTTCCGTCCCGAATTTCTCAACCGACTCGATGAAATTATCGTCTTCCGTCAGTTGAATAAGGAAGAAGTCAAGCAAATTGCCGACATCATGCTCCGCCAACTTTTCAGCCGCTTAACAGAACAAGGTATGACCTTGCAAGTAACAGAAAGGTTCAAGGATCATTTAGTAAAAGAAGGCTACAATCCCAGTTACGGTGCAAGGCCCCTCCGTCGCGCCATTATGCGATTGTTGGAAGACGTACTCGCTGAGGAAATGCTTTCCGGCCGACTCAAAGAAGGAGACAGTGCGATCGTAGATGTAGATGATAATGGGGAAGTTAAGGTATTACCGACCGATCCATCACCACCTAAATTAGAATTAGCGCTCTCCCACTAAAATAATAAATGAACGCAGATTTGTAAAAGAATCTGCGTTCATTTGTTTTTAATTACTAATTTAGGACTTACACGCTTACTAGGATTTTCTGTCATTGCAAGCCAAGAGAAGCAATCCCCAACCCTCGCTAATTACCTTGTCTAATTCTATAAAAAATTATGAAATTTTTGAAAGAAATTTATGACAAATTATGCCAATTGGTAATATTCCATCTAAATTTAATACAATTAAAACTTTTCCGTGATAGCAGCTAATTGTTTGCAACCAGTATTTTGATTTTACTAGGTGCTTTTGCTGCCGGACGTGAGGGAGTTTGTTGCAAAGTTAAAGTATAGGATAGACGAGTTTCAAATTCTACAAAACAGCTTATCCTGTAGTTATCAGCCTATCTACCGCTGCAAGTAAAGTCTCTAAACTAGCATTATGATCCAAGAAAGAAAACAAATGTTTAAACTGAAGTATTCCTCTTTCATCTAAAACAAACTGCCCTGGCAAAGGAGCACCCAAAGCTTGGCCCACTTGATATGCTCGAAATACCCGACAAGTAGGATCGCACAACAAAGGTATTTTTAAACCTAAATCTGTCACCACAACCTGACTTTGTTGCTCATCGGTACTGGTAATCATCAATAGTTCTACCTCCCGCTGGACAAACTGCTCGTAGTTTTCATTGAGTGCTTTAATGTGGGGGAAGCAAAAGGGGCAATATTGCTTTTCCGTGAAGATGCGGGTAAATGCAAGTACAACTGGCCGATCGCTCCGGTAATTTGATAATCTTACCAGCTTACCATTGGTAATATCTGGCAGTTCAAAGTCTGGAGTTATTTCTCCAACTTTGAGCTCGTTTGTAGCAGGAACGGGAAAAAAGTTTTGAAAAAAGCGCTGATTTAACAAGCCCCTAAAGTCGGTGGAAGTCAGCATAATTTCTAATTACTAATTGGTAGTTGTTAACAGTTAACTATTAACAGTTAACTGTTAACTTTCAACAACTTGGATTATACCGCCGCAAAGTATACTTTAGACTTGACGGGATCTGGATTCATCGTCTTCTCACCGGGTTGCCAACCAGCGGGGCAAACTTCATCAGGGTGAGACTGGACGTGCTGAATAGCTTGGAGGGTGCGGAGGGTTTCATCTACATTCCGGCCGAAGGCAAGGTTATTAATCGTTGAGTGCTGAATAATGCCTTCTTTGTCGATGATAAACAGACCCCGGAGAGCGATTCCTGCTTCTGGATCGAGGACGTTATAATCGGCACTAATTGTTTTTTTGATATCAGCAACTAAGGGATAGTTGAGGTCGCCAACGCCGCCGGATTTGCGATCGCTTTGTATCCAAGCGAGGTGAGAAAATTCGCTGTCAACGGACACGCCCAGAATTTCAGTATCCAGTTTCTTGAACTCTGCGTGGCGATCGCTAAAAGCTATAATCTCTGTCGGGCAAACAAAAGTGAAGTCCAAGGGGTAGAAAAACAAGACTACATACTTTTTACCTTTATAGTCAGATAGTTTAACTGTCTTAAATTCCTGATCTACTACGGCTGTGGCTGTGAAATCGGGTGCAGGTAGACCAACCCGGATAGTTTCTGTTTCTGTTTTAACTGCCATGAATTTAATCTCCTTGAATTGCTGTCAGGCTTATTCCCAAAGTTACCCTTGAGTTAAGTCTCTCCAGTTAGATACTAATTTTACAAACTGTTACAAATATAACATAGTCATAACGACTACAACTACACTTAGCCATCAAAAAACGCGCTAGAACAGACTCAGCGCGTTTTTACTATTAAACATGGCTCAGGCGGGATTTGAACCTGCGACCGAGGGCTTATGAGTCCCTAGCTCTGCCACTGAGCTACTGAGCCAACTTGGTTCCACGATTTTTTATCTTAGCACAAGCTAGCGAACAATAGCTATAGCAAATTGATAAAAAAAACAAAACTTTCAACTTCCAGTTGATTGCTTTTGATTATAGCAACCGCCAAGGCGGTTAGGACGTTCTGAATTCATGAAACCATTGATTCTCCATCCCTTCTTCCCCTTCTTTCCCTAGTCCCTAGTCCCTAGCCCCTAGCCCCTAACCGCCTTGGCGGTTGCTATACATCCAAATTAGAGACCAAAAGACAAAGCAAAGGGGGCTTCTCACCGCCCCCGTTGCAGGTAAATAGGGCCCTACAACTCAAGGGAAATCCCTATTGAGAAGCACTCCTAGAGTCATCTGGCAAAAATGCCATTGGATTGACTGCTCCTTGTCCAGAGGGATGGATTTCAAAGTGCAAGTGAGGGCCCGTACTGAAACCGGTGCTACCCATTTCCGAAATTTGCTGGCCTTGAGCGACGCGCTGACCTTCTTGCACCAAAATTCGGTTGTTATGGCCGTAAAGCGTCACACTACCGTTGGGGTGCGTAACTTCCACGAGGTAGCCATAGCCGCCATCATTCCAAGCTGCATAAGTCACAACGCCAGCATCAGCGGCAACAATTGGTGTCCCGATGTCACCTGCGATGTCAATGCCCTTGTGCATCCGCCCCCAACGCCAGCCGTAGCCAGAGGAAAGAACTCCCTTCGCGGGCCAAATAAAGCCCTTAGAGGGCATAGAACCTGCCGGCAGATAGGTCTCGGCTCCGGGCAGAGGAGGTAACTCAGGAGAAACCATCCGTCCCAAGGAAGGATTGCTCAAAGGATCGTAAGCATCAGCGCCTAAAGGAGCTGTGGCAACGAGGGGCTGCCCAGAGGTAGCAGAGGGCTGTACCGGGGCTAGTCCGAATGCACGCTCTGGATTAGCCCGCTCTTTTTGCTGTTGTCGTTGCAACTGCTGAGCCCACTGTCGGGACTGAGGCGTGCTAATTTCATTCTGTACCGCTTGAGCATAGCGTTGGGGATTGAACTCTGGATTGATGGGTTCAATACTATTTGAGTGGTTAGCCTCCGTAGTTGGTAACTGCGTATTGCTAACAAAAGCTGTAGTTGATGTTGCTCTTGGTTCTTGTTGATTGTTTCTATCGGCCCGATATTCTTCTCGGAGCCTGGTGATTTCCGATCTCAAGCGATCGGCATAAGGGTTGGGCGAATTTGCGGATGTGGAAGTTTGCAAATTGACTGTTACCACCTCATTGCCGAGCTTTTGAACAGGCACTGGCGAGGGCAGAGCTGCGGTTGTGTTCTCAACAGCTAATTCCCTTGCTGAAGAAGTCGGTTCAGTTGTGGGCGCAAAGGATTCCATCGAGCCTTGATGGTTAGTAGACACGGGGATTTGCCCGAATGCACCTGTAAATTTTGGCTGAGCATTGAGAGCGCTCTTTCCTTGGTTGCTAACACCTGCGGTAGCAAGTGGTGCGAGCGAAATGCTATTAATTTTCGCAACTGTCGGTACGGAAACGGAGGATGCACCCTCAGCGTTGGTTAGCGAAGAGATTACCGATACAGTTGGGGCGGTTTCTGCAACGCCAGAACTAGGGGCGGCAGATTCAGCCGACATTAAAGGACTGGGGGTTTCTGCAACGGGCTGGGTGGTTGTAGAAGTAGAGCCTGATATGACTGTTGCAGCCTGCTCCCCAGATCTGTGTGATTGAATTTGGGGAATTTTTAAGGCTTGATTGAGTGTCAGGTAGTGCGGATCGGCGATCTGGTTGGCTGCAATCACGTCTGCAACCGAGATGCCGTAATTTTCGGCGATCGCGTCGAGAGTATCCCCCATCCGCACTCTGTAAAGTACCGATGACGGTGCGGGAGCCGTCCCGTCTGGCTCAATCACCACTGTGCCGGTGGCGTTGGGTGTAACTACGGGTTCAGCCGACTCAATCGCTGGTACTGGTGCGAACACTGTTTGAGAACTAGAGCCAAAAGCGTCAAATTTATCCGTAGGAACTGCGGGCAAAGTCTGAGGTGCTGTTGCAGTCTCATTTCCCAACAATGGAGTCCCACTGGTCTGAGTTAGCCCATTGGTGTTTTCCAGTCTAGATTCCGATAAATTCCCTGGTTCCTCAGATTCCAACTGAGTCTGATAACTTCTCGTAGAGAGGCTTTCCTGCGATCTGTTAGGGGCGATCGCTTCTCTTGATTGCTGTCCCAATTGCTCTGTCTGATTTGATTTGAACTCTTGTTCAGTATCGACATAGCGGGTTTGAGAAGGCAGCGTAGCGACGGTGTTGCCTGTTTTTGCATCTGAGGAGATGACGTTCAGGGATGGAACTTTTAGCTGCTGTCCGACTTGGAGTAAGCTGTCTGACTTAATGCCATTAGCTTTTGCTAGGGTGTTTGGATCGACTTCGTAGTCCTGAGACAATTCCCAAAGGGTTTGTCCCTTTCTCACCTTCACCAAGTCTGAGTTAAAGCGTGCAGCAAGGGGATGAGCGGCTTCATCCTCAACCTTGACGTTGGACTGTATCCCCAGGGGCGTGGGCTGCATTTCGGTGGTTTCCGCTGATACGGAATCTGCCGCAGCGGCTGCGTCACCTCCTGTCGGCAGCAGGAGACTGGAAGCACCTACTGAAATTGCCAGTCCAATCATTGCGGCAGAACGAACTCTACCAGTACCGCCAGTTGCCTGCTTGGATGGTTCAGCAGTGCCGTCGATGTTGATTTCACGGGCATCAACAAAGTTCATTTTATCGGGATTTGTTCGTTTCAAAAAAACGACCTCCTATCGAGAAGCGCTTAACTATCCTTGGAAACACTCAAGGGTGATTATCTATCAATGATTCAAATCACGGTTAAAAGAGATCCTAATCATCGACAGTAATCTTGCTTAGGCAAGATTACCCTGCTTTTTTAATTTAGACAAGCTTAGACGGTAAAAAAGTTTTAACCGCAGCTAACAACTGCCTAAGCGACACTGAAAAAGCCTGTTGTGTAATAGCCGTTAGCCTTAAGTCTGCACGCCCTGTTATCGTAAGGCTTTTGTGTCATTATCACTACCCAAATCTAAGCTGGTTTACAGGTAAACCACAACCGTAAATATACGGTATCAAGCAGCCGATGGATTATTCAGTAAATTTAGCTTCTAAACACTAAAAAACTCTGTTCGTCTTATCTGGCAGTCTTTTGAGTCATTTATTCGCTCTCCGTATTTCCTGCTCTAGGATGATAAAAATCTATCAATCAAGTCAGCTAATACACTTAGAGTGTCATATGAATTTCTTATCGTAATCTCAGTATTTTATTGGTTGACTGGCTTTTTATCACCATATATGTATGTACGGATACAAACATATTTTTATTCCAGATACCCCAATTGCCGCCGCGCTTCAAATAAACCTATTGCAACGCTGACGGAAAGATTTAAGCTGCGTACTCCTGGCTCGCTCATGGGAATGCGAACATTTATGCAGGCTTCAAGAATTTCGGGTGGGAGACCGGTGGTTTCTGCGCCAAACAGCAGCCAGTCATTATTTTGAAATTCAAATTGCGTATAACTGCATTGTCCTTTAGTGCTGAAGCCGATCCAGCGACCGCCGCGCTGTTGATGGCAAGCTTTAAAAGCTTCTAGGTTGTCGTGGCTGTGGAGGTTAACGTAGGGCCAGTAATCTAAACCAGCTCGTTTGAGGTAGCGATCGCTAATTTCAAAGCCTAAAGGCCCTACCAAATGCAATTCTGTACGGGTTGCAGCGCAAGTACGGGCAATATTCCCCGTATTTGGCGGAATTTGCGGAGAAATTAAAACAACAGACGGCATGGTTCGGGAAGAAGGGGCTAGGGGCTAGGGGCTAGGGGCTAGGGAAGAGGGAAAAATACTTAGTGCGGACTGTGAAATTCTACTTAAAGATAGAGTCAATATATAGTTTTTTGTTATATACCATTAATTGCTCTATCGATTAAATATTCTGATCGTTCGCAGAAAAAGCAGTTCAAGCTACTAACTGCTGGCATAAATTGTTTTCCAGCTCCCTTTCCTGCTCTCGCATTGATTGAATACCGTGAACAATCACGCTGCGGCTGTCAAGACAACTATGATACATTTTTAACCATTGTTGAGCCTCATTACCTTCGCGAAGAATTTTTTTCAAGGGCGAGAGGAAGCAACTAAAACCGCGCTGTTTTGCTATTGGCCAAACTTGTTGGTAAATTTCCTCAATCCAGTCCCTAGCAAGAATTTTTCTACCGTCTTGCCAATGTCTGAGTTCGGCATCTAAACTCAGCTTTGAGGCGGCGGCTTCGTTTGCCTCTGTGATGGCGATTAAGTTTTGATTGCGGGTGGCAGCGGGTAAGGTGCTCATTTCCAGGGGATCTAAGCTGGGATTTTCAATCATCTGCCAAAGACGAGCTTCGAGCAAGGCGGTGATGGCGAGGAGAGAAATGGGGTTAGTAACGAGGTCGCAAATTCTCATTTCTGCCCGATTAAGATTGTAGGGGCGGCGATCGCCATTAGGTCGGACTGACGACCACAGATGTCGCACATTTTGCATTGTACCGATCGCTAGTTGCTCTTCAGTCCACTTGATAAAATGGCGATGGCTTTCAAAGAGGGGGACAATGGCTGGTGTTTTGGGGAATAAACCCCAGCGGGTGGAGTGATACCCCGTAACGGCACCATCCAAGAAGGGGGAAGAGGCACTGAGGGCAAGGTACAGGGGGGCTTCGACCCTGATCAGGCGAATAGCTTGCATCAGCAATTCTGGTTGAGCGATGCCGATGTTAATGTGAATGCTGGCGGTGACTACTTTGGTACCGTAAGTTTGTTCGATGTAGGTATGGTAGGGGTTGTTGGGATCGGATCGGAAAAAGCGATCGCTCCCGCCCAAGGACAAGGTACTGCCGGGATGTATGGTATAGTCGCCCAATTGTTTTAAATAAGTACGGAGTTGCTGACGCGGTTTGACGAGGGCGCAGAGTAGGCGATCGTAGCTGCATAGCGGAGCGGTAGTATATTCCACATTGCGGCTATCAGGCTCCCGCACAAATCCGTCTAAATCAGACACAATCTTATCTGACAAACCGACAATATCGCCCTGGGGGGTGCCGGTGTACATTTCTACTTCAAAGCCTTTTGATAGCAGCACGTTTTTTCCTCAGTTAGGTTGAGTCTTATTTTTTATTATCCTAGAAATTGATACTCTTGTGACCTCTTTGAGAGGAGTATCGTTTCCTTTGTTAGTTAGGTTTTTACTTTTGTTTGCTTCCGGCTGGGCTTTCCTAATTAGTTAAGGGTGATAGTCTATAAAAACAAATCACCCTTAACACGACCGATTTTTTCTCTTTTTTCCAAAGTTTCTTACGACTGTAACCAGTTGCGAAACTTAACCGCTGCTGTACCAAGAGACTGACCTACTTGCTTTTTCAAACGCCACTTTTGAAAAGCTTGCTCGTACTCTTCTCCTTCACTTTGATAGGTATTCCAAGCACTGAGAGACAGTCCTAATCCCCAACCTAATAAAATGTAAAGCGACCAAGAAAGCTCGTGATTTGATGCTAAATTAAGCAGCACTAAGAAAGTATTGACAATGCCATACTTGACTAAATTTTGCTGCAATTTGCTGCGGCGATAAGTATTAAAAACATTCTTTTCTTGAAATTCTCCCCGGTGGGTCATCCATTCCATTTCCGCCGCCTGAATGTCCGCTGGAGAGATACCTAATTCGCTGGCTACCTCGAAAAGCTGGGTTCTAGACATTTCTCCGGTTTCTTCTCTACGTGCGATCGCTAACTGGAGAATTTGTTGAGCATCCTCAGAGGCATAAGTTTGAGTGATTTGGTTTTCTGTTGTCGCCATATTCAGTTTTCTACTTTCCTAACATCTTTTCTATCTTATCTAAATGGAGCCTTAAATGGGAGGTAGTGAAAAGGGAGGGATTTCACTACTACCAAGGTAAATCTTGCTTACAACTCAGGTTACAGGCTAATAAGTAGGTGGATATCAATAAAGGCTACTATGTCATTGCGAGTGAAACGAAGCAATCCCAAGTCTTGGCGTTGACTAAGCTTGCTCCTATAGCCTATGCTTCATTACCTATAATAACGCAGAATATATGTATTCACCTACTTAGCTTAATTTAAAAATCAGATTTTGCAGCACTCGCCATCACTCTAGCGGCTGATAAATTTTATTCTTTAATATTCAATAGGTAACTATAAATAGTATTTTGCGCTACAATGATCGATAATTGGTTAATGTATTTCATTAAAATTTCGTATGTAATTATGACGAATCGTCTTGCCCAATCTCAAAGTCTTTACCTCCGCAAACACGCCGAAAATCCCATTGATTGGTGGCCCTGGTGCGATGAAGCCTTGGAAATAGCTACCCGCGACAATAAACTGATTTTTCTTTCTGTTGGCTATTCTAGTTGCCACTGGTGTACTGTGATGGAAAATGAGGCATTTTCTAATACCGCGATCGCGCAGTACATGAACGCCCATTTTATCCCCATTAAGGTCGATCGCGAAGAACGTCCCGACTTAGATAGCATCTATATGCAGGCGTTGCAAATGATGACTGGTCAAGGTGGTTGGCCGCTAAATATTTTTCTCGATCCAATCGATCGCATTCCCTTTTACGGCGGTACTTATTTTCCAGTCGATCCTCGCTATGGAAGACCGGGATTTCTAGAAGTTCTGCAAGCAATTCGCAGTTTTTACGATATAGAAAAAGGCAAGTTGCAAGCTTTCAAAGAAGAAATTTTAGGGCATTTTCAACAGTCGGCTGCAATGTCTGGAACTGAGAAGTTAAGCGGTGAATTATTGCGGCGCGGTTTGGAAACTAGCACTGCTATTATTAGCGCTCGTGAGTATGGCCCTAGCTTTCCAATGATGCCTTATGCTGAATCTGCTTTGCGCGGAATGCGGTTTAATCTTGAAGCCAAATCTGACAGTAAGCAAGTTTGCACGCAGCGGGGTTTAGACTTAGCTTTAGGTGGTATTTACGATCAGGTTGCTGGCGGATTTCACCGCTATACTGTTGATGGAACTTGGACTGTACCGCACTTTGAAAAGATGCTCTATGATAACGGTCAAATTGTTGAATATTTGGCTAATTTGTGGAGTGCGGGAGTTAAAGAACCAGCCTTTGAGCGTGCAGTTGCGGGGACGGTAGAGTGGTTGCAAAGAGAAATGATTGCACCGGCTGGTTATTTTTATGCTGCACAAGATGCTGACAATTTCACCAACATAGAAGAGGTTGAACCGGAGGAAGGAGCCTTTTATGTTTGGAGTTACAGCGAATTAGAAAAGTTGCTGGAAGCTGATGAATTTACAGAACTTCAAGAGCAGTTTTCTGTGACACAGACGGGCAATTTTGAAGCTAAGAATGTATTGCAACGCCGCCATCCTGGTAAATTGAGTTCTACTCTGGAAATTGCTTTAGCGAAACTATTTAAAGTTCGCTATGGTAACGTTCCTGAAAGTGTGAAAACTTTTCCTCCAGCGCGAAACAATCAGGAAGCAAAAAGCAATAATTGGCCTGGTAGAATTCCGGCGGTGACTGATACCAAGATGATTGTAGCTTGGAATAGCTTAATGATTTCTGGTTTAGCTAGAGCTGCTGCTGTTTTTGGGAAGTCAGAATACTTGAAATTGGCTGCTAAAGCTGCTAATTTTATCTTAGATAATCAGTGGATTGATGGACGATTTCATCGACTGAATTATGACGGCAAACCTGCTGTAATGGCGCAGTCCGAAGATTATGCTTTGTTTTTGAAAGCAGTGCTAGATTTGCATCAGGTATCGGAGAGCTTGTTGGAGATAAAGCCTGATACTTTTAACCTAAAACCTGAAGTTTGGTTAGAGAAAGCAGTGAAAATACAAGAGGAGTTTGACGAATTTCTTTGGAGTATTGAGGTAGGAGGATATTACAATACTGCGAGTGATGCGAGTGCAGATTTGTTAGTACGAGAACGCAGCTATACAGATAATGCAACCCCAGCGGCGAATGGCATTGCGATCGCGAATCTTGTACGTCTAGCATTGCTAACAGAAGACCTACAATATCTCGATCGCGCTGAGGAAGGTTTGCAAGCTTTTAGTAGCGTGATGCAGGATTCTCCTCAAGCTTGTCCCAGTTTATTTGCAGCCGTCGATTGGTATCAAAATTGTACCTTAATTCGTACTACCAAAGATGAGATTTTTGCCTTGATTTCCCAATATCAGCCAACGGCTGTTTATAAGAGGGAAACTAATCTAACAGAGGACGTGGTAGGATTAGTTTGTCAGGCTTTAAGTTGTAAGAAACCTGCTAAAACTAAAGAGGAGTTGTTAGAACAGATTCAACAAAGCCAAAGCCGAGGTTGATTTTTATAGGACTTAACACACGCTTTACGTAACGCCGCCCTCTGGGCGGTTCCGTTAC
>NZ_JARFTR010000273.1 GCF_029167235.1 Kamptonema sp. UHCC 0994 | reverse complement strand
CGGTAAATGAACCGCCCAGAGGGCGGCGTTACAAATTATCCGTAACTATTTATCATTGATAGGATTATGTATTAATACTCATTAAAATATGCAAAGATATCTTCACGTAATTATATTATTTTGGAGTACCGCGATCGCAGCCGAACTAGAGTATCGCATTAACTTCGTTCTATCCGCCCTCAGTAGCATCGGAAACCTTATTGGCAGCTTATTTGGACTGTTCCTATTCTATCGTACTGGCTACACCTTCGCGGGCTATTCATGGGAAGAAGCCCTAGTCGTGCTCGGCATATTTACCATCCTTCAAGGCTTCTCTGCAATCTTCCTTGTACCCAACCTCAACCGCATCGTCGATCAAGTTCAACAAGGCACTCTTGACTTCGTACTTCTCAAACCAATTAGTTCCCAATTTTGGCTTTCAGCACGCACTGTTTCTCCTTGGGGAATACCGGATTTAGTATTTGGAATTGTGGTGTTAGTCTACTCAACCGGCAAACTAGGGATCGGGCCGATAAATTGTATTTTGAGTGTAATACCCCTGGCATTTGGTATGATTAGCCTTTATAGTTTGTGGTTTATGTTAGGCGCGATGAGTATTTGGTTTGTCAAAATCTCTAATATCACTGAAGTTCTCAGGGGTTTGCTAGAAGCAGGTAGATATCCGATGGCGGCTTATCCCGCAGCTTACCGTTTCTTTTTCACCTTTGTTGTACCCGTCGCTTTCCTAACTACTGTACCCGCAGAAACCCTACTTGGTAGAGGGGAAATATTGTGGATTTTTGGGGCTGGAGTTTTAGCGATCGCACTTTTTTTAGCTTCCTGTCTTTTCTGGCGATTTGCCCTACGTTTTTATACCAGCGCTTCTAGTTAATAACGGATTAACTAACAGTTGGGTTTGAATTCGCTACACCAACCTACCACCTCCCCATCTCCCACTCCCCCATCTCCCCCTCCTCCCCTCAAATCATCCTTAAGATAGATGCCAAGTCCAAAAAACTTATGTTTTATTACATAAAAAATACATATCAATTGTACCTCTTTCTAGGCAATTCCCACTTACCGAACTTTTTTTTATGAACGGAGACAAAGTAAAGGTTCGCTTAAATTTTGTAGTTTCGCCAGAAGTCAACGAAGCATTAGAAACTCTTGCCTACAAGACAGGCGGTACCAAAACAGAAGTATTTCGTAGAGCTATTGCCTTAATGGAAGTAGTAGTGGATGCAAAACAACAGGGTAAAAAAATAGGAATTGCCGATAAAGATCAGCCTCTAGTGACTGAAATTATTAGTATTTGAGACAGCCAAATTTGCTAATAATATTTGGTGTATTCAGCAATAATACAATCACCTAAAAATATTTATCGGGATTCCTAATTCTCAATCCAGTCATCAGTCATCAGTCTCCAATGAGTACAATTCAAGCGCTATCTTCGCCAATCAAACGCTACTTCATTACGACTTTAGCTCTAGGCACTGCACTACTTATGACAATTCTGCTGTGGCCCACTCTCAAAGAGACCCCTGCTTTATTCTTTGTTCCCGTTTTAATAGTTAGCGCTTGGTTTGTGGGTATAAAGTCAGGACTAAAATGGAATCAATCAGAACTCGATAAAGAACGAGATTTTATCTCAAAAATCATTAGTACAGTTGGTAGTTTGATCGTAGTATTAGATCGGGAAGGACGCATAGTTAGTTTTAACCAAGCTTGCGAGAAAACAACTGGCTATTCTCACGATGAAGTTAAAGGTAAATATATTTGGGATTTGTTGATAATTCCTGAAGAAATAGAATCAATAAAAAAAGTTTTTGAGAACCTAGTCGCAGGTAGCTTTCCCTCGAATAATGAAAATTTCTGGCAAACAAGAAATAGATCGAGTCGGCTGATTTATTGGTCGAATACAGCCATTTTAGACAAAGACGGTAAGGTTGAATATGTAATAGGAACTGGCTTAGACATTACCGACCGTAAAGCAGCCGAAGAATCACTATCTTTATCTTATAGCCAGTTGGAGAACCGCGTTATAGAACGCACAGCAGAATTGAGTCAAATTAACTTAGCTCTGCAAACAGAAGTGGCAGAAAGACAGAAAATAGAAGCAGCACTGCGGCAAAACGAAGAAAGATTTCGCTGCTTAAGCGCCTCTTCGCCTGCCGGCATTTTTATGACCGATATTCAAGGTCAATGTACCTATACAAACCCTAGCTTTCAAGCGATTTGTGGATTTAATTTTGAGGAAAGTTTAGGATATGGCTGGTGCGCTTCTATTCACCCAGAAGACCGCGATCGCGTATTTGCAGAGTGGTCATCTTACACCAACTCTCCCCGCGAATACAAAAACGAATTTCGCTTTTTAACTGCTGAGAGAGGCGTGCGCTGGGTTCGCATTTGTTCCGCTCCAATGTTCTCAGATATTGGCAAAATTATCGGTCATGTTGGCACCTTAGAAGATATTACCTACCGCGTAGAATCTCAACAAGCTTTATATCGTAGTAAACAGGAATTCAAAGCAGTTGTAGAAAACACCCCTGATATTATCATTCGGATTGACAAAGAACTGCGGTATATCTATGTAAATCCTGCCGTAGAAAAGAATATGGGAATGCCAGCAGCAGCATTCCTTGGCAAAACAAATCAAGAACTAGGTGCGCCGCCAAATTTGTGCCAACTTTGGGATGAAACTCTCCTCAAAGTTTTCGCATCAGGAGCTGAACAAGCAATAGAATACCAAGCTCCTACAGTCGAAGGAATGCGAACCTATCAGTCGCGAATAGTTCCAGAATTTGACAGCGATGGTTCAATACAATACGCTTTAGTAGTAGCCCGCGATATTACCGAACTAAAACTTGCAGAAGCTCAGCGGACTCAGTTGATTGCCGAACAAACGGCTAGGGTAAAAGCAGAAGCATCAGAACAACAATCGGCATTGATGGCAACTGCAAGTGCAGTGCTTTCCTCCTCCCTCGATTGGGAAACCACCCTCAAAAATGTAGGAGAATTAGCAGTTCCCACCCTTGCTGATGGCTGCTATATTGACATCGCAGAAACAGACGGGACAGTGCGGCGGCTGGCGGCGACTCACGTAGAACCCTCAAAAGTCGATTTGTCCACACAGTTAGAGCAGCGCTACCCAACTCCGGCGATGCCTACGGCTGGCAAGGCCTACGCAATTCAGGGCTATCGATTAGTAATGCGGACGGGACAGCCAGAACTGATTCCAGAAATTACTGATGATATTTTAGTGGCAGCGGCACAGGATAGCACACACCTAGAAATGTTGCGATCGCTCCAACTCGGCTCTCAATTGTCCGTACCCCTAACCACAAGGGGACGGGTATTAGGCGCGATTACCTTCGTCACCACCAAGGCCGGTCGCAGATATAATTCAGAAGACCTAAGATTGCTAGAAGACCTTGCCGATCGCATCGCACTTGCCGTAGATAACGCCCAACTTTACCGCGAAGCACAGTTAGCTCAAGCTCAAGCGGCCGAGTCCTTCGCCTCAATTGACGCACTCCTAGAAGCTGCTCCTCTAGGAATCTGCTTCCTAGATAGAGAAATGCGATTCCTCCGCGTCAATGAGGTACTTGCAAAACTCAACTGTTTTCCCCCAGGCGAGCACTTGGGTAAAAAATTTCACGAAATCTTGCCCAAATGCGCCGCCCGATTTGGGGATACGATACAGCAGGTATTAGACAGTGGAGAACCCTTGCTCAACGTCGAAATTACCGGAGAATGTAACAAAACACCGGGACAATTCGGGTATTGGTTGGGCAATTACTACCCTGTAAAAGCTAAAGATGGGGAGACTCTGGGAGTTGGCGTGATTCTGACAGAAATTACAGAAGCTAAGCGGACAGAAGCAGCATTGCGAGAAAGCGAAGCGCGGTTTCGCAGCGTAGTTGAGTCTAATACGATCGGAGTTGGTTTTTGGGAGCAAGACTGCAAAATTACCGATGCTAACGATGCTCTGCTGAAAATTATCGGCTATACGAGGGAAGAATTGCGTTCACTTGCTCTGAGCTGGAAAGATATCACGCCGCTGGAATACTGGCCCTTAGATGCAGAAGCGATCGCTCAAGTCCAAGCAAACGGTAGTTGCACGCCCTATGAAAAAGAATACATCCGCAAAGACGGCAGCCGCATCCCGATTTTAGCCGGGGGAGGTTTGATCGAGGGATGCAAAGATCGAGGAACATTCTTTGTTTTAGATATCAGCGATCGCAAACAAGCAGAAGCCGCCGAGCGCCAAGCCAACAAGAAAATAGCCAACATCCTCGAAAGCATCACCGATGCTTTCTTTACTGTTAACAAAGAATGGCAATTCACCTACGTTAACACCCGCTTCTTGAACATGACAGGATTGCCGAAAGCAGAATTGCTCGGCGCTTGCATCTGGGAGAAATTCCCCGATGCAGCAAGCTCTCCATTCTACGAACAGTACCACAGAGCTATGTTTCAACAGCTCCCCATCCACGTAGAAGCCATATCCTCAAACGGCTCCGGGCAATGGTTCGAGGCGCGGGCTTATCCTTGGAGTGATGGCCTCGCCGTGTACTTTCAGGACATCACCAAACGCAAGCGCACAGAACAAGCCCTGCGGGAAAGCGAAGCTAGAGTCCAGCGCCAGTTAGCAGAACTCAACCACGTTTATAACACCACTCCAGTCGGGCTGTGCTTTGTAGATATAAACTTACGCTTCGTGCGGATTAATGAGTACCTAGCTGCTGTTAATGGTAGAGCGATCGCCCAACACTTGGGACGGACTGTTAGAGAAGTAATCCCAGAACTTGCGGATTTGCTAGAGCCCCTTTACCATCAAGTCATCGCCACTGGCATACCCATTCTCGACCTGGAAATTCAAGCCGAAACCTTGCAGCAGCGGGGAATTGTCCGAGATTGGCTAGTTAGTTATTACCCCGTTAACGACAGCGAGGGAAGACTTTTAGGCGTGACTAAGGTGATGCAGGAAATCACCGAACGCAAAAAAGCAGAACGGGCGCTCAGAGAAAGCGAGGCAATTTTCCGCAGACTATTTGAGGTTAACGTCTTCGGTGTAGCGATCGGCGATTTTCACGGTCAGATTACTTATGCCAATGAAGCGCTTTTAAAGATGGTCGGCTATACTCGCGAAGAAATGCTCTCAGGTCAAATGCGTTGGGATCGGCTAACGCCACCGGAGCAATTGTATCTCGACGAGATCGCGATCGCAGAACTCCGCACCACCGGAGTAACAGCATCTTTTGAAAAAGAGTATATCCACAAAAATGGTAGCCGCGTCCCCATCCTCATTGGCGGCGCAATGCTGGCTGAACCTTTTACTGAGCAAGAAACTGCGATCGCCTTCTACATCGACATGACTGAGATCAAGCGAGTGGAAGCGGAACTGAAAAATAATCAACAGCGGCTGCAACTAGCTCAGCAAGCTGGCAAAATCGGCACTTTTGAGTGGAATGTCCAAACTGGTGAAATTACCTGGACGCAAGAGTTAGAAGCGCTCTACGGGTTAGAACCAGGAAGTTTCGGAGGTAAATACGAAAACTGGACGCAACTGCTGCATCCCGACGACATCGCCAAGACAAAACAGGAAATTGCCAAAGTCGCAAATTCAGGTGGAGAATTAGATATTGAATTCCGCATCTGCCGCCCTGACAACAGCATACGGTGGATTGCCCTGAGAGCTACGACCTTCAACGACGAGCAAGGTTTACCGCTACGAACGATCGGCGTTAACGTAGACATCAGCGATCGCAAGCGCATCGAAGAAGCGCTGATGGAAACTAACCAAACCCTCAAAACCTTGATTCGAGCTTGTCCCCTGGGGATTACAGTTTTTAGCGCCGAAGACGGCTCAGTAAAAATGTGGAATCCAGCCGCAGAGAAGATTTTCGGCTGGAGCGAACAGGAAGCAAAAGGTTGTTTCCTTCCTTCTGTCCCCCCAGATAAGCAAGAGGAATTCCAAGCCAACCTGAAAGCAATTCGGGACGGATTTCCCCTCACGGGTTTAGAAACTCGCCGCCAAAAGAAGGACGGCTCCGCAGTTGAGATTGGCTTGTGGGCAACATCCGTGTACGACGCTAAGGGCAATATTAACTGTATGTCGATTGTGGCTGATATTAGCGATCGCAAGCGAGCGGAATCAGAACGGGCGCAGTTACTCGATCGGGAACGCGCCGCACGGGCCGAAGCCGAATCCGCAAACCGCATGAAAGATGAGTTTTTAGCAACTCTTTCCCACGAACTCCGCACGCCTCTGAATGCCATCTTGGGATGGGCACAATTGCTCCGTAGCCGCAACTTTAATGAAACCACAACTGCTCGCGCTCTGGAAACTATAGAGCGTCAGGCGAGATTGCAAAAGCAGCTTATTGAAGACCTTTTAGATGTTTCCCGGATTATTCAAGGGAAACTGTGCTTGAACGTCCGCTGGTTCGACCTTGTGGAGACGCTCGAAGTAGCGATGAATTCTGTGAGTTTAATGGCAGGAGCTAAGTCCATTGAGATCGATGCTTTCGTTGACCCCGCAGTGGGATTGGCTTGGGGCGATGCCGAGCGCTTTCAGCAGGTGATCTGGAATTTACTTTCTAATGCGATCAAGTTTACCCCTGCCGGCGGGCAAGTTGAAGTGGAACTAAGGCTAGAGACTGGGGAATGGGGAGATGGGGGACATGGGGGAGTTGAAATGACCGTGCGTGATACTGGAAAAGGCATTTCTGCTGAGTTTTTACCCTATGTTTTTGAACGCTTCCTACAAGCCGACGGCTCTGTAACTAGGTCTTACGGCGGATTAGGGCTGGGATTAGCGATCGCCCGCCACTTGGTGGAACTGCATGGTGGTACTATTAGCGCCCAGAGCGAGGGAGAAGGCAAAGGAGCGACGTTTACAGTTAGATTACCCCTCAAACAGGGTATTGAGACTCGCGAAGTGGGAATTTCGCCAACAACCGCATCTCTACCCAGTGCTGAGACTCCATCCTCTAACGAACTTTCTGACCTCCAAGTCTTAGTTGTTGACGATGAGACAGACACTAGCGAGTTTTTGGTAGCTTTGCTAGAAGAGTATGGGGCCACTGCGATCGCAGTGGCTTCGGTGGGAGAAGCGATCGCAGTTTTGGAGGGTTGGCAGCCAGATATTTTGGTCAGCGACATTGGAATGCCGATTGAGGATGGCTACTCACTAATCCGTAAGGTGAGAGCTTTGGAAGCTTTTGAGGGAGAACATTTGCCAGCTTTAGCTATAACTGCCTATGCGAGGGAACAAGATCGATCCCAAGCTTTGGCCGCAGGCTTTGATGCTCATATTGCCAAACCTGTTGAGCCGGAGCAATTAGTAGCGGTCTTAGCGAATTTGGCTGTTATCGCTAGGGGCTAGAAGAAGGGGCTAGGGGCTAGGGGCTAGCCCCTAACCGCCTTGGCGGTTGCTATACAAATCCCGATGAGTAAACTCCTTCGCATCTTTCCCAACATAATTGGCCGCAATATGGCCATCGCCAACCACGCGATATTTATATGTGACTAACCCTTCTAAACCTACGGGCCCGCGAGGTGGCATTTGCTGAGTGCTAATTCCCACTTCTGCACCAAATCCATAGCGGAAGCCGTCAGCAAAACGAGTCGAACAATTGTGATAAACTCCAGCGGCATCGACTTGATTTAAAAATATTTCTGCGGCTTCTATATCTTCAGTCACAATTCCATCGGTGTGCCGAGAACCGTAGGTATTAATGTGATTAATTGCCGATTCTAAGCTATCGACGATTTTAATTGAGAGAATTAAATCGCTGTATTCTGTTGACCAATCTGCCTCGGTTGCAGCTAGAATAGGCAGAACTTCACAGGTTTTTTTATCTCCCAATAATTCAACTTTTACAGTTTCTAAAGCTTGGGCAACTATGGGTAAAAAATCAGCAGCGATCGCACTGTGAACCAATAAAGTTTCAATGGCATTACAAGCGGCTGGATACTGAGTTTTAGCGTCAATGGCAATCTCTACGGCTTTATTAAAATCTGCGGATTTGTCCACATATAAATGGCAAATTCCCTCGGCGTGACCTAATACTGGAATGCGGGTATTTTCTTGGACAAATCGCACAAAGGAGTTAGAACCTCTGGGAATAATTAAGTCAACGTAGCCATCTAATTGCAACAGTTCTAAGGTTTCTTCTCGCGTGGTGAGTAACTGGACTGCTTCGGGATTAACGGCAGTTTTTGCTAATGCTTGATGAATGATTTTTACTAGGGTTTCGCAAGAACGGATCGCCTCTTTACCGCCTTTGAGAATTACGCCATTACCAGATTTAATTGCTAGAGAGACTATTTGAATTAATGCCTCTGGGCGGGCTTCAAAAATGATCGCTAAAACGCCTAAAGGACAAGTTACGCGCTTGAGAATTAAGCCTTGGTCTAATTCGCGATTAATTTGGACGACACCGACAGGATCGGCAAGTTTGCCCACATCTCTAACACCTGCGATCGCGCCTTGCAATTTCACTACATCCAACTTCAGCCGATTGTATAGTGGCCCCGCAATGCCGTCAGCCTCAGCCGCTTGGCAATCAGCGGTATTGGCTGCTAAGATTTCGGGGGCTGCGGTTTCTAAGGCTTGCGCGATCGCTTCGATGGCTTGATTTTTTGCCTCAGTAGATAATACGGCTAGCGATCGCGCAGCTTGGCGGGTTTGGGTGGCAATTTCAATCAGAGAACGGGATGCAACTTGAGAAATAGTCATAAAATTTAAAGTGATTTAATTGGTGCTAGAATTCTATGATATAGATTTGATAATAAAAAGTACCCTTGTGGGGTACTTTTTTAGGTTTATGGAGTTTCTAACAAACAAGTTGTTAAACTTGGTTGTAGTATTCTGAAGGGCTGATATTTAATCCAACTTCAGCAGCTAAACGGCTCAACATCGACTGATGGCGCTTCTTAACGGCGCGATCGCGATTCATCATCAGGGAGCGAGCTTGCTCTGAAATAGGCATAACTGGTGTCGGATCTGCTTGAGCAACGACTTCTTGACTCTGTGCGATCGCACTTGGGTTATTGCTATAACTTACACCGCGATAGGTCAAGTTAACGCTCGGTTGCAATATTGGAGCTTTCTTGAGATTGCGGAACCGCCAATCTAAACCCCGATACTTCCCGCCTACGTTACCTTCAACGGTTTCAACTACGGGAGGAGTATATTCGTAACTAATGCCGCGATATTGAAGTTTCATGGTCTTCGCCTCTTTCTATCAATTAGGTGAACTGAGGCGCGTTCCTTCGGGAGTTGTCCCTACTTCCGTCTCGTTCGCCTCTATCAACTAGAGGCAATTAAGATGAACGATTTATTTCTCTTTACTGTATTCATTGTTACTGTTTTTTCGCCAAATGTCAAGTCTTTAATAAAACTTAACAATTCAAAGGATTAGCGTCACCCCGCCGGGACGGTGGTAAAGATAGCGCCGGGACGGCGGCGTTACATGAACAGTGGGTAAATCCTTAAAACTTAACCGCCGCCTGAGTCAGGCGGCGGTTAAAAATAGACATCGACCAAATTTGAGGTTTTTGTCGAGACAGGATCAGAGTTTTAGAGATATCTAATCAATCAAGTCCCAGATTTAATGAGCAGAGCCGTTACCGTGATAGTTGTCACTGTCATAAAATCCATTTTTCGTGCCGAAGAACAGACAACCCAGGGTAAAAACAACGGTCAAGGCTGCTAAAACTAACTTGACATCCATAACTGAGCTTCCTCTGTTTGATGATTGACACTCAGATTGTAAACTCTTCTTGGCTGGCGCGTTCATCTCCCAATGTCGCGCCTGATTTGCTAGGTTGTACCCTTGTGCGGCGTTTTCCTAATGGTGAAATAATTCGGGGTGCGATCGTGGAAACAGAAGCTTACGCACCTGGAGATCCAGCTTGTCATGCTTACCTGCGTCGTACTCCTCGCAACGAGGCGATGTTTGGGCCAGCGGGTACAATCTATATATACTTGATTTACGGTATGTATCACTGTCTCAATATTGTGACCGATTTGGAAGGAGTTGGTAGTGCTGTGTTGATTCGAGCTTTACAATTAGAGTCAGTTCCAGAAGGATATCAACAATTAAAACACGATGCCGGAAACCGGCGGCTTCGCGATGCCGGAAACCGGCGGCTTCGCGATCGCCTTGCTGCTGGCCCAGGGAAACTTTGCCGCGTACTTCAGATTAATTCTAGTTTAAATGGTCTGCCTTTACGTGCTGGAGAAGGGCTATGGTTAGAACATCGGAACACAGAATTTCAAGAAGCTGTAGAGGGAGGTGCGATCGCAATCGTCCAAACAACGCGGATCGGTATTTCTAAAGGTGTTGATTTGCCTTGGCGATGGTATATAGCAAATTGTGCAGCCGTGTCTAAGTTTTAACTAAATTATTAGGGCAATTTTATTTCTCGTGTGAACTTACGTAACGCCGCCCTCTGGGCGGTAATTCACCGCAAGCGAGGGCGGCGTTACGGATATCTATCCTCATCGTCTTGGCGGTTGCTATAGTATTATTAGGTGTTAATTATCCATTGTGAATTACCAAAATAAATATTGTTGTCATGCTGCCATTTATCCGCCAAGATTTAGCACAACTTACTGCTTATACCCCTCATCCAGGTGGCACTTCTGGGGAACCAGAGAAGTCTGAGATTGCTCTCGATCGCTTAGACACGAATGAATGTCCCTACGATCTGCCTGATGAGTTGAAACAAAAGCTAGGTTGGAACTACCAGGAGTTAATTGAGACAAATCGATATCCTGATGGTGGCCACGCAGCGCTTAAAGCGGCGATCGCAGAATACGTCAATGAATCAATTACTCCCATTCAAAATTCTTTAATTACCATAGATAATATCTCAGTTGGTAATGGTTCTGACGAATTAATTCGCTCATTGCTGATTGCTACTTGTCTGCGGGGAGAAGGTTCGATTTTTGTTGCTAATCCGACCTTTTCAATGTATGCTATTCTCGCTCAAACCCTCGGTATTCCTGTGGTGAGTGTAGGGCGAAATGAGGCAAACTTTGAAATAGATTTAGCAGCAGCCCAAGGAATAATTAAACAGACTCAAAATCCGCCAGTGCGGGTAGTATTTGTAGTTCATCCCAATTCACCTACTGCCAATATTTTAACCCCAAATGAGTTAGACTGGCTGCGAAGTTTACCAGATAATATTTTGGTAGTAATTGATGAAGCTTATTTTGAATTTAGCCAAACTACTCTTGCTGGCGAATTGCAGCAGCATCCTAATTGGATAATTTTACGGACGTTTTCTAAAGCATTTCGGTTAGCTTCTATGAGGGTAGGATATGCGATCGCACATCCCGAACTAATCGCCACCCTTGAAAAAATCCGTTTGCCTTATAATCTCCCTAGTTTCTCTCAAATTGCCGCTCAATTTGCTTTAGCTCAAAGGCAGTTATTGCAATCATCAATTCCCGAAACCTTAGCTCAGCGAAGCAAGTTAATTGCAACTCTTAGTCAGCACCCAAAATTACAAGTATGGCCAAGTATGGCTAACTTTATCTACCTGCGACTTAAAAGTGATGACACTAACTATATAGATGAACAACATCAAGATTTGATGCAGAAACTTAAAGCCCAAGGTACTCTAATTCGGCACACAGGTGGAGGTTTGCGAATTACCGTCGGTACTCCCGCAGAAAATCAGCGAACTATTGAGCGACTTGAAGGAATGCTTTAAAATGGTTGTGGTAGTTGCGATCGCGAAGTCGCAAGGCTGAGAGATCGCAAGGTTTCCCTCTTAAATCAATTCGCGATCGCCATAATTATCGTCCTACATTTTTGGACAAAAGTAAAAATACAACTGTGCAATTATCCAACCATAAAATTTGAGGCATACGCTGTGCAACTGCTTTGAAGCCTCAGAAATTGGAGCTTTTAGCCATTTTAATGCCCTTACCCTGGTTTCAGCCACGATACCTGATGATTAGCCAGACGGCTCCGCTCCTAAACGCTCAGCCGCAAGATCCCGAATCAGCGATAGCCGAGACTGGATATACTGATTCAAAAGTTCAGCTTCGTTGCCATTGATGGCGGAATTCATTTTGAACTGCTTGAGCAACCACTGTGCGAGAGTGTCATCATCTAGCGTCACTAGGACATTGGCCTGAGTGGTTTCAACTAATGACCAGAGCTGGCGTAACATGGTAGGAGTCATAAAAACCTCCGAAAATCGTGAATCCTCATCCAAGGTACTTGGATGAGAAGAAACTGGTGATATTAAGCCGTCAGCCCCCCATAACGAGTAGGGTTTTCGGCTTAATCTTTATTTTATATTTCTAAGATAGCTGAATATGGTAATAACAGAAGTAAGAACACACAAGTTGTCATAAGAGTTACAAATTGCTTAATATTCGGATAAATATCTTGACTAAAATCTCATTTTTCTTTACATAAGATTAAGCTATTAGTATCAGAACGCACATTATTTGTCAGTGTAACAAAATACTTTATTGCAACATACATTCGCTCTAAGTCTTGCTGGATAAGGATTATAGGGTGCAAAATATATTTAAGCTTTCTCTCCCTCAACCCCCCGCAATCGACCAGCAGTTCTCAGAATTTGACAGGCCAAAATCGCTGCACCAAACCCATTATCAATATTCACCACACCTACACCAGCAGCACAAGAATTAAGCATTGTTAACAAGGGAGCTAAACCGCCAAAACTAGCACCATAACCGACACTTGTGGGTACAGCAATCACCGGACAATTCGCTAAACCCGCAACCACACTAGGCAAAGCCCCCTCCATTCCAGCCACTACAATTAACACATCTGCTTCAGAAATAACGTGCCTTTGACTCAGTAAACGATGAATTCCTGCTACTCCTACATCCCAGAGACGGCGTACCTGAAACCCGCAGAGTTCTGCCGTCACAGCCGCCTCTTCTGCCACAGGTAAATCGGCAGTTCCCGCAGTAAGGATAGCAATAATTCCCGGATTTTTTGGGATTGCTAAATCAGGAACAATGGCACAAATTCGAGCATTTCGATAATAAGATAAATCAGGAATTTCCTGGTGCAATTGCTCGTAAACCTGCGGTGTAATTCGAGTAGCCATCACCACAGAATTGCGCGGTCGCATCACCTGTATAATCTCAACAATTTGCTCAGGTGTTTTTCCCTGTCCCCAAATTACTTCTGGAAAACCAGTTCTTAAACTACGGTGGTGGTCAATTCGCGCAAAATCGCCTACCTGTTCAAAGTCAAAATGCTTTAATTTTTCCAAAGCTACGCCAGGACTCATATCCCCAGCCGCAACAGCTTTTAGTAAATTTTGTAATGCTTCAGATTCCATGAATTTTTGTTAGTTGTTAGTTGTTAGTTGTCATTGCGAGCCAAGCGAAGCAATCGCCATAATGTGAAACTACTTCGGTTTAGCAATTACCAATTACCAATTACCAATTACCAATTTTATTCCATTATTTTCAGCTCATACAAATTCCAGAAAGCACCACCAATAGAACTATACTTAATTCCAGAAATGCGATCGCGTACAGCCTCAAAAGTCAGGGGATTCACCATATAAACAAAAGGCACTTGTTCAGTAGAAATCCGCTGCGTCTCCGCATAAAGCTCCTTGCGCTTTGCCTCATTTAACTCCTGCGATGCCTGCACGTAAAGGTCATCAATTTTTTGCTCCCAGTCAGCAACAACCCAACCCTTAATCGGTGGTTCTCCCGGTTGGGAAGGTTGGTTAAAACTGTGTAAAGTCCCCTTAGTTGACCACACATTATAGCCGCCGTGCGGCTCTACACCGCCACCCGTAAAACCACCCAAATAAGTATCCCAATCTCGTGTCAAGCGTAGCTTTTCTACATAAGTATTGAAACTCAAAAACTGCGTGTCAATTTGAATCCCAAGTTTGCCTAAGTCTTGTTTAATTTGTGATGCCATCTGTTCGCGAACCTTTTTACCCGCAGACGCTAGTATAGTAAATCTGACTTTGTTTCCCTGAGCATCCAACAATTGCTCTTCAGAATTATATTTAAAACCAGCATCAAGTAACAATTGTTTCGCTTTTTTGGGATCGTAATTATAAGTTTTCAATCCCTTTTTTGGAGAAAGGTAAAAGGGACTTTGCACCGGAATTGGGGAATGCAGGGGAGCACCCAAACCTCGATAAATATTGTTCGTCATTGCATCTCTATTAATTCCGTAAGCAATAGCCTGCCGAAATTCCTTAATATTAAACCACCGAGACTTAATCGGGTCTACCAAAGGCTTATTCTTAGAATTGCGGGCCTGATTGAGATTAAAAGCTAAAAACACAGTCCCAGAGTCCGGCCCGCCGTTATAAATAGTATATTTACCTCGTTTTTCCGCCTTTTTTAACAGCGGAAATGCCTCTGGCTGTACATCAAGGGTATCCAAATCTCCAGAGCGAAAATTCAGCAGTTGAGTATCTGTATTTTCCATAATTTGCCAAACAATTTGCTCAATGTAAGGCAAAGAATTTCCCTGAGAATCTTTGCGCCAGTAGTAGGGGTTACGCTCTAAAATAACTCGCTGATTTGGAGTATAGTTAGTCATCCGATACTGACCATTACCAACAATTTTTTTGGGGTCTGTATTAGTTCCCCAAGTTGATAGAAATAGAGGTTTTCCATCAGCATCGGTAGTACGAACACTTTCTGCTAAAATATGAGCTGGTAAAATTGGCAATCCGCCAGCAAATCGAATAAAAGGTGCAAAGGGTTCTGCTACAGAAAATTCTACTCGGCGCGAGTCAATTTTTTTTACCTTGGGAAATTGGCGACTGACTCCAACTCTGAGAATGTCTTTTAAACTAGAGGGGATTTTATCATTGAGGTAAATACCATCGTAAGTAAAAATGATATCGTCGGTGGTAAAAGGTTCGCCATCTGACCACTTCAATCCTTCCCGCAGAGTAAACACAATTTTCTTGCCATCTTTAGATACTTCCCAGGATTCAGCTAAACCGGGTTCTAGCTTCGATGTCAGGCCATTTTGATTGAGCAATCCCTCATAGAGATAGCCAAAAACATCATAAGCTGACTGATTTAGCGGAGAGTTGAAAGTTGCTGGCCCACTTGGTGTAGGAACTACTAATCGTGCTACTAAGTTAGAATGAGCTGGACTGCATGAATAAAGAGTGATGGCGATGATAACTCCTAGTAAGATAGGAAGCCACCGACGTAAAACATGAGGAATTGAAGAAGTTATCATAATTATTTACAACCTTACAACTATCTTAGCACTAACAAGACGACAGCATAAACTGCGATTCCTTCTTCTCTCCCGACGGGGCCTAACTTTTCATTAGTGGTAGCTTTAACACCAATTTGGTCAGGATTTAATTCTAAGACATTAGCGAGGCGATCGCGCATTTTTTCAATATGCGGCTTTAACTTCGGACGTTCCGCGACTATCACTGAATCAATATTACCTATTTGCCAGCCTTTATCTAATATCAATTGGTTTACTTGTGCTAGTAATTTTAAACTATCAGCACCTTTCCATTTGGGGTCAGTTGGTGGAAAATAATGACCGATATCTCCTAAGCTGAGTGCTCCTAACATGGCATCCATAATCGCATGAGTCAGCACGTCTGCATCGCTGTGGCCGAGTAAGCCTAATTCGTGGGGAATGTTGACTCCGCCTAAAATCAGGGGGCGATCGCTTACCAGTTGGTGAATGTCGTAACCGTTGCCAATACGGATGTTCATATAATTCTTGCTTTCAGAGGTGATGTACAATATTTTATTATTTCATATTTCATCAGGATTAATCCCTAACTCCCTTAACTTGGCAGCTAACCGTTCCGCTCTTTGAGTCTCAGCTTCATCACCCATTAACACTAAATTTCCATCAGCGTCAAAAAACCTCAACCAATTACCTTGAGTGTTTTCTATTTTACCTTGCCATACACCCAGCCATAGGTCTAAAGATTGGCAATATAATCTCCCTTGATCGTTAGGATTTAAGGGTTTATACCGACGACGATTAATTAAAGTCCAACCTCTTAGAGAAGTGGCATTATTGGGATCGTAGACAAAATAATCTTGGGTTTTTAATTTACGCTCGTAGATATCTTTTTTGGTGGTTAAATCTATTTCAGCAGTGGAGGGAGACATTAATTCAATTACCACATCTGGAAGGCGACTATCTTCTTCCCAAGCAATCCAAGCATCTCTATTTATGGTTCCATCTACATCTAAGACAACAAAGAAATCAGGGCCTTTGAAGTCTTGATTTTTGACTTGGTTAGCACTGTAGTAGACAAACATATTACCACCTACAAAAAAGTCTTGTCGATCTCGCCAATGATATTTGAGAGACTGGATGAGTAAATTCATCGAGATTCTATGGTTATTGCTTTCCATCGGCTCACCATCATCGGTAATCAAATTAGTTGGTAATTTTTCTATACCTAGTGACATCGTAGTGTTATTCATCTGGCTTATAAACTGGTATGATATCTTAAGGATAGCAAATATTTGATAGGATTGGAGCGTCGCAACTCAAAATCTATTATAATTAGACCCGAAAATCTAAACTTTCTCCCAAACCTTTAATTAAAAGGATAATGTAGATCAACGCGGATTGTTGCGGATAGGAACAAACCCGGCTTTATCTAACAACTTCTGACCTTCATCGCTTAAGAGCATATCAGCATAAGCAACACCTGCCTGCTCGGCAATGCTACCATCTCGTTTGATAATAACAAATAGTTGTCGAGTTATGGGATAAGAACCATCAGTAAAAGTAGCTTTATTAACGGCTGTGCAATTATTATCGCTACAGGGAGAAATAAAAGATGAATTAGCCGATCTAGCCAGAGGTAGAGAACGTATCATAATTTGGTTAATGACTTCTGAAGCTGTAGCATAGCCAATCCCACCAGAATTTATAGCAACCTTCCGTATAGACTCTGTAGTGTCTCTCGCTATCTGCACATTGGAACCTAATGCTTGTTTTCTCAATACTGTTTCCTGGAAAAATTCTGGAGTCCCACCATCTATAGGATCGCGACTAAACGGGGCAATTTCAATGTCTGGACCACCGATCTCTTTCCAGTTTTTTACTTTTCCCGTGAAAATATTTTGTGCTTGAGTTAATGTTATACCCTTTACTCCTTGATTCATTAATTCAGGGTTAACATAGAAGGCAATACCATCAATAGCAACTGGAATTTGTTCAAGGGTAAAATTTCGATTTCTAGCCCTTTCAAACTCGTCATCTTTTAGGGGACGCGAAGAACGAGCAATACTTATCTGACCTTCAATCAGCATTCTGAGCCCTGAACCAGACCCTGGCTTTTCACCTGGTGGGGGCTCAATGTAAATTAAATTAAATTCAGGATGAGCTTTCTTAATAGCAGTAATGGCATCACCCTTATCTTTATCTTCTAACACAGCAAAAGTTGTAGATCCTCCATAGCGAATGACTCCTTTTGGTACGTTCGGTACTTCAGCCAAACTGCGGTAGGTAGTTGCATTAGGAAGTTGAGGCAAAGGTGTAGGTGTAGGATTGCTGTCAGGAGAAACTATAGGTGAAGTTGTAGGAACTGGAGGTGAAGGTGTAGGTGTAGGATTGCTGTCAGGAGAAACTATAGGTGAAGGTGTAGTAACTTGAGGTGAAGATGTTAGACTGTAAGTAGGGCTAGGTGAAGGTATAGGAATTAGAGTTTGTGAACAGCTTGTCCAAGAAAAATAACCTCCTGATAGTACCACTAATCCCGCTAACGCTTTAACTATAACTGGCCCCCAGCGCAATCTATGACCGCAGTAACTACACTTATCTACAGTTGAGGGATTCAAGTTTCCACAATTTCCACATTTAACACTATTAGATTCATTAGGCATCATAACCTCATTTGAGCGTGGTAATACAGACAAAGCAAGAATCGCCATCAGCACTCTGCTCAGCCAAGCAAGCATCTTTAAATTTTTCTGCTTTTTCTTGAACAACTGTTGTATCTATTTCTTCTACTGATCCCAAAATATAATACTTCTTGTTAACAACAGGCTTACCCTCTCCATCCAGGTCTTTAAAATTATCGATCCATTCCCTACCATCTATCGTTTTTGGTTCAGTTTGATAAAATACTGGATTGTTTTCAACAAACCTCAACATTTGCACATACATAGTTTTTTCCTTAAGATTAGAAGTTCTGACTTTCAGATCAATACCCTGCTTATCCTCTGAAATACTAGATGTACAAATGATTTTAGATTGACTAGATGGTTGTGATTTCAGGGGTGACGCTGTTGGACTAGGAGTGCTAGATGATGTTGATGAACTCTGGGGATTTAGTGTCGCAGGCGGAACACTACTAATTGATGTAGGAGTTGGATTGCTTGCTACTTGCGAAAATTCTAACCGCGTATTTGGTGTTGCAGTCGGAAAACTAATTGATGTAGGAGTTGGATTGCTTGCTACTTGCGAAAATTCTAACCGCCACGACGCAATAGGTAATCCTACAACAATAATGATTAAAGATAAACCAAACCACTTCTTCAAATCCAAATTATTCAAAAAATTTTTAGGAACATCCCAAATATTTTTAACTTCTTCCGCTCTAGGATTGTCTGGATTGTACAGCACTATACTTCCACCTCTATCAATTTCTTCCCACTCCTCTGGAAACTGCTCTATTTTATTTACCTCTAAAGTTGATAAACCCCGCCATACTTTCGCATTTTCAAGGGTTTTTCTTGCCTTTATTTCTGTCACTACCACTAGCGGTCCATCAGTTGATGGTAAACATTGTCTTTTAAGTTCATCAGCTAACTCATTTTTTAATTTTTCAGAAATTTTGCCAATTTTTCGCTTTAGATCCGCAGGTGAATTTCCCACATTTTCTCTACTAGCTAGTATCTCAAGCTCTTTCAGCTTCTTATGATCGACCTGAAAACTCCCATCCTTGCCAGATGTCACAACTGAGTCAATTTTTTCTGTTAATAAACCTTTTAATGATTGAACAGCAAGCACCCGCAAAGTTGCTTCATCAGAATTATCCCCAACCCATGCCACAGAATTGCGGATATGACGAGGATGATAATCTATCCTTGATTTTGTATTCAAGTCAGTTACCAGCAAAATTAATTGCCCCTTTGAACGGGCTAAAACAACGGAAAGGATTTCACTTTGAATTAAAGATGTAAATTCGGAAATGGGAGGTTCTTCTTGACTTTCTTGACCATCATTGGCGATGTTTAGCCAGTGATAACCTATTTGTTTTCTTTCGCCACGACTCATAATGTATCTTTCCATAGCTAGTTACTCCTCATTTAATTTAGTAAATTATGACCATGTAAGACAGCAAAACCGTTATCATGTTTACACCCTTGAGCCACCACTGTTGCAGCCTTAATGAAGGGAGCATCTACATCAAACATTGTCCTGATCAACCTATCTCCAGGAAAGCGACTTCTATCATTATATTCTCTTAATAAAAAACGCAATAAATAACGAAGAGGTTGTTCGCTATTTTTCGGACTGTAACCACCACTTCCTACTTGACTAAAGGAAAAACGTGGGGTTCCGTCTTGGTCTTGGACAGCATTAAAACTCACATTTCCTACTGTTTGAACAGGTGCAACAACGACGGCTATTTTCCCCGCCAAAGCATCAGCTTGAAGAGTTTTTAGAAGGTTAGAATATCCTGATTTTACCCGTTCGAGCAATGCTTCCGAGTGTTGTCCTCTGATGTATTTCTCACATTTTACAGGGGCTAAAATCACAATTTTAGGTTTGGGTAAGTTCACTCCTTTATAGGCTTGTTGGAACAATGTAGTAATTGTTGTCGGTGTATTAAATTCTTCGTGCCACTCTCCTTTCCATTTGCCTCGTTGCTCCCGCTCCATAAGTGCTGGTGCGTCGATCGCAATCAAAACGGCTGATGATTCCTGAATAATATTTCTGACTTTATTCATATTTTGGGCATTGGACTCGATCCACTCACCAGGATAGTCATGAAAATGAAGTCTCCAAGAAGGGTTCCTTGCACCCATATTCCCAACGTCAAAAGAGTAAATAGAAGGAGCTGAAGTTCCTTCAATTCCTCCCTTCGCTTGAAAATTACCCCGATTCGCCAAACTTTTAAGGTCTTTTAGACATTTTTGCAGTTTGAACAAACTTTCAGGTTCAGGCGTGAGTTGAAGACTCGCTTCACCAATAGTATCAGCTAAGCGATCCCACATGACTGTTAGGAGACTGGTTTTACCAACTCCACTAGGACCAAGCATCGTAATTTTATAATCCTCTGGCATGAATTTTTCCTTAGTTTGTTAGTTCAGAAATTGTATTAAGTTTCCTTGGTTAGCCATAGTTGCACGTTCTACTAAATTCTGCCACTCTTGGCCCGGTTTCGGCCTTTTCGGATCAAATATGTCTGGCCAAACTCTTTCTTTCTCTCCTTCAAGAAAATCTATCCACTCATCCTCAACATCTTCAGAACGCAATACCTGATCGATAAATTCTTCTACCATGCCAAATGCCGCTAAGCCTGGTTCCCAAGACATTCCGCTCAAAGCATTTTCGCAGTCATAAACGACTCTTTGATGAAGCACTGTTAGCCGTTCTAAGACATCCTCAGCAGTTGGGGAATCAGAAGGAAGAGGCACATCTGTTTTATCAGGTGTAACGGGGTCAAGCTGCTGTCGAATCCGATGCTGAAAGAGCCCACTATATGAAAGGTCAAACTTGGACAGAATCTGAAACCCTTTTTTCAATCGATTACAGGAATCTGGCATATTCTCTGCCATGAATTGAATAAATTCAGACCCGCGTAATTCAGTGATATTGCCTAGACGACCTGCATCTACTAGCACATTAGTCACGCGAGATTTTGTTTGCTCTATCAACTCCTTGAGTCCAACATCTATTGAGGCAAATTTCTGCGATAGGTTAGTTCGCATTTGATTCAAATAAATGTTGTAAGTGTTTTGATAACTCTGTTGACCCTTGGGACTGATTCGCATTATTTCAATTTCCTCAATTGTTGGAATGCCTGAATCTTCTGTACAAGCTTGTCCAGCTAAATTAACTTGCCCCTGGAAAGCAGTATTTACCTCTTGTGCGTCACTTTCTTGTCTAAGGCTATCGAGCAATTCTATTAATTGAGGCACGAGATTGTTCCACAGGGTTCTAAATAACTTGCGGAATTCTGCAAAATTACCTTGGTTAGTAGCTCTTCCCTGATTGAAGATTTGACGTGCTTTATCTAGCTCGCTACTAATCTGAATTTGGAGTTGATTCAGTCCATTCTGGCAAAACGTAGCATATTCTTTGTCCAAATTTTCAATGTTGTTTGTTAGATAGTCAAGAACCCGATCTAAAATTTTGGTGTTCGCTTCTTCACTATTGCTACAATCAGCCGTAATGACATTAATAACTTTTATAGGATAGTTTGGTAGTGTTTCCTCCATAAATTGACATTGTGCTGAGTTGTCCCCTTTCTCTGAACTCGCGCTAGTGCGATTGAGAATCATAAAAGACCACTTTTCAATAGGTAATCGGTCTTTTAGTGCGTTTTGAGCTATTTCGTAGAGTGGTATATCAGTATAAATGCTCCAAGCATCACCCGTTGATTTGGGCAGTCGCATAAACAAAACTACATCAACTGATTCGCCCAAAGTTTTGATTAACTGTTCTTCTGCACCTACACCCGTATCCCCTAAACCGGGCATATCAACTAAGGCAATTTTTCCGGTGTCTGGATTAGGAAAGGGGCAAAAAATCGTAACTTGTTTGACAGCTAGATAGTTAAAAAAGACGCGATCGCCACTTGTATTATCCTGAGCCACATATTGCCGAATCTGTTCTGGGTCATTAACTGTTAAGGAGGGCTGTCCTAATAGCCGATAATATTCTCTTAAATTATCGTGATACTTTTGCACCAGATAATCATACTTAGCTTGATTTGTAGGGACACCAGCTTTGCTACTGGGAAGCGGAGGAAGCGATGCAGCAAAGTCTTGCATATTTCTAGGAGCTTCACCTAAATCAAGTTCTTTGTAGTAAGGTGCAATAACCTCTTTCAGAAACGATTGTTCTGTATGAAATCCAATTTCTGCATAAGTATCGCCATTTTCGTTGGGATAAATTGTGCTACAAACTCCCGTGCAGTGTCCTAAATGTCCATCTGGAATCACAGCAGATGAAAGTCCACTTAAACTCCGCAACAGGCGACTTTTTCCTTGTCTAGCAATTCCCACTACGCCAAGATTTAGATTTTGACGATTAAAGCGGGCTTTAAGCTTTTTGAGATTCTCCAACTCAGTAAAAATACTGAGATTAATTCTGGAAAAATCAATTTGCCTTAAGGCATCAGCGATCCTCGGCTCCGTATTTGCGGCTGTGATTAGCTGATTGCGACTATTTTCAAGTTGACCCATTTCTGAGGCAAGGGATTGTAAATTGGTTTCTACCTTTTCAATCCTTTGGGCTAGGGGTTTCCGTTTCTCGATAATGCTGGCAATGCGGACGCTTCGGGTCTGGGTCTTGGCGTTCATTGGACAACCTCTCTAGCTTTTACTCTTTGCAGTTTTTGAGCTTAAGGAAAATCCTACCATATTGTACATTGGATATATAGTTAAAAAAAAATTACATATCCCATATTTGGGGTGAATTTAATCGCGCCTCTATAAAAGTATGGTAAAACCTCACGTTTCATTCAACAAATCTGGCCGCCGTTGCCGCGTCCTTTCAATCTGCTGTACCCGCCGCCAACGATCGATCTCAGCATGATTCCCCGACAACAACACATCAGGAACCTTCAACCCCCGAAAATCCGCCGGTCTGGTATAATGCGGATAATCCAACAACCCATCCTCAAAACTATCCAAAGCTACGGACTCAGCCTTACCCACCGTTCCCGGTAACAACCGCACCACCCCATTAATCAACGCCAAAGCCGGAATTTCCCCCGCTGTGAGCACGAAATCCCCCAAAGACACCTCGCGAGTCACCAACTCCAACACCCGCTCATCCACACCCTCATAGTGGCCGCAAATCAAAACCAACTGATCGTACCCGCCAGCCAAATCCCGAAATAATTGTTGCTGCATCGTCTCCCCTTGGGGAGTCAGCAAAATCACCTCACGCCTCGGTAAAATTGGTACAGACTCCACCGCCGCAAAAATCGGTTCCGGTTTCATCACCATACCCACCCCACCCCCATAAGGCTCATCATCGACTCGGTGATGCTTATCTGCGGTAAAATCACGGGGATTGACTAAATGCACCTCGGCGATGTTTTTCGCTAAAGCTTTGGCCATCAGCCCCGAACTTAGGGGAGATGTGAAAAAATCTGGAAACAGAGTCAGAACATCAAATCGCACGAGGCAGTAAATTTAGTAATTAGTTAATTCTCCAATCTGTCCCTGCTAAAAACACAGGTACGAAAGCCCGTTTTCTACAATTGCTCTTTGATTCATCGTCATCGTAGAATTATTAGCGCGATCGCGATCGCACAAAAGCGAACATTTTGGCGCAAAAAAAGGTACAATAATAATACCATAAATTTGATAAATAAATGCCTATAGTCGGATAAGTCTTAGGTTTTTCCTTTGCTGCTTAAATCCTGGCTGTACTTGTGAGCGGGTTTTGTAGAAAAATTACTACCAGGAAGGAAAATCGCCAGCGCTTGATAGCAACTCCATTCAGTTGCAGGCCCGTTGCCTTACCCAGCCCACAGGCGGTATGCTTCGCCAAGAGCAAAAACAGCGCAAAACACCAACGATCTCGATCGCAAGCTGACTTGGCAGCATACCAGCAGCGGCACGACTCAATTTTAGCCAAACAGAGGAAGATACACTATGCAGCAGTTGACATCTCAAGCCCTTGAACATATCCCCCAGCGCACCACAACAACAATCATGGTAATTGGGGGAGCCGAAGACAAAGTTCATGGACGGGAGATCCTGCAAACTTTTTTTCACCGCGCAGGAAGCTCAAGCGCCCGACTGGCAATCATTCCCTCAGCTTCGCGAGATCCCGAAGCTATAAGCGCCCGCTACCGCACCATCTTCGAGGAAATGGGCGCAGAAGCGGTCAAAGTTCTCGACATTCGGGAGCGGGAACAAGGGGAAGACCCGTTATGGAAAGATTATTTAGAAGATTGTACGGGAGTATTCATGACCGGCGGCGACCAACTGCGCCTATGTGGTTTGCTCTCCGATACGCCGCTGATGGAAAAAATTCGTACCACCGCCCAAGCAGGCAAAATCGTCCTAGCTGGAACCAGCGCTGGGGCAGCAGTAATGGGCCACCACATGATCGCAGGTGGCGGTAGCGGCGCATCTCCAAATCGGTCATTAGTTGATATGGCAAATGGGCTCGATATCATACCAGAAGTAATAGTAGACCAACACTTTCACAACCGTAATCGCATGGCTAGATTGTTGTCTGCGATCGCATCCCACCCCGACCGCATCGGCATCGGCATCGATGAAGACACCTGCGCCATGTTTGAGGGAGATGGCATCATTAGCATTATGGGCAAAGGTACAGTTACTATCGTCGATACTAGGGAAATATTTCACACCAACGAGCCAGAGGTGGAAGCAACAGAACCCTTGAGCCTATTTAACCTACGCCTGCACATCCTTTGTCATGGGGATTGTTACAATATGCGCTCTGGTAAAGCCGTGCAATCAGAAACTTGTCCCAATTCCAGTTGGCCGCCGGAGTGTCGAAACTCCAACTAAATCCCTAAACTCAAAACTCATAGCAAAACTGTTCGCAGCGAACAGTTTATCTAGTAATCAAGCTTGAAATTGAATAACTATGGGCAATGCTTCTCCGACACCTGCGACCCACAATCCTCTAAGACTTCCATGAAAATACAAAAAATCCAGACCTTACGCGGCCCCAACTACTGGAGCATTAGACGGCACAAGCTGGTCGTCATGCGTCTAGAACTAGAAGATTTGGCAGATAGAACTTCAGCTCAAATTCCTGGCTTCTACGAGGGATTAACCAGCGTCCTACCCAGTTTAATCGAACACTACTGCTCCCCTGGCTGCCGGGGCGGGTTTTTACAGCGCGTCCGAGAAGGCACGATGATGGGCCACATCATTGAGCACGTAGCCTTAGAACTTCAGCAATTGGCAGGAATGCCAATGGGATTTGGTCGCACCCGCGAGACATCAACTCCCGGCACTTACCAAGTAGTAATTGAGTATCAAAACGAACAAGCAGGGCGTTACGCTGCCAGAGCAGGCGTGCGGCTGTGCCAAAGTATTGTTAATACCGGGACTTATCCATCAGAAGAGTTAGCTCAAGATATCAAAGACCTCCAAGAATTTGCTGCGATCGCAGCTCTAGGCCCTTCGACGGAAACTATTGTTAAAGAAGCTGAGACTCGCGGTATTCCCTGGATACAGTTGAGTGCCAGGTTTATGATTCAATTGGGTTACGGGATTCACCAAAAACGGGTACAGGCAACTCTGAGCGATCGCACCTGTATTTTGGGCGTAGAATTGGCCTGCGATAAAGAAGGCACTAAAAAAGTTCTCCGCGACGCAGGGGTTCCCGTTCCCAGAGGTACGGTGATTAACTATTTAGACGAACTACAAGATGCGATCGCCGATGTCGGTGGCTATCCCATAGTCATTAAACCCTTAGATGGCAATCACGGACGCGGGATCACCATCGATATCAACTCTTGGGAAGAAGCAGAGGAAGCCTACGACCTAGCCAGTTCCGCCTCCAAAAGCAAAAGCATAATTATTGAACGCTTTTATACCGGCCGCGACCACCGAGTATTAGTAGTTAACGGTCAAGTCGTCGCAGTGGCGGAACGAGTACCGGCAAATGTAGTTGGAAATGGGAAATCTACCATAGAAGCCCTGATCGAAGAAGTCAACCGCGACCCCCAACGGGGCGATGGACACGACAATGTACTTACCCGGATCACCATCGACAAACTTACCTTAGACTTGCTGAATAAGCAAGGATATACGATGGACTCGGTACCACCAACAGGTCAGAGAGTATTTTTACGGGCAACAGCAAACCTCAGTACCGGCGGTATTGCAGTCGATCGCACTGATGAGATTCACCCGGAAAATCTGTGGCTGTGTTCTAGAGTAGCCAAGATTATTGGCTTGGATATTGCCGGGATCGATATTGTCACCGCTGATATTTCCCAACCGTTGCGATCGGTAAACGGCGTAATCGTCGAAGTCAACGCTGCGCCTGGGTTCAGAATGCACGTTGCACCCAGCCAAGGTTTGCCCCGCAATGTCGCTGGCGCAGTGCTGGATATGCTATTTCCCCAGTTTCAGCCCAGCCGAGTGCCGATTTTAGCTGTAACGGGAACTAATGGCAAAACCACCACTACTCGCCTACTGGCTCACATTGTCAAGCAAACTGGTCAAACAGTCGGCTACACCACGACAGACGGGACTTACATCGGTGAATATCTCGTGGAATCAGGAGACAATACTGGGCCCCAAAGCGCTCATTTAATTCTCTCTGACCCGACAGTAGAAGTTGCAGTGCTGGAAACCGCACGAGGCGGCATTTTACGTTCCGGTTTAGGCTTTGAAAAATGCGATGTGGGTGTGGTTTTGAATGTCGCCGCCGACCATTTAGGTATTGGTGATATCGATACTGTAGAACAATTGGCTACTCTTAAAAGTGTAGTGGCAGAGTCCGTGATGCCTAACGGCTGTGCAGTCCTCAATGCGGATGACCCCTTAGTGGCGAAAATGGCCCAGCGCGTGAAGGCACAAGTCGCTTATTTCTCCATGAATCCTGATAGCGAGTTAGTCGCCAGACATACTGCGGCGGGCGGCTTGGCGGCGGTTTACGAACATGGCTATTTGTCGATTTTGAAGGGAGATTGGACGCTAAGAATTGAACAGGCGGTAAATGTACCCTTAACTATGGGCGGCCGCGCACCGTTTATGATTGCCAATGCTTTAGCTGCTTGTTTGGCGGCTTTCGCCCAAGGGGTGAAGATTGAGCATATTCGGGCAGCTTTGTCAAGCTTCCAGGCTTCCGCTGGTCAAACTCCGGGGCGGATGAATTTGTTTAATTTGGGAACTTATCACGCTTTGGTGGATTATGCTCACAATGCCCATAGTTATGAGGCTTTGGGGAGTTTTGTACGGAATTGGCCGGGAGTCCATATCGGTGTGGTAGGTGGCCCTGGAGACAGGCGAGATGAGGATTTTGTCACCCTCGGTAAGCTTTCGGCCAAGATTTTTGACCGGATTATTGTTAAGGAGGATGCTGATAGGCGGGGACGGCCTGCCGGTTCTGCGGCAGAGTTAATTTGTCAGGGAATTAGAGAGGCGATAAACTCGCAAGAAAATGGGAAATCTAAGGTTGAATATGAGTCAATTTTGGATGAAACAAATGCTGTAAATAAGGCTTTGGATAATGCGCCACCGGGGAGTTTGGTGGTGATTTTACCTGAGAGTGTTAGCGGTGCTCTGAATTTGATTGAGGCTCGAAATCCGATTAAGGATTTGGGGGTTTCTCCGGCTATTTCTAGTCAGTTACAAGCTCAAGAAGGCCTGAAGGCAACGGTTGTGAATCAAGGCTGATTAGTTAACGGTTAACGGTTAACCGTTAACTGTTAACCGTTATTATATTTCCGGTTTTTTAGGTTCTTCTTTTTCTGGGTCGGCGGGTTCTGCTTCAGGGGGGAGAATTCCTTCTTTGAAATCTCGTAAGGTTTTGCCGATCGCGCTTCCTAATTCGGGGAGTTTTTTCGGGCCGAATATTAAGATGGCAACAAAGGCGACAATTCCTAATTCGGGTAATCCTAAACCAAACATACTTTTCTCCTATAAGCTTTCTTTAAATTAACATCGATCTGCGGTTAAAATTCTAAGGTATAGCAACCACTTTCGTCGGTTAAGACAATTTTATTTTTTCGATAAATGTAACGCCGCCCTCTGGGCGGTTATTCTACCGCCCAGAGGGCGGCGTTACGTAAGTAGATTTAGGCAAAGAATAAAAAGAAGATCGCACTTTTAATAAAACTTGAGCATCTCAGCAAGATACAAAGTGCCGAGGGCTAAGAGTAAAATGCCTTTGAAAGTGGAGATTTTGGTAAAATTTCGCACAGATTTACTGATATGCTCAAATATACAGCAACCGCCAAGGTGGTTAGGACATTCTAGTTTCCTCAAACCCTTAATTCTATTCCCTTCTTCCCTAGTCCTGAGCATCGGAGCATCGTAGTCCCTAGCTATACAAGCCTGCGAGTCAGACTTTGCCAACACAAATTAAAATTTTATAGGAGCTTTTTTAGCAATGTTAGAAACATCACAATCCTCCCTACGAGAACAACAACACTCCCTGATCCGTCAGCTAGCAGACAGGATGGAAGCAGTCTGGCAACGCTATCTAGACCTAGAACCATACTATCTACCTGCTGAGCTGGGCTACGTGGAAGGCCGCTTGGAGGGAGAAAAACTGATTATTGAAAATAAGTGCTTCCAAACCCCCCAGTTCCGTAAGATTCACTTGGAATTGGCGAAGGTGGGGTCAAACCTGGATATTTTGCACTGCGTGATGTTCCCTAGATCGAACTATGCTTTACCGATGTTTGGTACGGATATCGTGGCGGGGCGGGGATCGATTAGTGCTGCGATCGCGGATCTCTCACCTCTAAGTGCTGACCGTAGTTTACCGGAGGCTTACCGCAGCGCTCTAGGTACATTGCCCAATAACAATTTTTCTGAGTACCGCCAAGTACCAGATTGGGGCGATATCTTCTCAGAATTTTGCCTGTTTGTGCGACCGAGTTCAGTGGAGGAAGAAGCTCAGTTTTTGTCTATGGTCGAGTCCTATGTAGAAATACACTGTCAACTAGCGATCGCCTCACGGCCGGTATCTACTGAAGAGCAAGCCGAAATCCTGGCTGCTCAAACCTATTATTGCACCCAACAGCAACAGAACGACAAAACCCGCCGGGTACTTGAAAAAGCTTTTGGGCCAGAATGGGCAGACCGCTACATGAGAACTGTATTATTTGATGCGGTTTTCACTGAGGATTTCGAGCTAGCTCTAGGCAATCCTACGTAAATTTGACAACAACAAGCAGAGGAAATATCCGTAGATTTATCAATAGACATCGTGTGTAAATATGCGATTTGAACCTCCCTCGATCGACCCTGATTCCTGCTAAAGCTCAAATAATTAACGGCATAATCAGCGCCGTCATTTACAATTAAATAAGTCTGCCACCCACTAGAAAAGTATGTCTTAAATTAAGATTATGGGAAAGGAGTCAGGGCCGAAAGATAAATCATTCTCAAAGCCTGCGGGACGGTGGACTATATTGTTAGCCAGTGCTGGTGCTGCTGCGATCGCTCTAGTTGGTTTCTGGCAAGTATCTCAACTCGGAAAGCCAGAACCCTCAGCCTCTACCGCCGCTGTACCCGCTAGTTTATCCCCCTCAGAAGTTCCCAAAGCCGTAACAGCACTAGGGCGACTGTCTCCCAAAGGGGAAGTAATTAAAGTAGCAGCCCCGTCTCTGTCGGAGGGATCGAAAATAGAGCAACTGCGAGTGGAAGAAGGCGATCGCGTGCGAGAGGGGCAAGTAATTGCGATTTTAGATAGTCGCGATCGCCTCAGAGCAGCATTAGAACAAGCCGAAAAAGAAGTTAAAGTTCAACTAGCAGAATTAGCTAAAATTAAAGCCGGAGCAAAAACGGGAGAAATCTCTGCTCAACAAGCAGAAATTGCTCGTTTAGAAGCTCAATTTCAAAGAGAAACTGAAGTTCAACAAGCCAAAGTTGCTAGACTAGAAGCTCAACTGCAAAGGCAAACACAAGTAGCCGAAGCTAATCTCGCCAGACTTCAAGCTCAACTACAAAGACAAACTCAGGTAGAACAAGCAAAACTTGCTAACCTTCAAGCTCAATTGCGCGGAGAAATTGCTGCTCAAAATGCAACAGTCGATCGCTTAGAAGCTGAATTAAAAAATGCAAGAGCAGAAAACGAACGCAATCGAGAACTATACCAAACTGGTGCAATTTCAGCTTCCGCTTACGACACCAAACGGTTAACAGTAGAAATAGCAGTTGAGAGACTCAAAGAAGCTAAAGCTAACCTCAACAAAACTGTTCAAACTCTGGAACAACAAATTAAGGAAGCCCAGGCAAATTTGACGCAAACACTAGAAACTGGTAGAGAGCAAATTAACCAAGCAAAAGCTGAATTAAACCAAACCTTAGAAACATTAGCTCAAGAGGTTAACCAAGCAAAAGCTGAACTCAACCAAACCCTAGAAACGGGCCCTGAACAGATTAATCAAGCCCAAAGTACCCTCAATAAAATTGCGGAAGTGCGACCCGAAGACGTACAAGCAGCTTCTGCCGCAGTTGAACGCGCGATCGCAGCCAAAGAAAAAGCTCAAGCAGAGTTTGATTTAAGCTCTGTAAAAGCCCCTACAGACGGTCAAATATTAAAAATTAACACCCGACAAGGAGAGCGCATTTCAATTGACAACGGCATAGTTGACCTCGGCCGCACCAATCAAATGTATGTAATCGCCGAGATTTATGAAACAGATATCGGGCTAATTCGTCGAGGTCAGCGGGCAGTTATTACCAGTGCTGCTTTAAAAGATAAACTAGAGGGAACAGTCGATTTAATTGGCAAACAAATTGGTAAAAAAGATGTTCTTAATACCGATCCCGCAGCCGATACAGATTCTAGAGTTGTGGAAGTGAAAATTCGCCTCGATCCAGAGGCAAGTAAGAAAGTTGCTGACCTGACCAACTTACAGGTAGAAGTGAAAATAGCTCTTTAAAAACCAGAAAATATGCTTCTGAAAATTCCTCTGCCTTGGTTGCAGTTAACACGAGAGAAAACCCGTTTATTAGTAGCAATAGCTGGGATTGGCTTTGCCGATTTACTAATGTTTATGCAGTTTGGATTTAGGGATGCGCTATTTGAAAGTGCAATTACTTTTCACTCCAAATTAGACGGCGACATTTTTTTAACAAGCACCCAATCTACGGCCTTAATTGCACTGAAAAGCTTTCCTCAGAGGCGTTTATATCAAGCCCTTGCTTTTGATGGCGTGGAATCTATTAGCCCCATGTATATCGGCTTGGGGCTGTGGAAAAATCCCGATCCTACAAAACGAAATACTCGTCAAATTATGGTTATTGGCATCGATCCGTCCCAGCGGAGCTTTATTTTGCCCAGTGTGACTGAGAAACAGGAGCAAATAAAAATGCCAGATTTGCTTTTATTTGATGATGCTTCTAGAGCAGAATTCGGGCCAGTTAAGGATTATTTCGAGAGTGGAAAGATTGTAGAAACAGAAATAGAAAATCGCCGAATAAAAGTGGGTGGATTGTTTACTTTAGGTGCATCTTTTGGCGCGGATGGGAATGCGATTACTAGCGATTTAAACTTTTTGCGAATTTTCAATAAGCGGAAGAAAGGAATAATTGATATAGGAATTATTCACTTAAAGCCGGGAACTGATGTTCAGAAAGTTGTTAGTGAAATGAGAGCACGTTTGCCTAACGATGTTAGAATTTCCTCAAAAGCAGAGTTTGTAGAAGTTGAGCGAAAATATTGGGAGGAGAGTACAGCAATTGGATTTATTTTCACTCTGGGAGCAGGGATGGGATTTATAGTTGGGATCGTGATTGTTTATCAAATTCTTTATACTGATGTCTCGGATCACTTGCCGGAGTACGCTACTCTCAAGGCTATGGGATATAAAGATATCTACTTTTTGGGTGTGGTGTTTCAAGAAGCTATAATTTTGGCAATCATTGGTTATTTGCCAGGATTTGCTATTTCTACTGTTCTTTATAATTTAGGTAGAACGGCTACAAGTTTGCCAATGTACATGACAGTGGCGAAAGCTATTACTGTTTTGATATTGACATTTGTAATGTGTTGTGCATCAGGTGCAGTGGCAGTCCGAAAACTTAGTGCTGCCGATCCGGCTGATATTTTTTAATTGTTAACTGTTAACTGTTAACTGTTAACTGTTAACTGTTAACTGTTAACTGTTAACTGTTAAAACGTAAGGTGGGCGCTCACCGCAAACAACCTTATAATTCATAGCGATAGATGATTGGCGGCGAGCGCCCACCCTACAACTGGGAGAGGGAGAGAATTTTTCCCCAATTAGCAATTAGCCATTAGCAATTAGCCATTAGCAATTAGCCATGAATGATTTACCTGTAATCGCCATTCAAAATCTCAATCATTACTTTGGGGAAGGGGGACTTCAAAAACAGACATTATTTGACATTAACTTAGAGATTTACCCTGGGGAAATTGTGATTATGACGGGGCCATCTGGTTCTGGAAAAACCACATTATTAACTTTAATTGGAGCATTGCGTTCAGTGCAAGAAGGTAGTCTGAAAATAATTGGTCAAGAAGTGCGAGGAGGACACAAAAATCAATTAATAAAAATCCGGCGTAATATTGGCTATATTTTTCAAGCTCACAACTTGCTCAAATGCTTAACAGCGCGGCAAAATGTGCAAATGTCAATGGAGCTACATAACTCTATTTCTCAACAAGAAATCAATGCTAGAGTTGTCAAAATGCTTGAGGATGTAGGGTTAGGAGATAGAATAGATTATTATCCTGACAATCTTTCCGGCGGACAAAAACAGAGAGTTGCGATCGCGCGAGCTCTAGTCAGTCACCCCAAATTAGTCTTAGCAGACGAACCGACAGCAGCTTTAGACAGTAAATCGGGTAGAGATGTAGTAGAAATTATGCAGCGTTTAGCCAAAGAACAACAATCTACCATCTTACTCGTTACCCACGACAATCGAATTTTAGATGTTGCCGATCGCATTATCCACATGGAAGATGGCCGCCTGCAAACTGCGGCCCTAACAGCAACCCCTATCAGCAGATAAAAAAACTCATTTCCTACCGCCGGGACGCTTGCTACCAGCCTTTGCAGTACCCTTGGTAGCACCCTTAGTTCCCGCCTTAGTTCCCGTCTTAGTTCCTCCCTTAGCCGCAGGCAACTGCTTTTCTTCCTCGTTAATCCTACCCCCAGGCGTTCTCGTAGTGCGAAAAGTAACATTTACTCCTTCATTTGATTGTTCTAATACTAGCAAGGGTGTAGGCTTTGCCTTTTGATCCCATTCAATATGAACAATTCGACCTTGAATAGTGGGTTGCCAATTGTCGTGGTCATCTGACGGGCTCAGATAAGTTTCCAGACAGTCAATAATTTGATTAATCGTTTGAGAAGTTGCTTGAGTTGGCAATTTCATTAGCTTAATTTGAATGCGGAAAAGCACTCGTTTTTTTACTTCACCCCTCGGTTCACCAGTCTCATATTCGACATCAAACTGAGAGTCAACTTGCCTACCCGCGCCAGCATTTCCAACTTTCTCTCCTGCTGAGCCTTGAGTTGGACGCAGAGCAACACTAATTTTATCTTTTACTTTCACCTTAATTTGATTAACAATGCCAAAATGGAAAACCTCTTCTGCCATCCGCATTCTTAAATAATCCAAGTTAAAATCTCGCGAGTGGATTAAGTCGGGATTCTTTTCCATTTTTCCGACTGTTTCAAGAGCCATTTTGTATTTTTTCTGTGTCTCCCGATTTCTAAATTCCTCAAATTTGATCTTCTTAGTCAAATCGTCTATTTTCAGTTTGGCAAGCACTGCTAAAGCTACGAGCAGTAAAAACAGTAACCCTGATGCTCCCATCCAGATTTGTTCTGAAGGAAACTTCCCTGATTTAACCGGAATCGGCTTAGGGGAGGCTGCTGCCAACCTTGGTTCTACAAGGATGATTTGGGTTGACATAGGCTGTAAAGGGTAGAATTTGACACTGTATTTCTAGAATTCCCCTGATTACGGCTGGCGGCGCTACTGCTATCAAAATTGACATTTTCCTATAACTGGAAGCAGTCGCACCCACTAATCCATACTCGATCTTCAACTGCCAGAAAACTCCTGGCACATCTGTCTCCTAGCTGCACCCGATGACAGAAATGGCAAAAAATCTATAATCTATTATAATTCAAACGGTGAAAAAACTTGTCATTCTCATTATCATAGTTTATAGTAAAACATTATTATAGCTTAAATTTGACTATAATTTTAATTTTGATTTTTAATTTCTAATTATAATTTTTACAGCGTTGTGACTTACGAACCCCTACACCACAAATATCGCCCTCAGACCTTTGCGGATCTTGTTGGCCAAGAGGCGATCGCACAAACCCTCAGCAACGCCATCCGCCAAGACCGTATCGCCCCAGCTTACTTGTTTACGGGGCCCAGAGGGACGGGTAAAACCTCCAGCGCCAGGATTTTAGCCAAATCCCTGAATTGTCTTGCGGGCAATGTCCCCACAGCAACTCCCTGCGGAAAATGTGATGTTTGTCAAGGGATTGTTGAAGGTAGAACTTTGGACGTGATCGAAATTGATGCTGCTAGTAATACAGGGGTTGATAGCATTCGAGATTTGATAGAACGGGCACAATTTGCACCTGTACAATGTCGCTATAAAGTTTATGTGATTGATGAGTGTTTGACTGGTGACTCGCTAGTGCAAACAACAGAGGGGATGATTCCTATTAGAGATCCCAATATTCAAGGGAAAAAAGTTATTAGCTATAATGAAGTTTCAGGAGTATGGGAATTTAAACAAGTTTTGCGATGGCTAGACCAAGGCGAGAAGCAAACACTAACGATTAAAACTGCCAACCGAGAAATCCGATGTACTTCTAATCATTTAATCAGGACAGAACAGGGATGGATAGCAGCCAAAGATATCAAGAAAGGAATGAAGATACTATCCCCTGCGAGTTCGGAGAGGGTCGAATCTGTAAAAGTCGCTGGAGTAGAGAGAGTTTATGATATTGAAGTTGAAGGAAACCACAACTTTGTCGCGAATGGGCTTTTAGTTCATAACTGTCATATGCTCAGCGTGTCAGCATTCAACTCTCTATTAAAAACCTTAGAAGAACCACCCGATCGCGTAGTATTTGTCTTAGCAACAACTGACGCTCAAAGAGTATTACCAACTATAATCTCTCGTTGCCAAAGATTTGATTTCCGCAGAATTCCCGTAGTGGCAATGACCAATCACCTATTAGAAATTGCCCATAAAGAAAATATTAATATTGCTCCTGATGCCGTCCAAATGGTAGCTCAAATCGCCCAAGGCGGACTCAGAGATGCGGAAAGCTTACTCGATCAATTGAGCCTACTTGCAGGGGAAGTCACAGTCGAAAAAGTCTGGGATTTAGTTGGTGCTGTACCTGAAAACGATCTGATGGCACTATTAGAAGCAATTGCCTCAGATACAACTGAAACAGTTATAGACTGTGTACGTCACTTAATGGATCGCGGTCGAGAACCGCTGTTAGTGCTTCAGAATTTTGCGGGTTTTTACCGAGATTTCTTAATAGCTAAAACAGCTCCTAAACGTTATAATTTAGTAGCTTTAACTCAGCAAACTTGGGAAAAACTTTGTGATTTTTCTAAGGGTTGGGATGTGGAGATGATTCTAGCTGGCCAGAAGCATTTACAAAGTAGTGAAGTGCAAATTAAGAATACTACTCAGCCTCGTTTATGGTTAGAAATGACCTTGTTAGGATTATTACCTTCTGCGTTGAAAGCTCAGCCGCGAGGAGCGGGGGATCTGGGTAGCGGGGGAGAGAAAGAAGTTAGGAGAGACAAATCTTTCATGTCTTCCTCATCTTCCCCATCCCCCCCATCTTCCTCATCTTCCCCATCTTCCTCATCTTCCCCATCCCCCCCATCTCCCCCATCTGCTAATCCAGCAATGGGGAAACAAGTTAAGAATGAGGAAGTTTGGCAACGGGTACTTGCTGAAATTCACCAACCTCTAACTCAAGCACTGCTGCGCGAACACGCATCTCTTGCGTCTTTTGATGGTGAAATAGCGATTATTTTGCTGACTACGCAGCCATTAGTGAAGGCGGCTAAAGATAGAATTCCTAATATTGAAAGTGCTTTTCAGAAAGTCTTTAATTGTCAGGTGACGGTGAGACTAGGGTTAGCAGGGATGGAGAGTAATAATACCATTGCTAAAGAGTCGCTTGGTGATGGTAATGTTGGAGAAAATAGCAATATTTCTAGTAATGAAATTCAACAGATTTTGCCTCGGAAACCAGAATCGCCTGATTCGGAGCCGGTGCGACAAATAGACTCCTCACAGCCGGGGTGGAAGCAACAAGAAGGTAGTCAAAGTAACGCGCAGGCGGTGGCGATTCGTGCAGATGCGGAGGCGGTGGCGGTGGCTGTTGAGCGACTGGCGAATATGTTTGGCGGGGAAGCGGTTAATCTTTCTGGTGAGGGAGATTTTTTGGGGGAATTAGAGCCTAATTTTATAGAGTTACCGGGTGAGTTGGGAGTTAATGAGGCTGTATCTAATTCGGAGGATGAAGTTATTGAGATTTCGCCTGATTTAGATGATTGGGAAGACCCAGATTTGCCGCCGTTTTAATTGTTAAGTAGCTGGACAAAAATAAATAATGTCATTGGGAGCTCCGCGAAGCAATCTCTTTAGTCTCAGGGAGATTGCTTCACTTCGTTCGCAATGACATATAGTCTCAAGGAGATTGCTTCACTTTGTTCGCAATGACAAGTAATTATTCTGTAATTTCGATTATTTAAAGCTACTTTTTCAGGAATTTAAAGGTAATTATAATGACAGCTATTTGGCAAGTTGATTTTTATCGCCGCCCCCTCAAAAATGATGCTGGGGAAAAATTATGGGAGTTGTCAATCTGTGACTCGACCAGAAGTTTCGATTTTAGCACTTTTTGCCCTCAATCTCAAGCTAATTCTAGCTGGATTGCCGAACAATTGCAACAGATAAACCAGGAAAAAATTTTACCTAATTTAATCCAAGTATTTCGACCTCAATCTCTAAGTTTAATTGAGGCTGCGGGTAAAATCTTAGGTATTAAAGTAGAAGCAACGCGGCGCACTATTGCCCTAAAACAGCTATTAGAAGAACGGGCAAAACAATATCCTCAAATGGCTAATTATACGGGAGAAGCTTACAGTCCAGTCTTATTAGACTCACCCCCCCCAGTACCTTTGTCTGAGAATTTATGGGGCGATCGCTGGCGTTTTGCAGCACTACCTGCTGGCGACATTGAAGATGCTTTTAAAAGTCGTCCCATACCAATTTTAGAAATGCCAGAATTACTATTACCGCTAAATTTAGCATTAGCTTCAACGGTATCCGTACCTGGAGTAATAATTGATGGCGGTCGCCAATCGATGCGATTAGCGAGATGGCTCCAAGAAGCTAAACCAGTTGCTTTAAACTATATACCTGGTACTCCCGATGGGTTAATTTTGGAAGCAGGATTAATTGATAGATGGGTTGTTGCTACTTTTGAAGATAATGATGTAAAGGCGGCGGGAAAGATTTACCAAGAGCGCAAGCAATTGAGTCAGGGATTGCATTTTTTGTTAGTTCAGCCTGATGATTCGGGTATGACTTATACTGGATTTTGGCTGTTAAATTTTAATGTGTAAAATTGCTAGCCAAACGTATTCCCTGAGTTGAAGCCCCCAATCTCACTATTAGTTTTTCCTAATCGATTTTATTCATCAGCTATAATTTAATATAGCGGAGGAATCAAAGCAGGGGCGATCGCACCTTCATTCAACAACTAAAATGATTCCATTTCGCAGACCTTCAAACACTCGGTTGAGTTGCACCTGATCGCTTTCGCTGAGAGTTTGCGTCGTAAGTAGTGCAGATCGCAGTAGTCGCTGGTCGATCGAAGTAATTTGGCGGAAGGCAAAAATCCGATCGACGATGTCTTCCACTGAAACTTTGGGGGGGCTGACATTAGTGGGCATCATTTCTCAACACCAAGACAGAATAAAAGTATACGACATAACTCTGTAGCTTCATTTTTAAAGATTTCGTGAAGCTAGAGGGTGACAGGTAGCAGACAAAATTGTGACAATTTGCCACAGTTAAAGTGACAATTATCATTGACAATATACCAAACTTTACATAAACTTCACACTTTCAGTACAATACCTGAGTAAAACCAAAGGACGTGGTAAAAATTATGGCTCAAGCAAAAATTGGGATTATTGGTGGCAGCGGCCTGTACAAAATGGAAGCTCTTAAGGATGTTGAAGAGGTGCAAATTGATACACCTTTTGGATCGCCTTCGGATGCTGTAATTCTGGGAACGCTGGAAGGAACGCGGGTAGCGTTTCTAGCCAGACACGACCGCAATCATACTCTTTTGCCCTCAGAATTGCCATTCCGAGCTAATATTTATGCCATGAAAAGTTTGGGAGTTGAGTATTTAATCTCAGCTTCAGCCGTTGGTTCTTTGAAGGAAGAGGCTAAACCCTTGGATATGGTAGTACCGGATCAGTTTATTGACCGGACAAAGGATCGAATTTCTACATTTTTTGGTGAGGGAATTGTTGCTCACATTACTTTTGGCGATCCGGTTTGTGGCGCATTGGCGAAGGTATTGGGAGATGCGATCGCATCCCTGAATCTTCCCGATGTCACCCTTCACCGAGGCGGCACTTATATCTGCATGGAAGGGCCAGCTTTTTCAACTAAAGCTGAGTCATTTTTGTACCGCAGTTGGGGCGCAACTGTGATTGGGATGACTAATTTAACCGAGGCAAAGTTAGCACGAGAAGCTGAAATTGCTTATGCCACTTTAGCTTTAGTTACTGATTATGATTGTTGGCATTCAGATCATGATAGTGTAACTGTAGAAATGGTAATCGCAAATTTGCATAAAAATGCGGTAAATGCTCAAAAAGCTATTCAAGAAACAGTGCGAAGATTAAGTAAAAATCCTCCCCATTCTGAGGCACATTCAGCATTGAAGTATGCGATTTTAACTCCTCTAGATAAAGTTCCCCAGGCAACTAAGGATAAGTTAGATTTGCTCTTGCAGAAGTATAGCTAGGGGAAGAAGGGGCTAGGGGCTAGGGGCTAGGGGCTAGGGGAAGAAGGGGCTAGGGGCTAGGGGCTAGGGGCTAGGGGAAGAAGGGAATAGAATCGGG
>NZ_JARFTR010000049.1 GCF_029167235.1 Kamptonema sp. UHCC 0994 | reverse complement strand
CGGTCAAATTACCGCCCAGAGGGCGGCGTTACTGCTTTGAAAAGATCCACTTATTCAGGAACCTTTTCGGCACCATTACTTCTAAAGTAGAAATGGAACAAATAATTCCAGAGCCTCTTAATTTAAGCTCAAGACATTCCCAGATAAATCTCTACAGGTGCTTCTACCAAAGTCAAAATAACTAACCTGTGGAGTTCACAAAATGCCCAATATAAATGGTACTCTCGGCCCAGATGTTCTTCCCGGAAATCTATCTGACGGTAGGACAATCTCTCTACTTGAATTAATCGGTGATGACACCCTTAACGGCCTTGATGGCAATGACGTTCTCAATGCCATAGATGGAAATGACCTAATCTTCGCTGGCCCCGGCAATGACATTGGTAACGGTAACGACGGTAGCGATACAGTCTACGGCGGTAAAGATGATGACCAAGTTTACGGCGGTAAAGGCGCTGACTTAGTTAGGGGCGACATCGGTAACGATAGCGTCTTTGGTAACGACGGCAACGACACCATCTTCGGTGGCAAAGACAACGATACGATGTATGGCGGCAAAAACAACGACCTGATCCTGGGCGACCTTGGAGATGACATCCTCTACGGCGACCTTGGTTCCGATACTATGAGTGGGGGTGGTGGCAGTGACATTTTCGGAATCGGGCGAGTTGGCGACGGTAAAATTACTGCTACGACTGGCGGCCCTACTGTCTCCGATGCTGACTTAATTACCGATTTTCGCACCAACGGCAACGATATTATCCAGTTGTTTGGTGGCTTGCAATTTAGCGACCTTCAGTTCATCGATGGCACAGGCTTTAACGGCATCAGCATCGGCAACACCCTAGTTCGCGATGTCGGTACTGGCGAGTATCTAGTCAATATGGTAGGTTTTACCGCTGCTCAACTGAGCGCGAATCCCGCCTGGTTCCAGTCAGTCGGAACGCCAACACCAACCCCAACACCGACACCTACTCCAACGCCGACACCAACAGGGACTTCTGGCCCTGGTATTTTGAACTTCGGTCAGCCTACTTACAGCGGTACAGAGGGTAGCACTGTGAGTGTTGATGTTTTCCGTACTGGTGGTAGCCAAGGTGCTGTATCAGTTAACTATACCGTTGCTCCGGGGGGAAGTAATGGTCAGGCCAGTCTGAATGACTTTACAGTTGCCCAACCTCTGACAGTTAATTTCGCCAGCGGACAGACTTCGGCCCAAATTAGTTTTAGTCTCACGGCTGATGGCATAGCTGAGGGAACTGAGACGGCAATCCTGCAACTTCAGACTCCAACTGGTGGCGCAACCCTGGGTACTCTGCCTGCGTCTAACTTGTTTATTTCCGACCAGGCAACTACAGTTAGCCCTACGCCTACACCTACGCCGGGAACCACTGCTTCAAGTATTTTCAGCTTTAGTACCAGTAATTACTCTACTCCTGAAGGTACTGCCGGTACGGTGACAGTTCTGCGGACGGGCGATACTTCGACTGCTGCAACTATTGGCTACGGTACTGTTGACGGTTCGGCTTCTTCTCCTGCGGACTATACCCCAACTACTGGCACGCTGAACTTTGCGGCCGGTCAAACTAGCGCTACTTTCAGCATCCCGACTATCACTGATACTCTGAGTGAAGGGTCTGAGACGGTAAATGTCTTCCTGAACAATGGCAATGTCGGTACTGTTAATCCCGCAACGCTGACGATTTTTGATGGTGGAACAGGGGTAACTCCTACTCCTCCGACTCCAACTCCGACTCCAACCAGTGTTTTCCAGTTCAGTCAGACTAATTACACTGTGAATGAAGGTGGCCAAGCTACGATTACAGTAACTCGCACGGGTGGTACTGCGGCGGCGACGATTAATTACGCTACTGTTGATGGTTCGGCTACTTCTAGCGGGACTGCGCCTGACTACACGGTTGCTGCGGGTTCCTTGAATTTTGCGGCTGGACAAAATAGCGCCAGCTTCACTGTTCCGGCTTTGACTGATAGCCTAACTGAAGGGCCGGAAACTGTGAACTTGGTGCTTAGTGGCGGTACTGTGGGCAGCAATCCGGCAACTTTGACGATTAATGATGTTGCGCCGACTCCAACTCCGACTCCAACTCCGACTCCAGGGACAACGCCGACACCGACTCCAACTACGACTACTGGCCCTAGTGTCTTTTCATTCAGTGCGGCGAGCTACAGCGTCAATGAAGGTCAAACTGCTCCCATTACAATTACTCGTACCGGCGACCTTACACAGCCAGCAACCATTCTGTTGAGCTCTACTGACGGTACTGCTTCATCTCCTGGTGATTACAATCCTGTGGCTCAAGCAGTGTCCTTTAGTGCTGGACAAGCTAGCGTACAAGTCCCAGTTCAGACTCTATTTGACAGTTTGATCGAACCTAATGAGACTGTGAACCTATTCCTGGCTGGTGGTACTCTAGCTAGTCCGTCAACAGCAGTGCTGACTATCTTAGACAGTAACGCTGCACCGACGACTTTCTTCTCTTATGGGCCGGGTACTTCCGTTGCTGACAGTGCCTCTGGAACTTTTACAATTAACCGCACTGGTAACACTACGGTTTCTGCATCAATTGACTATCTGATTGCTGCACCAGGCGGCGGTCAACCGATTAATACTTTGGATTACACGATTACCAACCCTGCTGGTACTTCTAATATCAACGGTGGTACGGTGAACTTTAACCCCGGCCAGACTAGCGTTACCCTTTCGATTGCTAACAATCCCCTTCTTACTGCTGGAACTGTCAACTTAGGTTTTGGCCCCGGTTCCATCGGTGCTCCAGCGTCAGTAGCGCTTACTTTACTCTAAGGCTATTAGTAGGGTGGGCAATGCCTGCCTTGCTATTAGTAAAACCTGCATTGTTAGTAGTTTACTTTTCTTGTTTTAGTGTCTTTTATTTCCAGATTTTGTTTATATGCCACCTCGTTTGGGGTGGTTTTTTATTGTTTAAATAGGAAGTTTTCTGTAGGGGCAGTGCCCCCGTGCCTGCCCGAAACAATTACGGGGCAACCACAGGGGGATTGCCCCTACAAGAGTTTGGGGGAAAGATAAAAATAGAAAGCTAGGGAATTAGATTACATTCAAACATTTTATTGGCAATTGGCCCTGCGACTCGATTGATAAATTTCTCACGCATCTCAGGATCTTTCTGCAACATTTCGATGGCTTTTGCCTGGAGATCCGCTTTTTTCCCTGCGTCAGTTTGTGAACCGGTTGTAGACTGAGACTGAGGTTGCATCTGGGCGACTTCTTCACAGGAAGCTTTTTGGTATTTTTCGATGGCGAAATTAGCCGCTATGTCTAACAAAGATTCTTTGGATGTGTTTTGGCAGGAACTTACAACTATTGCCATAGAAGTTAAAGTGCCTAGAAACAATAGATGAGATTTTTTCATGGATTCCTCCTCTTTAGGGAATGAATTTGCACTCGAACATCTTATTGGCAATTGGCCCTGCGACTCGATTGATAAATTTCTTCCGCATCTCAGGATTCTGCCGCAACATTTCAATAGCCTTCGCCTGGACAACTGCTTCTGGTGTGCCGGAAGTTGACGAACTCCTGTTGGCCTGGGGTTTCATTTTGGCTAACTCTTGACAGGAAGTGCTTTGGTATTTTTTGATGACGAAATTTGATACTATATCTAGTAGGGCATTTGGATCTGGTAATGCCGCTTTCTCACTCGGTAATGAGGGTTTCCGACTGGGTTTTGGGCTCGGCGGTGCAGACTTTTGAGGCGGAGGTGGAAGAGGAGGTACTGGTTGTAGCAAAGCCTTGCCACTAATTCCTATAACCATGATGAGGGAAGTGAGAGTGGCTAGAAAGAGGTGTGATTTTTTCATAAACTGGTAACGAGGGAATTTTTTTTTAAGTTATCACATAATTGCAATCTAGATCAAGAATTTTATTATCTATTGCCTGTTGTACTTTATCAATACAATAGGTTGAATATTACATGAAAAAATGGTAAAGTTATGCTAACTGCTTAAAAAGGAGAATAGTTATGTCTGTTCAGATGCAAAGACGGCTGTTCACAGTACAAGAATATCACCTAATGGGTGAAGCTGGTATTTTTGGTAATAATGAACGGGTGGAACTCATAGAAGGAGAAATTATTGAAATGGCAGCAATCGGAACTCGTCATGCAAGTTGTGTAAACCGCCTCGCACGGCGATTCAGTTTGATTCCCGAAGATATGGCTACTTTTGCTATCCAAAACCCAATTCAGTTAACAGAAAGAAATGAGCCTCAGCCAGATGTGGTATTACTACAACCTCGTGCTGATTACTACGCAACAGCGCATCCAAGGCCGTCTGAAATTTTGCTTTTGATAGAGGTTTCTGATAGCACTATTGATTTCGATCGCGATGTGAAAGTACCTAATTATGCTCGTTCTGGGATTCAAGAAGTTTGGTTATGGAATCTTGAGGATAATTGTTTAGAAGTTTACCGTTTACCTACGGTTAATGGTTATGGCTTTATGCAAAGGTTTGAACGGGGAGAAATGGTTTCGCCGTTAGCTTTTCCTGATTTTGAAGTGAGTGTTGATTGGATATTGGGTTAGGTAAATTAACCAGTTGTAGGTTGCATATTACTGGCAACAATGTTAAAATCAGATTAAATACTGAAACAGGAGAATAATTATGTCTGTTCAGATGCAAAGACGGCTATTTACAGTCCAAGAATATCACCTAATGATTGAGGCGGGTGTTTTTGCAAATAATGACCGAGTGGAATTAATAGAAGGAGAAATTATTGAAATGGCAGCCATTGGAACTCGTCATGCAAGTTGTGTAAAGCGCCTGATTGCTGTGTTCTCTGATTTGGAGAGAGGACGTGCAATTGTAGGTGTTCAAGACCCAATTCAGTTGACAGAAAGAACTGAACCTCAGCCAGATGTGGTATTGCTACAACCTCGCGCTGATTATTATGCTACGGCGCATCCAAGGCCGTCTGAAGTATTGCTTTTGATAGAGGTTTCTGATAGTACGATTGATTTCGATCGGGATGTAAAAGTACCTAATTATGCTCGTTCTGGGATTCAAGAAGTTTGGCTGTGGAATCTGGAGGATGATTGTTTAGAAGTTTACCGTTTACCTACGGTTAATGGTTATGGTTTTATGCAAAGGTTTGAACGGGGAGAAATGGTTTCACCCTTGGCTTTTCCTGATTTTAATGTGAGTGTTGATTTGATTTTGGGTTAAGTCATTTGAGTAGTATAGGTAAAATCGGGTGCGATCGCAAAATTTTCAATAACAGGACTTACGCAAAACTATCCGTAACGCCGCCTTCTAGGCGGTATCTTTACCGCCTAGAAGGCGGCGTTACGTAATCGTGCGTAATTCCTGAATAAGTCAAGTTAATGAGAATTAAAGCATAATTCATAGAATAATCGTCAAGCGCGATCGCACTCCCTCCCACCTCATTAAGATTTCCTTACGACCTCTCATTTAGCCATATAAGAGTGATACAATTAACAGCCTAAGCTAGGGGTGCCCAAATATTTGGGCTGAGAAACACCCTTAGAACCTGAGTCTGGGTAATACCAGCGGAGGGAAGCTGTTTATCGAGGAAATAGAATATGCGTAGCGAATGGATCGCCAAACGGCAGGGGCATAGTAATGTTAGTCAAATGCACTATGCTCGTCAAGGTGTCATTACTGAAGAAATGCAGTATGTCGCCAAGCGGGAAAATCTCCCAGCGGATTTGATTCGTGAAGAAGTGGCGCGGGGAAGAATGATTATTCCCGCTAACATTAATCACACCAATTTAGAACCGATGGCGATTGGGATTGCCTCTAAGTGCAAGGTCAATGCTAATATCGGTGCATCGCCTAATTCTTCCAATCTTCAAGAAGAAGTTGACAAGCTGAAATTAGCTGTCAAATATGGTGCTGATACCGTCATGGACTTGTCCACTGGCGGCGGTAATTTGGATGAAATTCGCACGGCAATTATCAAGGCTTCACCGGTTCCTATCGGTACGGTTCCTGTTTATCAAGCACTGGAAAGCGTACACGGAACAATTGAAAATTTGACCGCCGATGACTTTCTGCATATCATCGAAAAACACGCTCAGCAAGGGGTAGATTATCAAACTATCCACGCGGGTATTTTGATTGAACATTTACCTTTGGTGAGAAATCGGATTACTGGGATTGTGTCTCGCGGCGGTGGTATTTTGGCGCGTTGGATGTTGCATTATCACAAGCAAAATCCCCTTTACACTCATTTCAATGATATCATTGAAATCTTTAAGAAATACGATGTTTCTTTTAGTTTAGGTGATTCTTTGCGTCCTGGTTGCACTCACGATGCTTCTGATGAAGCGCAATTAGCTGAACTCAAAACTTTGGGGAATTTAACTCGCAAAGCTTGGGAACATGATGTACAGGTGATGGTAGAAGGGCCCGGCCATGTACCGATGGATCAAATTGAGTTTAATGTTAAGAAACAGATGGAAGAGTGTTCGGAAGCACCTTTCTATGTTTTGGGGCCATTAGTAACAGATATTGCACCGGGATATGACCATATTACCTCTGCGATTGGTGCGGCGATGGCGGGTTGGTATGGTACGGCGATGTTGTGCTATGTAACACCCAAAGAACATTTGGGTTTACCGAATGCTGAGGATGTCCGAAATGGGTTAATTGCTTATAAGATAGCAGCTCATGCGGCGGATATTGCCCGTCATCGACATGGTGCTCGCGACAGGGATGATGAACTCTCGAAGGCGCGTTACAATTTCGATTGGAATCGTCAATTTGAGTTGTCTTTAGACCCCGAACGCGCACGGGAATATCACGATGAAACTTTGCCGGCAGATATCTATAAAACTGCTGAATTCTGTTCGATGTGTGGGCCTAAGTTTTGTCCGATGCAGACTAAGGTTGATGCTGATGCTTTGACAGAATTGGAGAAGTTTTTAGCTAAGGAACCTGTGGCTAAGTAGGTAGTTGGGTGGACGGATTTATCTGTCCACCCTTTAATTAGGTCGAGCTACTTAGTTGTCAATTAGAGATAGCTTGGGATAAATTAATATAGATGCTAACTTGAATTTTGAGGATATTCTATGACAGCCATCATTACTTGTAATGACAACTAACTTTGACTGGGATAATGACAAAGCCAGAACCAATCAGAGTAAACACGGGATTGATTTTGATGAAGCGGCGACAATTTTTGACGATCCGTTTCTGATTACAATTTATGATGAGATCCATTCCCTAGAGGAAGATCGCTATTTAACCATTGGCTATTCAAACAAAGAACGCTTGCTAGTGGTTGCTTACACATATCGCGGCGATACTATTCGGATTATTAGTGCTAGAATACCTACAAAGCATGAAAGGAGAAGCTATGAGCAAGGTATCTAATCCCAACCCAAACTCAGAAATAGTAGATGACTGGGAAATGGAACCAGAATATGATTTTAGTAAAGGAGTAAGAGGTAAACATTACCTCCCGAATCTCAGTGACGGCCAACAGCCAGTAGTTGTCAAAGTTAAAAGCAAAGATGGCGAAAAATATGTGACCATGAGAATTGTAGAAACGCAAGCTATAATTACAGCCGATGGTCAACTGACAGCACAACTTCCTTCAGATATTATCCCCGGAGAACACAGAGTTATCCTAAGAATTGAACAGCCGGCAAGCTAAGAAATTTCCAATGCTTGGGCGCAAATGCCTGATGATCCAAAGGTTATAATTAGGTACGTTGTTGCGCTTTAGCGCTCTTTCATAGGCATACATAAAGAGCGCTGAAGCGCAACTACATACCTAAAATTTAACTTCGGGATTCCGAAAACCAGTTTGATGAAAATGTAGATATTTTTATCCCGATCGCTGAGAATGTTCAGCAGGTGAACGGTTTATACTAAAATGACTAAGCATTACCCACAAAAACTCGCTGCTATACTGACTTTCACTCTCTTGTCTTGCGGTGCGCCGTTACTTTTGAGCGCTAATGCCTTGGCCCTGGAAAACCGCAAGCCAGAAGTCGCGACTACAGAGATTGCCCCGCTGATTGCGAAGTTAAAGAGCAATGATGAAAGGGAACTGAATGCGGCCATTGAGAAGCTACGCAAAATTGGTGAGCCAGCTATTCCTGCTCTGATTCAAGCCTTGGGGGATAAGAATTTGCTAGTCAGACGGAGTGCTGGCGAGGTTCTAGGGAAAATTGGTAAGCCAGCTATTCCTGCCCTTGTTCAAGCCTTGAAAGACTCAGATGTGCAAATTCGCCGTCGCGCTGCTAATGTGTTAGCCATAATTATAGATTCTACCAGAATTACATATTCTAATTGGGAAAAATCACCAGAAGCCAAAACAGTTGTATCTGCGTTGATTCCCCTGCTCAAAGACTCCGATGCAAACGTTCTTAGCAGTGCTGCCGAAGCTTTGGGAAACATCGGTGCAGAAGCGAAAACTGCTGTACCTGCGTTGATTTCCCTGCTCAAAGACTCCAATGCAGAGGTGCGTAGAAGTGCTGCCATTGCCTTGGGGAGAATCGGTGAAGCCAAAGCCACTGTACCTAAGTTGATTCCCCTGCTCAAAGACTCCAATGCAGACGTGCGTAGGAGTGTTGCCTCTGCCTTGGGGAGTATTGATGCAGAAGCCAAAACAGTTGTATCTGCCTTGATTCCCTTGCTTAAAGACTCCAATGCAGAGGTGCGTTGGAGTGTTGCCTCTACTTTGGGGAGTATCGGTGTAGAAGCCAAAACAGTTGTATCTGCCTTGATTCCCTTGCTTAAAGACTCCAATGCAGAGGTACGTAACCGTGCTTCCTATGCTTTGGCGAACATCGGTGCAGAAGCCAAAGCTGCTGTACCTGCGTTAATTCCCCTGCTCAAAGATTTCCATCCAGAGGTAGAGGTGCATTTGAGTGCTGCCTATGCTTTGGTGAACATCGGTGCAGAAGCCAAAGCTGCTGTACCTGCATTGATTCCCCTGCTCAAAGACTCCGATGCAGGGTTACGTAGGCGTGTTGCCGAAATCTTGGGGAGCATCGGTGCAGAAGCCAAAGCCGCTGTACCTGGGTTGATTCCCCTGCTCAAAGACTCCGATGCAGACGTGCGTAGAAATACTGCCTCTGCTCTAAAGAAAATCGCTCTTAACATTCAAGACCAAGCAAAAACGCTATCCCCAGCAGAATTGGATAAAGTCATCCGACAATTCGAGACTGCTTTAAAAATCCTAGAAGACCCTAAAGCTGAGTTTTTTAAAGAAGACATCGCAACTGTACGCCTCTCCATCGAAGCGCTCAAAGCCAAAAGAAACGCCCACTTATTCAACTTAATTCGCCAGAATAAATGGGTAGCAGTAGCAATAATTTACCTGATATTCTTCCCGGCCCTTTGGTCTGCAATCCTCCGCCTGCGTCCCCTCTGGATACTGCAAATCAACAACGCACTCAAATCCTACGACTTTAAACTACCGGAAACCTGGGGCGGCGCACCTATACGGATTCGCGACCTTACCTTTATCCGTTTTTTCATTTACCATCCCAGAGTCTTAGATGCCTGGGTTTCCACCCACATCGAAACAGTCCGCCAACAATTTACCACACAAGAAACTGTCAAAATCCGCGCTACTTACATCCCAGTTTCCTTTGAAGTAGATGACAAAAAAGTAACTGAAATTCGAGGTTCAGAATTGCAGTCAACTTTCACCAAAAACCGCATCCGTCTCCTGATTTGGGGTGAAGGCGGCATCGGCAAAACTAGCATCGCCTGTCAAATTGCAGATTGGGCAATGGAACCAGAGCAAAACAAACGCCTCAGCAAACATCTGATGATTCCTATACTAATCGAAGAAGAACTAAAGAATGTAAACGAGGGCAAAGATTCTTTCTTAACAGCAATTAACGGTCAACTAAAATCGATCGCAGACCTCCCCAAGCCTATTGATGAAGAACTGCTGAAACAATTATTACAACAGCGTCGCCTTCTGGTAATTGTTGACCATTTTTCGGAAATGTCAGAAGCCACCCAAAAGGCAATTCTCCCTAACTCTCCTGATTTTCCCGTCAATGCTTTGGTTGTTACTTCGCGGCTGGATTCAAGCCTGGGAAAAGCCAATAAAACCACGCTTCACCCGCTGCGAATTGAGGGATCGGAGTTATCTGATTTTATGCAGAAATACTTGGAGAAGCTAGGGAAAGGGGATATTTATAACGGTTCGCAATTTCATTATGCCTGCGGCGACTTGGCTAAACTTTTAGAGGGAATCAGCAGTCAAGAAAGAAGCACAACTGTATTATTTGCCAAACTTTACGCGGATTTGTTAATCGCTAAAAAAGAAAATAATACAAGTGAAAATTTACCTCAAAATATCCCCGATTTGATGCTGTCGTACCTAAACGAAATTAATCGGGATGTGGCAGAGGATAAATTGAGCGATAACGAAGTTCACGAAATAGCTAAAATGTTGGCTTGGGAATGCTTAAAAGTCACTTATCGACCCACAAGTATCAAGATTAAAGATGCTCTAAATGCTTTGTCTCTATTGAATTTACAGGATACTGAAGAACGCCTTAAATATTTGGAAGACAAACTCCGTATCCTGCAAAGGAAGGGTTCTAGCCAAGACAATATTAGTTTTGTTCTTGACCCCGTAGCCGAGTATTTAGCCGGGTTGCATTTAGTGGATATTTGTGCTAAGAATCAAAGCAATTGGCAGAAAATTCTCGATCGCGCAGATTCCTTAAATTCACCAGAGGCAATTAAAGGCTTTATGTTGGCAGTTCGTGATTGCTATTTAGCCAAGATTCCTGATGCAAAAGCTACTGATTATTTGCCTAATGAAATAGCTACCCGCTATAATATTCCTGTTGCTGCGGCTCAATCTTCTCAACCAGTTGCAGTGTGATAAAATAGTCAGGAATTACGCACGTCGAAGCTAGAAACCGGGTTTCTTCGTAGATATCTAGTTAGGAAACGAAGGATTTTCATAGAAACCCGGTTTCTTTGTATAGCAAGGATTTGTATAATGGAACATGGCTTAAGTTTAATCTAATTTTTAGCAGAAATTAGCGCGAGTCCTTAAGAGCTCCCGCAGCGCGATCGCCATTCCTAAAGATTTGTGTAAGACTTCACACAACCTGAATTCGTCCCCATCCTCCCCATCCTCCCTATCCCCCCATCTTCGACATCTCCCCCATCTTCCCCATCCCTAGTCCCAAACCTGTGTTAGTATCGGTAAAATATTCTCTCTAACAATCAACGATGGGCAATGTTCTAGTGCTGAACGCCTCTTACGAACCCCTCAACATCACCAGTTGGAGAAGGGCTGTTGTTTTGTTGCTCAAAGGGAAAGCAGAGCAGATAGAGCATAATGGGAAATATATCTCACCCGGTTTCCCCCTGCCAACTGTCATCCGCTTACGCCACTATGTTCGGGTTCCTTACAAAGATATTCCACTCACCCGCCGAAACATATTGCACCGAGATGGTCACTCGTGTCAATATTGTGGTTATACGGGGGATGATTTAACGCTCGACCATGTAGTTCCGCGATCGCGAGGCGGTGGGGATAGTTGGGAAAACCTCGTGAGTGCTTGTGTGCGCTGTAACGTTAAAAAAGGCTGTCGAACTCCCAAAGAGGCGAATATGAGCCTGCGGTATCCCCCTCGCAAACCTTACAGTGGTCTATACTTTGAAGTGACTAAGCACGTTAAGAGTGGGATGCACCAAGAATGGCAAAAATATGTAATTGGACTTTGAAACCCCTGAGCACGGAAGCGCGGGGGTTTTGTGTATTAGAAGGGGAAGGGGAAGGGGAAGGGGAAGGGAAGAGAAAGGAAGAGGGGGAATGCTATTAGTTGTTTTCAATGCTAAGAAATGAGCGATTGCACTTTTACCAATTCATAAGTTATGTCTAGTAACGATGATGCTAGTTCTGAGGATGGTACTAGCGAAATTGTACCGGAGTTAAAGCGCATTCGTTCTGCGGATGGTGCTAATGAAGGATACCGTTTGCGCGATCGATCTGTTACCGAATCCTATACTCAAAAAGTGGAGGAATTACGGGAGACGTTGGAAAGACATAGAGGCGATCGCCAGTTGGTGATTTTGCAAGATTTCCCAGATCCCGATGCACTTTCCTGTGCTTGGACTTATAAGTTAATTGCTCGTCAGTTTGATATTGACTGCGATATAGTTTATGCAGGAGCCCTCAGTCACCAAGAAAATATTGCCCTAGTTAAACTCACGGGGTTGCCATTGCAGCGCTGGCCGCTAGAGATGGCAAAAACTAAAGATTTATCTGTTTATCAGGGCTGCGTTTTTATCGATAATCAAGGTACTACAAGCCAGCTAACTTCGCTGATTGTTGCTGCTGGTATCCCCGTAACTGCGACGATCGATCACCACAGTTTACAGGGAGAATTGAATTCGGAATTTGCCGATTTGCGCCCTCAAACCCGCGCTACAGCTACCATTTTTACTCAGTATTTGCAAGCTGGATTGCTCAATTTGGACGGCAATATTACCCAACACGCTAAGTGCGCGACGGCGCTGATGCACGGTTTGCGATCGGATACAAATGCACTACGACAAGCTGAGGAGGCTGATTTTTTAGCCGCAGCTTATTTGAGTGGCTTTTATGACCCGCAATTATTAAATGCTGTGTTACAATCTTCTCGCTCGAAGCGGGTGATGGATGTGATTGAGCGATCGCTTAAAAATCGGATCGTGCAAAATAATTTTTCTATTGCGGGAGTCGGTTATCTCCGCTATGATGACCGCGATGCTATTCCCCAGGCGGCTGATTTTCTGGTGACTGAGGAAAACGTTCACACCGCAGTTGTCTACGGAATTGTTCACGATGAAGATGAGGCAATTGAGTTAGTAATTGGGTCGCTACGAACTAGCAAAATTACTTTAGATCCTGATGAATTTCTGAAGGAAGCTTTTGGTCAGGATGCTGAAGGGCGCTTTTTTGGTGGAGGAAGAAGTCAAGCTGGCGGCTTTGAAATTTCTACGGGATTTCTTGCGGGTGGTAATGAAAATAGCGATTATGCTAGGTTGAAATGGGAAGTTTTCGAGGCTCAAATTAAGCAAAAATTACTGAAGTTGGTTAGTCCGAAAGATCACTTGATGCACGGTGATTAAGTTAGATATATCGGCGGTTGAAACCGCTACTATAAAAACAAAGTCCGCCTGCGCGGACTAAGAAATAATACCAAATCCGGCTTAAATATCCCCTTTATTCTTTAGTCCGCGTAGGCGGACTTCGTTTGTGTAGTAGCGATTTCAATCGCCGAATGATAAAGAGGATATCAAACCCGGATTTAGTATAAGGGGAATATTTAAGTCGGGGTTTAATAAAGTTAGGACTTACGCAAAATCACAGTACGGCAGCCATCTTGGCGGTGAAGGAACCGCCAAGATGGCGGCGTTACGTAAACCGTGCGTAAGTCCTAAAAGTGCAAGTTCACATTACATTAGTCTTAGAAAGTGCGATCGCATAGCTACGGATCAGCTCAAGCATATAATAACGCCCATCCTGCTGTTTCAGTAACGAGAGTTGTTGAAGTTTTGCTAAACCGTCTGCTACGTTAGCAGAGTCAGTAATACCGGCCGCAATAGCGATCGCTTCCCTCGTCGCCGGTCGATCGAATGTCGCTGTGGCCATGAGCAACTTCAGCGATGGTTGTCCTGCTAAAGATTTAATTGAACCGTTAAATACAAATTTAGCAAGTTCGCTAGAACTATCTTTAATTCGCTCTAGCACGTCTGATAATGAGTAACCAAACGCTAATTGATTAAGTAGATAACCACTTGCTAGTGGGAGTCCGCTGGTTTCTCTATAAATTATTTGGCACTGTTCGCTGTCGAGAACGATGCCTTTTTCTCTGGCTTGGTATTCTATCAATTGCGAACTGTCTATTTCGAGTAAGCTTTCTAACTGAATTGGAGCAAATAAAGCTTGCTCGCGGGTGGTAATTATTACTTTGACTGTTCGCGGTAAGTCGTACAAAAAGGAAAGGATTTCTGGTTGGTTATCGACACTTTCTAAGTTATCTAATATTAACAAAGTCGGTATTTTGCTTAGACATTCTCTGATGCTGTCTAGCTGTTGAAGGGGTTCGGCTGAGGCGATATCTGGGCGATTTAATGTACGGGCGATCGCGCGGCAAATGTCGCCTAAAGTGCGATCGCGTTGAAGTCGGGGTAAAATTCCTGCGGATGTCAGATAATTTTCCTTGGCGGATGTAAAGATAATCGCATCGAAGGTGGGAGCGCTGGGATATGCTTCTGGAATGCGGCTGGCTTGCAAACAACGATAGGCTGCTTCTAATACCAGTGCGGTTTTGCCAACACCTGGAAGGCCGTTGACGCTGATGATCTGAGGGGTATGATGGCTCAGGCCGACTTCGCGATCGCCAGATAGCATTTCTAGTAGTCTAGCCATCTCTGTTTCCCGACCGATAAAGCTGGTGCGATCGGGGGCCGGTAAATTTTGATGGGGAGTTGCGATCGCCAGCGATGGCGGCTTTGTAGGAGTAAATGTCTGTAATTTCAACCTTGATGCGTAGCTGTTGTTTTGATTGGAAATCAGATCGGGGATTTTGTAGCTGTCGATAAATGCGATCGGTTCCATCTTTTCATCTAAGATTCCCCTGTTTCCAGCAGCAGATTTAGCGTCGCTAAATCTCTGTAATGGTAGGTTTTCAGAAGCTTTTGCCTCCTCTAACTCACGAAATTGATTGAGCAAAAAAATTCTCAGGCGGTTTTCCTTGCCTCGATGGTTGCCACTGACTGCAAACTTTTTGTAGACTTGACCCATTTGCTTGAGACAAGCACCAGAAGAGGTTCGCAGTTTAATCGCGATCTCTTCATAGTCCTTCTCTTCTGCAAACCGCATGATAAAAATTTGTTCTTGATTGGGAGACAGTTCGCGATCGCGAGCCATCTCGATCAGGAAATCACGCTTTAACATCAGCTCTTCTCCTTTCTATAGTTCCTTCTATCTTAAGAGATTTTCAGAGCTTTTCAGATAGCCATTAGCAATTAGCCATTAGCAATTATTCCTTAAGATACTGGTCAGTTTGCTTGCCAGCGCTATCTTGTAGATATAGCTTAACCCGACAAATTCGGAGGCACCGTGTTTTCCAGCCTTGTTCAAAACAGTTCGCGCCAAGGAGAAATCCTAGAAGTCGTCTTCCGCAACGGTTGGGACTACATGAAACGACTCCTAAGCGGCAGCAAAACCGACATCCCCACTCTGCCAACTCCAGCAGTGCTCCGCAATATCCTCGTCGATTTAGGCCCCGTCTACGTCAAATTGGGACAGTTACTCAGCACTCGTCCCGACCTTTTACCAGCCGAATATATCGAAACCCTTTCCACCTTACAAGCTGAAGTACCACCAGTATCGTGGCCAGAAGTAGAAACGATAATTCGTGCAGAACTCAAACAACCTCTAGAAGATACCTTTGCCAAAATTAACACCCTCGCAGTCGCAGCCGGTTCCATCGCTCAAACTCACCGCGCCACCCTCAAAGATGGTCGTGAAGTCGCCCTAAAAGTGCAACGCCCCGGTATTGATATTACCATTGAGCAAGATATCGCCGTGCTCACAAGTTTAGCAGAACTTGTCATGCTTACAGACTTCGGCGAACAGTACGATATTGTTGCCTTAGCTGATGAATTTGGCAGCGCTCTCCGGGCAGAACTTGACTTCATCCAAGAAGCTACTTACACTGACGAACTGCGGCGCAATTTATCTAAAAGTCGTTGGTTTGATGCCAAACAAATTGTTGTGCCAAAAATTGAGTGGCAGTTGACGACAAAAAAATTGATGGTGATGGAATGGCTCGACGGCGTGCCGATTTTATTGGGTGATTTAAAAGGCAATCGTTACGGCGGAGATGTAGAAGCTGAACGCCAAGCAATAACTACTCTTTTATGCCGAGCATTCTTTCAGCAATTTTATATCGATGGCTTCTTCCATGCCGATCCCCATCCAGGTAATGTATTTTATCTGAAAGACGGACGATTAGCACTGTTAGATTGTGGAATGATTGGTCGCCTTGACCCGCGCACCCAGCAAAGCTTAACTGAAATGCTGTTAGCAATTGTTGATTTAGATGCTCAACGATGCAGTCAATTAACTTTGCAAATGGCAGAATCAGCTCAGCCGGCAAATTTAGCTCAGCTAGAGAATGACTATGCTCGAATGCTGCGAAAGTATTACAATGTGAGTCTGTCGCAAATCAATTTTTCTGAAGTGTTTTATGAGATTATGCAACTCTCACGAAACAATAAAATTAGGTTGCCGAGTAACCTAGGTTTGTATTCCAAAACTCTAGCTAATTTGGAAGGAGTCGCTCGCACTTTCGATCCCAGACTTAACTTGTTAGAGCAGATTAAACCCTTGATGACAGATTTATTTCGTCGTCAGTTATTTGGAGATGACCCAACGCAAGCGCTGCTAAGAACTGCCTTGGATATTAAGAGTCTATCTTTGCAATCTCCCCGGCAGTTGGAAGTGCTTTTAGAGCGAGTTACTTCGGAAACTTTGAAGTGGAATTTGACGCTAAAAGATATTGAACCTTTGCGCCGTACTTTGGGGGATTCTGCGAATCGACTTTCTTTTAGTATTGTAGTAGGTTCGCTGATTGTAGGAGCGGCAATTATTTCTGCTAATGCTCAAACATCTGAGTTATCTTTTCTTAGCAATACTTTGTTTGCAGCGGCTAGTTTTTTCGGTTTGTGGTTAATTATTAGTATGCTCAGGTCTGGGCGTTTAAGGGGATAATTGATCTGGGTAGGGTGGCTCTAGTCTTTAGCACTCACGCACACTTTAAGGTAACGCCGCCTTCTAGGCGGTTTCTTTACCGCCTAGAAGGCGTCGTTACACATACTTTTGCGTAAGTTCTGTTAAAAATTAATTGTGTCTTTGAAGGCGATTTACCAATTACCAATTACCAATTACCAATTACCTAAGCCTCACTTTTTACCCTTTAGCCAATAAGTGTTCATCTCTCCTTTACCTTTAATAGCGATCGCGCCACGTTCCTCAAATACATATCGATTTTTTAATCGATCGTAAATAGCCGCAGTAACTTGAATGTACCCCGGTAATCCTTGAGATTCCATCCGAGAAGCAACATTAACTGTATCCCCCCACAAATCGTAGGTAAATTTTTTTGTGCCAATCACGCCAGCAACAACTGGCCCTGTATGAATGCCAATCCGAATTTCAAAGGGTTGACCAATATCAGTTTGAAAATTAGCGATCGCTGACTGTATATCCAAAGCCATGTTCGCGATCGCTTCTAGATGATCGGCTCTGGGTACAGGCAACCCCCCTGCTACCATATAAGCATCTCCAACTGTTTTAATTTTCTCCAAACCGTGTTTTTCAGTTAGTTGGTCAAATTTTGAAAAAATCTGGTTTAGTAAATTTACCAATTCTAAAGGTGAAATTCTAGCAGCAATCGACGTAAAATCGACAATATCTGCAAAAAGAACTGTTGCTGAATCAAATCTCTCAGCAGCCGAACCCTCGCCCTTTTTCAAGTTTTCAACAATTGCTGCTGGTAAAATATTTAGCAATAAATGATCGGACTTTTTTTGAGCAATGCGTAAAGCTAATTCAGCTCGTTGTCGATCTTGAATTTCGTTTTGCAATCGCCTAACACACTCTTCTAGTTGTTTAGTTTGATTTTGTAGTAGCTGTTGCTGATTTTGAATTGTTAATTGATTGGCGACTCGTACCAGCACTTCCCGATCCTGAAAAGGTTTTGTAATATAATCAATACCTCCGACTTCAAAGGCTTTAACTTTATCTAAAACATGATCTAATGCACTTAAAAAAATCACTGGAATTGAGGCAGTTTGTGGTGAAGCTTTTAACTTTTCACACACCTCATATCCATTCATGTCGGGCATCATTACATCTAGCAAAATTAAAGTGGGCGGAAACTCCTGTACTGTTGCCAGAGCCCTTTGTCCGTTCAGTGCTTTGCGAACCTGATATCCTTCTTCAGTAAGGATTGTAGATAAAAGTCTCACATTATCTGGTGTATCGTCAACCACAAGAATACTGGATTGAATTGTAGAAGGTTGATTGTTGTCCATACTATCACTTAGGTAATTTTTAGTACAGATAAAATATTAACAGTAAGTTGCATTATCCCCTCTGTAAATCAAGTGCTAACTTCGCCAACTCAATGATTTCATCAAATAGGAAATCCTGGGCTAAAGCAGTTAGAGTTTGTGCGGCTGACGAAATTTCTATAGGCATTTCCTCAATCAACTGGAGAATTTTATCGTCACAACATTCGTTAGCAGCATCATAAATTTTTTCCACCCACTCAGGAGACATTTGGGATAGTTGCAATTCTATAGGTTGATTATTGGAAACTATTTCATTCTCCATTTCCGTGTTTGGTTTTGAAGGAATAGGTTCTTCGTAAATGTAGCGCACTCCTAAAAGTTCTTCCATTTTAGCAAATAATATATTTACCTGGAAGGGCTTACGCATAAAATCATCGCAGCCTACAGCTAAAATGGTTTTTCTTTCCTCTTCAAAAGCGCTAGCAGTAAGAGCGACAATAATGGTTTGTTTTCCAAGAGGATGAGCTTTAATTTGTTTTGTGGTTTCATAGCCATTCATCACTGGCATCTGCATATCCATCCAGATCAAATGCGGTTGCCAATCCTCCCATATAACAATAGCTTCTTCACCATTTCTAGCTTCTCGCACGAGTATACCTAGGGGGGACAATAATCTGTCTATGACTAGACAGTTATCTGCGCGATCGTCAACCACTAAAATGCGGTACTCTGGTTGATCGGGCGCTAAACCAATTACTTTGCGTTGCGGTTTAAGCATTTGAACATCGCTCGGATCGGCTAGATCCATTTCAATATCAAAGGCAAATTTACTACCAAATTCAAGGGTACTGGTAACGCTAATATCGCCTCCCATCATTTGTACAAATTTACGGCTAATTGGTAAACCTAACCCAGTTCCCTGTTGAGATTTCTGACCTGTTTTTGTTTGCTCAAAGGGTGCAAATAACTTATTCATCTCTTCTGCTGCAATGCCGGGGCCAGTATCTTCAATTTCAAATTGAATCGGAAGAAAACTAGAGGATATATCAGCGTCTGACTTTAGTTTCACTCGTAAGGTAACGCTACCCATCTCTGTAAATTTGATCGCATTTCCTACAAGATTAATCAAAACTTGGCGCAATTTTCCCTCATCTCCATTAACAAATTGCGGTAAGTCTTTACCCAAATCAAAAATTAGTTCTAATTTTTTAGATTCGGCTTTCAACCGGAACATCTCTTCTAGAGTTTCTAGCAGGCGGATCAAATTAAAACTGCCTTCATTAAGCTGACTTTTGCCTGCTTCAATTTTGGACATTTCCAAAATGTCATTAATTAGCGAAAGCAAATGTTCGCCGGCACGATTAATAATTTGTAGGTGTTGCTGATGTTCATTTTTTAGAGATGAATCGCGTACCATCACTTGACTAAATCCCAGAATTGCATTCAGGGGAGTACGCAATTCATGGCTCATAGAAGAGAGAAATTCGCTTTTAGCAAGGTTAGCTGCATCAGCGGCGACTACAGCTTTTTGTAACGCTTGCTCTGCCAATTTACGCTCGGCAATTTCAGTTTTGGCTTGTTCAAACAGCGTGCATTGCTGGATGGCTATTGCTAGTTGTACAGAAATTTGCCTGAGAGATTCTATCTCCGAAGAGTGCCAGTGTCTTTGACTGCGACAGTGATGAGCAATTAGCAGACCCCATAAATTTTCTCCTTGTAAAATGGGAACAACTAAATTGGCTTTAATTTCAAACTGGTTGAGTAAATTAACGTGGCACTCTGAAATATCTGCCGTATAAATATTGTCAATCGCACGAATACGTCCCTGCTCATAAATAGAAATGTAGCGTTCTCGAAAGCAAGGATCGTTAATATCAATTCCTTGAATCGCCATCACACCCGCTGCCACTGATTCGACGGCTATAAATCCGCTCCAATCTTCGTTAAATCGGTAAATAACTGTGCGATCGGTTGACAAAAACTTGCGTACTTCGTCCACAGCCATTGTCATCACTTCTTCTAGGTTTAGAGAGGAACGAATTCGCTCTTGAATGGCATTAACAAGCCGTTCCCTTTTGAGTTGCTGTTGCAAAGCTGCTTCCGCCTGTTTGCGATCGGTAATATCTACTCCATAGCCAACACATTCCACAGGGATGCCAGCAGCATCTTTGACCAGCTTAACCTCATCGTAGATCCACCGATATTTACCGTTTTTGTGCAGTTCCCGGTATTCGTAAGAGATCGACTCTTTTTCCCATAGCTTTTCGTATGCAGTATCGATAATTTCTCGATCTTCAGGGTGAACAAGGCTATGCCAATCAAGGGAACCATCAACAAGTTCTCGTGCTTCATAGCCAATTAAAGAAACAACGTTTTCGCTGACAAAGGTTACGTCATAATTTCCATCTAATTTGCAGCTAAAAATAACTGCTGGAGTCGCAGCAAGTAAATGTTGCAATCGTTCGGTAACAGAGCGCAATTCTTTCTCAGCTTCCTTGCGCTCGCGAGATTCCATTGCTAAAGCTGTCATCTGTGCTAAATAGCTAGCAAAGTTTTGTTCATCGAGCGTCCAATTTCTTGGTGTCCCCTGATGTTCCAAACAAATTACGCCCACAACGTGCCCTTGATGGGTAATAGGAACATCTAACAGGGAGGAGATGCCTAAAGGAATCAAATAAGATTGGCTAAACTCTTGAGTACGCGGATCGGTGTTAGCATCAATCGTTGCGATCGCCTGTTCTGCATTTATAGCTTGGAAATAACTAGGATATTCAGTAGCCTTTAGTTCTGCACCAAAGCTATGTTGCTTAGCCGTCAATTCGTAAAGATCGGCACAACACATTGCTGATTTATCTTCCCTGTAAAGCCAAACGCTGCCACGCTCAACATTCAAGGTGCGGGTTGCTATTTGGGTGATTTCTTTCAAGGCATCACTGATATTTCCTTCGTAAATGCGGTCACTTTTTGCTAGTTCTAGCAAGCCAATTTGTTGTTCTGTTAAACGAATTTCTCTTTCTCTCAAAGCAGATTCTGCATTAATTCTTTCTCTAATTTCTGCTTCTAAGTAATCGTTAGTTTTTTTCAATTCTGCGGTGCGCTCTAGCACTTTATTTTCCAAATCTTCATAGGCATAGCGCAGAGCTAATTCTGCATCTTCACGGATAACTATTTCTCGCTGCAATTTGATATTAATTGCTTCTAATTCTTGGGGAGTTTTTAATGACAAAAACTGTGGCAAGAGTGTTACCATCGATCCGGCTGTGTAAAAAGAGACAAGTGCAGTAATTGCCTTTTCAATCCCCGATAGCCAATAAGCAGGATGCCACAGTGTCCATATTTCTAATAAGTGACCTGTGCCGCAAAGAATAATAAATGCACCAAATAAAGCAAATATTGCTAAAAAAGGAACGTCGCGTCGCTTGAAGACAAAATAAATTAGCATCGCCGGAATTGAGTAGTAGGCGAGAGCGATTAACAAGTCGCTGGTTACGTGCATCCACACCAGAGGCGTTTGCCACAGATAGCAGTTACCGTGCGGCATATACTGAGTTGGATCGAAGATGTTTTTGACTACTTCCCACATAATATTTGCTTGTAGATAATATCGAGTCAAACAATGACTACATTATACAACTGTTCTTTAATTAGTATGCACCACCATACATAACCCGAAAACCTCCAAATACTATTGCTTTACCAAAACTTTTTTTGCACAGCTTGCTTGTTCGCAGACTCTTGAGTTCAGAGGAATTTTAATGATAAACTCAGTACCTCTTCCCACTTCAGAAATACAGCATAAATCACCTTCATGGGTTTTAATAATTTGATAAGAAATGGCTAGTCCCAACCCCGTACCATAACCGATAGGTTTACTCGTATAAAACGGATCGTAGAGTTTAGGCATTGCGTCGGGAGCTATGCCAATGCCATTATCAGTAATTTGAATTTGCACCCACTTACCTTCAACTATAAGCGTGCGGATGTGAATTGTTAGCGTTGGACAAATGATAGTTGATAACTGGTTATGGGAATTTTGTTGCCAATTGTCTTTGAATGATTGCTCGTGCTGATCTAGCTGTTCTAAAGCATCAACAGCATTAGAAATAATGTTCATAAATACTTGATTTAGTTGTCCAGCGTAACATTCCACTAAAGGCAAATCTCCATATTCTTTAATCACTTGAATAGGCAGACGGTTTGGTTGTTCTTTCAAGCGGTGCTGCAAAATCATTAAAGTGCTATCGATGCCTTCATGGATATTTACATCTTTCATGTCGGCTTCGTCTAAGCGGGAAAAGGTGCGTAAAGATTTAACAATTTCTTTGATGCGCTCGGCTCCAATTTTGATGGAAGCAAAGATTTTTTGCAAGTCTTCTACAATAAAATCGAGTTCAATTATCTTAATCTTATCTTGAATTTCTGGTGCAGGATGAGGATAACAAACTTGATAAACTTTAATCAATCCTAAAAGGTCTTGAATGTATTCCCCAGCCGGAGTGAGATTACCATAAATGAAGTTAACAGGGTTATTGATTTCATGAGCAATACCAGCTACCATTTGTCCTAAAGAAGACATTTTCTCAGTTTGTACCAGTTGAGTTTGGGTCGATTTGAGTTGTTGCAAAGTGTTTTCTAGCTGCTCAGTTTTTTCTAGCAGTTTAGCTTGAGAGCGCCGCAGTGAATTTTCAGCCAAGGATCGATCGCGATTTTCCTGTTGCAAAAGTTCATTGGTTAATTCTAAAGCATTTGTCCTTTCCTGTACCCGTTTTTCCAATTCTAGGGTTAATTGGGAAAGTGCTTCCTGAGCTTGTTTTCGCTCTCCAATCTCATTTTGTAAAGCCAAATTTGCCGCCGCCAATTGATCGGGACTGGGGATAGCTAAGATTTTTGGGATTAGTTCCACCAGCACTGCTGCTGTACACAACGATATCAGTGCCGTAATCCCTTTAAGAAAACCAGAGAACCAATAATTAGGATGCCATAGCGTCCATATTTCCATAATATGGGTAATCCCGCAGCAGATAATAAAAGAGCCAAACAACATGAAAACCCAGTCAAAAGGCACGTCTTTTCGCTTCTTGACGATATAAATCAGGGTGAGGGGAATCAAAAAATAAGCGACGGCAATCAGAGCATCAGAGAGAACGTGCAGTCCCACCAATCCTGGCTTCCACAGGTAACAATGACCGTGAGGAATGAAATAATTTGAAAACATTCCATGAACCATTTCCATTGAATAAACCCTTTTATTTGCTAATATTGTTTAGAGGGGTTTTTCTTGAGGATAAAAAACCTGATGATACTAAGAAGTGAATGAGTGCAGTTTTTCTAGTTAACACTTGCGAGCGCTAAGATGCAAGTAAGATGCAAAGATGTTAAAATATAACTAAATTTATATTAACTTAAATTGACTCAGGCTTAACCATCTTAATTGTCACCTCTTAAATTGTGGCTTTACTGTAAGATGTGACACCGATATGACATTTTGATAATTAAGCAAGCAGAATTGATCGCAGATTCCTTTCAATATGGAAGCGCTAGCCTCTATGAAAAATTTGGCAATTTAGACATTGACAAAACAAACAAAGTATGTATATCACCCTGAAATGGAGCGCGATCGCTCTCAAATTTGCGATCGATGAACAGTAATGAAATCATTTTCTCAAACAATGTTACTATTTTTAGATGTTTAACTTGGATAATAACTAGAAACATTATATTTACGAGCTAATTGCAGCTTATGACAATAGATGATGTACTACAGCTAACTCGCGCCAAATTGCAAAAAGATTTGCATCCCGTACAAGAAATCATTCTCCGCCAAGTTTGGGAAGGAAAAACTTATGCAAATATCGCATCTGTCTCTCATTACGGAGAGCATTACCTTAGAAATATCGCTTCATGCTTATGGCAATTTCTCTCCGAAATTGCCGACATCCCAATTAGCAAATCAAACTTTCGCTCCTCTTTTGAATCTCGTTCCCTGACAGATGAGGAACGAGAGTTAATTCAAGAATTTACCCGCAAAAAATGCTTGGTAACGCCTTTAGAATTTCCCGGTTCTCCAGTACCGCTTAGTTCGCCATTTTATATTCATCATCCACTAATTGAAGAACTTGCGTATAAAGAGATTGTTAAACCTGGAAGCGTCTTGCGGATTAAAGCTCCTAGGAAGATGGGTAAAAGTTCTCTCCTATTAAGAATTTTAGATCGTGCTACTTCTCTTGGCTACCGAACAGTAAGTTTAGATATTCAACAAGCAGAAGAAAATGTTTTAGACAACCTAGATAAATTTTTGCGCTGGTTTTGTGCCAACATCAGCCGTCACCTAGAATTACCACCTCTATTAGATGATTATTGGGATGAAGATATGGGGAGTAAAGTAAGTTGTACTATCTATTTACAACAATATATATTAGCAGAAATAGATAGCCCCCTTGTCTTAGCCTTAAATGAAGTCAATCGGATTTTTGAGTATCCGAAAATTGCCAGAGAGTTTTTACCGCTACTGCGAAGCTGGCACGAAGAAGCAAGGCGGGTTGAAAGCCTGCAAAAACTGCGGTTAATCGTCCTTCATTCCACAGAAATTTATATTTCTTTAAGGCTCTCAGAATCGCCTTTTAATGTCGGTTTACCGCTGCAATTACCCTATTTTACAGAAGAGCAGATACTTTCTTTAGCAAAGCGTCACGAACTGGATTGGACAGATAGCCCAGATGCTAAGTGGCTGATGGCAATGGTGGGGGGACATCCTTATCTAGTACGGCTCGCTCTTTACCATCTCTGTCAAAATAGTTTAACACTAGATATGCTACTACAAGAAGCTCCCACAATGGCGGGAATTTATAAAGACTATTTACGCAGTTTTTGGGTGACATTACAAGAGTATCCAGAATTAGCGATAGCACTTAAACAAGTGGTAAAATCAGAATATGGTGTTGAATTAGATCCCATAGTTGCTTCTAAGTTAGATAGCATGGGGTTAATTCATATCAATAATAACCGCTGTACCTTGAGTTGCGAGTTGTACCGCCAGTATTTTAGTTCGCAAAACTTTCTAAACTAAATTTTTAGATGCTAAAATTATTTCTATTTCAAATTAATCCATAAACGGCATGACTAAGGTTACATACCAAATTGGCGGTAGTCTCGCCAACGATGCACCTACCTACGTAGTCAGACAAGCGGATTACGAACTCTATGAAGCCTTAAAAGCTGGCGAGTTTTGTTATATTCTCAACTCGCGGCAAATGGGCAAATCTTCCCTATTAGTTCGCACTTTGCACCGACTTCAAGCCGAAAATTTCCAATGCAGTACCATCGATATGACTCGCATCGGTAGCGAAAATATCACTCCTTTACAGTGGTATAAAGGAATGGTTGCCGATTTGTGGCGCGGCTTCAATCTTTTAGGACAAGTTAATTTAAAAACTTGGTGGCGTGATGAAGAAGATATTTCATTTCTGCAAAGATTGAGTCATTTTATTGAAGATATTCTATTAGTCAGATTTCCTGAAGAGCGCATCATTATATTTATTGATGAAATTGACAGCATTCTCAGTCTAGATTTCCCCGTCGATGATTTCTTCGCCCTAATTCGCTTTTGCTATAATCAAAGAGCCATTAATCCAGAGTATAATCGGATTACCTTTGCAATTTTTGGAGTGGCAACACCTAGCGATTTAATTGCTGATAAAAATCGGACTCCGTTTAATATTGGTAGAGCCATAAATTTACGAGGATTTGAACTACACGAAGCCCAACCATTAGCAGCGGGATTGACAAGTGTAGTCACTAATTATCAAGCTATTCTCAAAGAGATATTGACTTGGACTTCTGGGCAGCCATTCCTAACGCAAAAACTGTGTTATTTGGCATACCTAGCAACTCAATCTACGCCGACAAAATTGGCAACAATTCCAGTAGGAACGGAGGAGTTTTGGGTAGATCGTTTAGTGCGGGAAAATATTATTAATAAGTGGGAATCTCAGGATGAGCCTGAGCATTTAAAGACCATAAAAGATCGGATTATTTGCAACGAACAACGTGCAGGCAGATTACTCGGAATCTATCAACAAATTCTGACCCCCCCGCCTTCGGCTCCCCCCCTTACTAAGGGGAGGCTATCGGCTCCCCCCCTTAGTAAGGGGGGGCTAGGGGGGGTATTAACCGATGACTCGCCCGAACAAATCGAACTATTGCTATCGGGATTAGTAGTTAAAAATAATGGTTATTTGCAGGTAAGAAACAGAATTTATGCTGAAGTTTTTAACATAGAATGGGTAGAGAAACAATTGGGGCAACTGCGGCCCTACTCGCAAGCCTTTGATGCTTGGATTGCTTCACAGCAAACAGATTATTCTCGATTATTGCGCGGAAAAGCGCTGAAAGATGCCCAAATTTGGGCGCAGGAAAAAAGCTTGAGTAACCTAGACTATCAGTTTTTAGCTGCTAGTGCTGAACTGGATAGGCGAGAAGTGCAAATGGTTTTAGAGGCTGAACGTACTAAAGAAGTTGAAGCACGACTGGCAGAAGAACATAAGCGATTAATTCAAGAAAAAACAGCTACAAAACGACAAAAATTATTCCTGTTTGTAGTTAGTATCGCATTGCTAATTGCCAGCATTTTAGGGGTGACAAGTTATTTTCAATACCAGAGAGCATCTATTAGCGAACGCGAAGCAAGAATTAGCGAAATTCAAGCGCTGGCATCTTCTTCTGATGGATTATTTGCCTCAAATCGGCGCTTAGATGCACTGATAGAAGCGATTAAAGCTAAACGCAAACTGCAACAACTAGGCAAAGCAGACACAAAGATTCAGAATCAAGTTATTAATGTATTGCGGCAAGCGGTTTATGAGAATGATGAATACAACCGTTTGTCGGGACATAAAGCCGCTGCTATGGCAGTAGATATTAGTCCTGATAGTAAGTTTATTGCCTCAGCAAGTGTCGATAAAACAATCAAAATTTGGCGAAGTGATGGTACAGAAATTGCTACTCTCAAAGGTCATCAGGCAATTGTTAGATCGGTTAAATTTAGCCCTGATGGTAAGTTTATTGCTTCTACAAGTGATGATGGAACTGTTAAACTTTGGCATCGAAATGGTACTTTGATTAAAACCATCCAGACTAATAATACTGGGTTGTGGGGAGTGGCTTTTAGCCCTGACGGTCAAACAGTTGCCTCTGCCAGTATGGATAATACAGTTAAGCTTTGGAAGCGTGACGGGGCAGGCACAGAGGCACCGCCCCTACGAACTCTTAAAGGTCAGACTGGTGGGGTATCTTCAGTAGTGTTTAGTCCAGATGGTCAACTTATCGCTTCTGGAGGTGGAGACCAAGCGGTGAAACTTTGGAAGCGGGATGGGGCAGGCACGGGGGCACTGCCCCTACGAACTTTTCGAGGTCATACTACTGTAATATCCGCAGTCGCTTTTAGTCCAGATGGTCAACTTATAGCTTCGGGCAGTGGAGACCAAACGGTGAAGTTATGGAAACTTGATGGTACTTTATTACAAACTTTCCGAGGTCATACTGCTGTAATATCCTCAATAGCTTTTAGTCCAGATGGTCAGATTATTGCTTCTGCAAGTCGAGATAAAACGGTAAAACTTTGGAATATTGATGGCACAGAATTGACAACATTTAGAGGTCATAGTGCCGGAATTTGGGGGATAGCTTGGAGTCCCAATGGCAGGTTTATTGCTTCGGCTGGTGCAGAAAATACTGTCAGACTGTGGCAAAGTCAAAACCCATTAAAAAGGACTATTACTGCACATAAAGCTGGGATTTGGGCGATCGCACTTAGCGCTGATAACAATATCATTGCTACTGGTAGCGAGGATGGCACTACTAAGCTTTGGAGTCGCGAAGGTAAATTACTCAAGACTTTGATGGGAGATACCGCCGCGATTTATGCTGTTGCACTGAGTAGAGATGGCCAGTTAATTGCTTCTGCCAGAAACGATAATACGGTGAAAATCTGGGATCGCAATGGCTCTTTGGTGACAACTTTAGCAGGTCATGGCGCGACAGTCTTTAGTATTGCTTTTAGTCCTGATGGTCAAACGATCGCTTCTGGAAGTCAAGATAATACGGTTAAACTTTGGCGGCGCGATGGTACTTTATTGCATACCCTAACAGAACATCATGCTCCAATTTGGCAAGTGGTATTTAGTCCCGATGGTAAGCTAATTGCTTCAGCAGGCGGGGATGGTACAGTTAAGCTATGGCGGCTTGATGGCACGTTGTATAAAACCCTCAAAGGTCACACTACATCTGTGTGGAGATTAGCATTTAGTCCTGATGGTAAGATGCTGGCTTCTGGCAGTGGAGATAATACGATTAAGCTTTGGACAGTTGATGGTCAATTATTGAGAACTCTCGAAGGTCATACTGCTGCGGTGTGGGGGGTAGCGTTTAGTCCTGATGGTAAGATTATCGCTTCTGGGAGTGTGGATAATACGCTTAAGCTGTGGAAGGTTGACGGTACGGAATTAACGACTCTCAGAGGTCACAGTGCGGCGATTCGCGGAGTGGCTTATAGTGGGGATGGGAAGTTTGTGGCTTCCGTTAGTGAGGATAATACGCTGATTTTGTGGAATGTGCAGCAAATTCTGAGTCTGGATTTACTGAGTTATGGGTGCGATCGCGTGGGGGATTATTTGCGGACGAATATAGCAGTGGAAAAAAGCGATCGCCTGTTGTGCGATCGTAAATAGAAGAAAATTGTTAACTGCATTTTGTATGTAGTTGCGCTTTAGCGCTAAAGCGCAACTACATACTTTTAAACCGCACTTACTTCTCCAAACTCTGTTAAAAATCGGAAAGCACTTAAAATGTGACTCGCACAAACATAAGGTGAAGTATCATAAAAAGCGTTCCATGCCGCCGCTTTATCCTCATCATACTCATCTACCCTTTCTGGATGTCGATCTAACCAGCTAAGCCGCACTGCATGACCAATTAATATATCCAAAACGATATATTCTTCGATTTGTAACTCCGGGTTCCGCTGCGCGATAGCCGCCAATTCCATCAAGGCTTCAATATTAACTTGTCGATACTCAGGCGCACCAATTTTATTTAATAAATGCTCGACTTGTAGAGCAAAATTCTTTTCTCCCGGAGTCATTTCTGCTAAAATTGGTTCGCTATCTAGGCGATTTCTTCGCTCCAATTTATCACCAATTACCAAACCCTTGCAATGTCGCAATAACTCCCAAACACTGGGATAAAAATCTTTGGGCACGCGATTAACTGCACCCGACATTTGCCGCTGTCTTCGCCACCCACCTAAGTTTGTTTCTGGTGATAGTAAAGTTGGTAATACCACCCATTCTATATTTTTTTCCGGTTGTTTGACGTGCAAAGATTCCTGCTGTCTTAGCACTTCATTCATGCCTTCATAGCCTGTCAAAACTTGCCGCAAGCGAGTTTTGATTTCAAAGGGACTTAACTGCATTAAATGTTCGTAAGCTTCATTCTGTGTAATCCCTAAATCGCGAGCTAATTCGGTAGCAATCAGTAAAATAAAATAGCTAACTCTGAGTGTTAACAAGCCTTTAAATAACTTTGGTTCCGCTTTAATTAGCAAACCGAAGTAAATCAGAATTTCTTGAGTAAGAACGCGATCTCGAATATCTTCCCCACAGAAATGCCGAATTTTATCCATAATTTCTGTGTAAGAACGCGGTCGCAAAATTACAGAATCTTCACTGTAAGCTTTTCCTACTGTAACATACTTACCGCGTACTAAAATATCCGTTACTGCATCGGATAAACTAATATCAACTTTATTCAGCAAACCGGCCGCATGGCGGACTACGGCCCAATATATTTTGGATTTAGAATCGCTGCTAGCTTTAAGATAAACTTCATTCAGCAAATCTGCAACTGTCACGGCCTCTCCTGGCCCTCCGAATCCAGTATTAAAATTCAGTCCTTTGAGGCGAACTAAGGTATGTAATAGCTCAATTTGTTCATATAAATTCTCGGAACCTCGCAAACTGGTAAGCAATAATTTTGTATTGGTTTCGCACTCTAACTTAAATTCTTGGGTATGGCTTAATGGCCCAGTCTGATCGGGATTATAACCCAAATGATACCGCAGGGGAAATGCACCTTGAACTGGAGACTGGGAAAATCCAAAATCGTGCAGAAAATCCATCCTTTCAACACCAGCAGTCAGGATTAACTGATTGATTTGACCCAATTTTACGGCGGTATATTTGCAGTGTCCGTCACGCAGTTCTTTCATCAACTCTAACAGTGCTTCTCTACCAGTTTCTAGCATTGTATGAGTTAGCATCAGCGTTACTAGAGGACGACCTAACTGATACCAATGACGGTTAATATAAGCCAATTCGCTCTTAATTTCAGCTACCAAAAAATGATAGTCAAGGGTGAGGTAAAATTCTTGCTGGTCTAAAAATGAAGGCAGAAAAACAATCGTTTCTCCCCGAATCCTAAATACTCTGGAAGTTGTTAAAGTCCGCAATCTTCGCACGGGTCTACCTGTTAAACCTAATTGGTCATTACGACCAATTTGTGTATAAATACCAGAGAGTTCTTTGGCTTGGCGTACCTGTATTGGTTCTACTTGTTTTGGGGTCTGGGTGGCGATACCATGAGCAGCTAATTCTGCTTGTAAATCTTCATCTTCTGCTAATAAGGCAATTTGTACTAAAGGCTCTCGATGATGACAAATAGATAAATGTCGTCCTAGGGGGTCAATATCGCCAATAGCGACTAATTCTTCGTCTAATAACTGAGCAAGAAAATATAAACTTTGGGCCCAAACGAGGGGGATATTTTCATTTGGCAAGCGTTTTTGACTATGAGGATTTAATTTTTCTGCTTCAATACTTTCTGCTGGTATATAATATAATTCTGGGAGTAATCTGCAACCATCTCGCTCGACAAGTAGAGATTCTAAATGTTGTTTATATTCTTTAACTTGTTCTTCGTTTCTCTGAAATATCCCATCAAGTAACAAATAGGTAAAAAATAGCGGCCACTCGCATTCGATATGCTCAAATTGCTTAAGTTCTTTAGGTTCGTAGTGGAGGCGATCGCTATCTTCTAAAACTGTTTGGTGTCCGTCTCTGAGAAAGCGTTTGCAACCGTATTTTCCCTGGAGTTTGTCGATAATTTTGTTTTTTGTTCGCTCGATTAATTCCATATCTTCAACTGCAAAGGCGGGAAAACTAATTACGCTCAATAATGCTGCATCTACTTCTTTTGAACTAGATTCTCTTGGCAAGAGAGATTCTAATGTCACTCGCGTTCTGGCAATTTCATCTGGTAAAACATGAATTACGGAGGATTGAGAGCCGCTAACTCCGAATAAATCTAAGCCGTTAATAGCTTCTAAAGCTGCTTTTGCCATACCTACGGAACTGGCGTTTAATTCTGCACTGCCATGATTAATTTTATTTCCTCGTTCCCAAATTCCATAGTCGGGAGTGCGATAAGCTCTGCCAATATAATAGACTAAGTTTTGCACAAAATTAACTTCATCTATTGTAAAGATAATGTGTAAGCCTGAAGCCGTCATTTGTGCTAGTATTAATATGAATAAGGATGTAGCATCTAATTGTAAATGTCCCCAAGCGTCATCGCCGACGACAATATCTCCAGTCTGAGTATTGTACTTAGCGTGTAGAGCATCTAAGGGCAATTGAGTATTTTTAAATTTTTCTACTTTATGAGCTTGTCGCATCATGGCGAAGAGTAATCCTCGCATTAGTTTGACTACGCTATGTTCTAGTTCAAATGTTCTGCCTTTGTCGTCATCAAGTTTGCGGTAAGCTAAAGCTAAACCCCAGACGGCGAGGATGCTGTAAACATTATCTCGTACCCAAGCATCGGTATAGTCGCCGTGAGCGTTAATTGCTGTGCTGGCTGGTAGTAAACCCGTGATTGGGTTTTGACGTTTGAGGATGACGGTTTTGATTTGCTGATAGTAGCTATCTAACCTTTCTCGCCGTTTTGCTGTTGCGATCGCCATCTTATTTTTCCTTTTTTTCTTTCCAATCAAAACCTTGCTTAAGGGTTTAACATAAATGGAATCTTTTTTACGGTAACTTTGATAACATAAGGAGGGAGTTAAAGGTAAAAATGGAAATTATCTTCTGTTGGCATTTTCCCTCCTTCTGCTTCTGCTTCTGCTAAACTGTACTCAGGCCTAACATGGCACGGAGGGTAAAAGTTACAAACATAAATGCGGCGATGATGAAGCTAATGAGAGCGATCGCGCTGACGGGGTTTTTCAGTAGGGGTCTCAGTTGCTCAAACAGGAAAAAGAAGATTCCTAGAGTGATCGTGATGAAGTATCGTGGATAGCGAGAGACATTCTCAAAAAATTCTTGCATTGTTTTGGTTAGTTAAACATTCATAGTTTCATCTTTAACTGGTAACATTTGTTGGTCAGTTCGACAAGTCGATCGCAGCCCCAAGTGTATCGATCTGTCAAATGTTCTGCTAGTTCTGTTGGTATTACTTCTAGGCCGAGATATGCACCGCTGATGGCTCCTGCCATTGCTGCTGTTGTGTCTACGTCGCCGCCAACAGCTATACTGGTGCAGATAGTTTCCCAGTAATCTTGAGGCGATCGCAGAAAAGCATACAAACTCCACAACACGCTACCGACGACAAAGGGCGAAATTCCCGGCCATTTTTGCCCATAGTTTGGCGGCAGTCCCGCTCTAGAAATCAATTCTACGGCTTCCTCCGGCGGCAATTCCACCCAGGAAACTAAATCTTTGAGCAAAACGGCAAAAGACGGCTCAACCTGTGCTGCCCAGTCGCTAAGCTGGTGAAGGAATGGTTGAGGTTCGATAGCTTGAGATTGAAGTGCGATCGCGACGGCCCCAGCGATCGCGACAGCACCCGCCGAACACCGCAAATCTTGATGAGTGATGTGTCCTTGGTCGCAGGCGGCTTGAATAAGTGCTTGAGGATCGTCGTAGAACATTAACCCAATCGGTGCGGCTCGCATGGCGCTACCATTGCCAGCATTAGGGGGAGGGGTTCCCGCTTCTTGCCAAGGCACGCCCCCGATGAGCCGCATTGCGGCTTCTGCTGTCGAGCTGCCGCGCCCAACAATACGGTCTTCTGCGAAAATAGCAGCTATGCGGTTAGCATAGTCACTGGGGTCAAATTGACCGCAGGCGAGGTAACTTTGGAGGAGTTCGCGGGCGAGTTGGGAGTCGTCGGTGTATTGTCCAAAGGGGAAGCCGAAGCGATCGCGATCTTTGATATGTTTGATTTTGACTTCGTAGTTGACGAAATTTTGGCAGACTTCTGGGGGGAAACCTTCAACTCGACAGCCGACTGCATCGCCAAGGCACTGACCGATTAGGCAACCGCTAAATTGTTCCTTACGTGGTATAATCATTTAGTTTTTGTGTCGAACCAGTGAGGCGCAGAGATGATAATTTGTAGTTGTGATAAGTATTATAGAGCAATTATTAAATATCAATGTTAAGTTCTTCTAAATCTCAAGTCTTGCCGCGTCCATTTCTTAAATGGGCCGGGGGGAAAAGTAGGTTGATTCCTCAATATTCAAAGTATTTTCCTAAGCAATTTACAAATTATTATGAGCCTTTTTTAGGTGGTGGCGCTGTGTTTTTCCATTTACAACCTAAACCGGCAGTTTTAACGGATATTAATGCTAACTTGATTAACACTTATTGCTGTGTTAGAGATAATGTTGAGGAGTTGATTACCTGTTTAAAGAAACATGAATCAAGGCATGATAAAGAGTATTATTATGATGTGCGATCGTATCCTCAAGGAACTAAGATAGAAAGAGCGGCGCGGTTGATTTATCTTAATAAGACTTGCTTTAATGGCTTATATCGAGAAAACTCAAAAGGTGAATTTAATGTGCCGATGGGTAAATATAAAAATCCTAGGATTTGTAATGCCGATTTACTTCGTTCAGTATCAGCTTTATTAAAATCAGTGACTATTGAAAATAGACATTTTGAAGATGTGTTGAAGTATGCTAATAGTGCGGAAGATTTTGTTTATTTCGATCCGCCCTATTTTCCAATCAATGATACCAGTTATTTTACCTCTTATAGTCGTGATTCTTTTACTGAACAGGATCAAGTTAGGTTGAGAGATGTTTTTGTAGAACTTGCTAGGAGAAATGTAAAAGTGCTGCTGTCTAATTCTGATTGTGAGTTTATTCGAGAGTTGTATAGTGGATTTAAAATTAAGCCTATATTAGCAGCAAGGGCGATTAATTCTAATGCTAAGCTTCGGGGAAAAGTTGCTGAAGTTTTAATAACTTCTGACTAATTATAATTAATCATTGTTAGCACTACAATTAGCCTTACAAATTGTTGTTAGCCCAAACAATAAAACTAGACATCGTATGGACGGCTAGTAGATTTTGATTGAAGTTAATTTGTTGAGTTAGCCAAGCAATTGCACCTGGTTTCATCCCTCCACCGTCAATTAAGACAACAGCCGGAGCAGGATAACAATTCTGAATTGTTAAATTGACATAAGGCAGTTTTTCATCAACTGAACCACCGACTTGTTGCCATTTACATTCAATTATTATAGAGGGAATTGACGGACAACCAATAATATAAAATTCTACATATATATCTGTTCCATAAATTCCTTTCCCAAGATGAACTTGCCTTGCATATCGCTTTGGTATATTAGTGGAGTCTACAACAAGATATGCTAATCGCTCCTTTTTCTTTAAATCAGAAGCTACTTCAACATATCCATGTCCCTTTAAAGCTCCTTCTACAGCACTTTCTAAAACTTTTCCAGCACGATTTGCTCTACCACCTTGACTCATTATTATTTGTCCTCTTGAAGCTAGTTTACAGTAATTAAGTTAGGAGTTACGCAATAAAAGTATCCGTAACGCTTACGTCTTATAACTATTGCTCAAAATTTAGGGAATAGTGCCACAAAAATGCGAGTTTTACTCAAGTAAATCAATATTTTCCTAGCTTTAAGTAAATTTCTAGTTCCATTGTAAACTAAACTGACTTCAACATAACCACACCCCGATCGAACACCCGATTATCCGTCCCAATCCCACTCACAAACATTCTATCATCATAAACATCAAAGGCTGCAAAACTCAACCGCGAAGCCGAATATTCCGTCCATTCAGAACGCCCCACCGCACGAGTACCACCGCCACCACCACAAATTAAATAAGTTGTCCCATTAATCGAACGAGTCCTTTCATAATCATGTTCATGGCCGTTAATATAAACTTGCACTCCGTACTTTTGAAAAAGCGGCGTTAAATTCTCAACAAATGGTTTATTCACTCCATAAAGCCCAGATGAATAAATCTGATGATGACCAAATACTATTTTCCAAGGTGCATCACTTTGACTTAATTCTTTATTCAGCCAAATTAGCTGATTTTTCCAATCTGCGTTACTATTAGTATCTAAAGCAAAAAACTGTACTTTTCCCCGCCGAAAAGTATAGTAACGTCCTTGCATATTAAAGCCGGGATATTTAACTTCAAAGTCGCCATTAGCCGTGCGAATGTCGTGATTTCCTAGACAAGCGTAAAACTTAACGTTCTGCTGTAATAAATCTTGATATGGCTTCTCAAATACCGCGCCAATTTTCTCGATTTCACCGTTATTATAAATATTATCACCCGCGAGAATCGCCAAATTAAAAGGATTTTGTTGATGATAGCGCGTCATCGCCTTGGCTACCCGATACTGGCCTTCAGCACCAGTACCCGTGTCTGCGACGGAGATAAAACGCAAAATCGGCGGGGTGGTGGGTAACTGCGCGATCGCACCTTCTCCCTCCAAACTAGCAGCGGGACTAGCACCCTCAACAATTTGAGCCTTAAGTATTTTCCACAGTCCCGTCACACTTAATGCGCTCAGGCCACTTAAAATTAAAAATTGACGGCGTTTGATACTCATTTTGATTCAGTTAGAAGTAATGAAATGATAAATTAAGGCTGAGAGATATAGCTCACGTAAAAATCTATCGCATTTAAGCATATTTATACCGCCAGGAGGTTAAGAAAATGTCAGAAGACCAACCACAAAAACCACAGTCCGAACAGCCTCAGCCAGAGATACAGCCGATCGCCACTTCTCAAAACGCGGCTAAAACTCCCCAGGATTCCGCAAAACTCGATCGCAGCCTGTTGGACAAACTCAGTTCAGCTTGGCTTACTGTAGTCCAGTTTGTGCGATCGCTTCTACCCGCCTCGATCGATCAAAAGCTGTCCGATACAGTTTTAAGCAGCGCGATCGCAGCAATTTTGATCGTCGCGATCGGTACAACACTAACCCTCCTATCTGGAAAGTCACCTGAAATAGTAGTTATCCCATCCCCAGAGTCACCTGAAATAACCATTGTTACATCCCCAGAATCCCCTGAAATAGTAGTTATCCCATCCCCAGAATCCTCTGAAATAACCATTGTTACATCCCCAGAACCAACAGCAACAAATTTGCAAGAACCGATCGTCTCTGAAGAAACAAAAACAATAGAAATTACTCCGCCATCGCCACCAAAACTAACACCAGAACAAAATTTTATTGCCACAATTCAAAACCAAGTAGATGAACTCACCCATGAATTTAATAACAGTTTGGTTGAATCCATCCAGGTTAATTTTTTCAGCAGTCTTTTAACTGTTAAAGTTGGAGATGATTGGTATAATCTTCCTGAAAGCGAACAAAACCAGTTGGCTAGCCAAATCTTTAAACAATCGCAAAAACTTGAATTCAGAAAACTAGAAATCGCCAACTCCCAAGGCAAACTTATCGCTCGTAGTCCAGTAATTGGCTCTGAAATGATAATTTTAGAAAGGAAGAAAGCAGAAAGTATCGGCAATGCTTAGTTGTTAGTTATTAGTTGGAAGAAAGAACAGGATTTACGCAAAGAAATTGGGTTTCCATGAAAAATGAAGATTTGAAAACGAGGTATCTAGGAATAAATGCAGCTTCTAGTCCGGCGTGCGTAAGTCCTAAAAGAAATTCCCCACAACTAACAACCAACAACTAACAACCAACAACTAACAAATATGATATTTCCAGTTTATTTTTCGATCGGTTCATTCCAAATTCATCCTCATTTTTTATTTGAATCTCTAGCCTACGCGATCGCCTTTCGCCTCGTCATCCTTAATAGTCGCAAAGATACAATTAAACCCACTGAGCGAACTTCTGTTATCGTAGGTGGTATGGTAGGTGCTTTAGTAGGAGCAAAATTCCTAGTTTTACTACAACATCTCGATTTACTACCTCAAAATTGGCAGCAATTCCTTTTGCTTTTCATTCAGGGAAAAACTGTAGTTGGTGCAATACTTGGCGGCTTAATTGTCGTGGAATTAACAAAAAAGATCATAGGTGTTACCCGTTCCACTGGTGATGTTTTCGTCTATCCTTTGATTGTAGGAACTGCTATCGGAAGGATTGGTTGTTTTCTGACAGGATTGAGCGATCGCACTTACGGTATTGCAACTAATTTACCTTGGGGTGTAGATTTTGGAGATGGAATTTATAGACATCCCACCCAATTGTATGAGATTATATTCTTACTGGTATTGATGGCATTTTTACGCATCCGCAGCCGTTATCAAAGGCAAGAAGGCGAACTCTTTAAATTTTACACGATCGCCTATTTAGGCTTTCGGTTTATAATTGATTTCATCAAGCCAGATTTTCACCCATTTTTAGGTATGACTGCAATTCAAATTGCTTGTCTTCTAGCTCTAGTTTATTACCGTCGTAGTCTTGGAAATCTGTTTAGGTTTACCCAACCTGCTAACAGCTTAGAAATGAGCATTAAATAGTTTATTCAAAGGTATGTAGTTGCGCTTTAGCGCTAAGTAGAACTAGGCAAGAAAGAGCGCTGAAGCGCAACTACATACGAAATGCAGTAGTTATTTAATTGTTATTTCCAAACTCAAACTATAAAATATTAAATACTGAATCTTATGCCTACTCGACCTTATCTATTTTATGCCTTAACTAACAGCGTTTGCTCTAAGTGCTTAACTAAAGTTGAGGCAAAGATTATCTTTCGCGATGACTGCGTTTATCTAGTTAAGCATTGTCTCATTCATGGACAGGAAGAAGTCTTAATTGCTGACGATATTGACTATTATAAATTAACCCAGGAATTTATCAAACCTGGAGATATGCCACTTAAATTTAATACACCAATTAAATACGGTTGTCCCTACGACTGCGGCCTTTGTCCCGATCACGAACAACATAGTTGTTTAACTTTAGTAGAATTAACAGATAAATGCAATCTTTCCTGTCCGATTTGCTATGCTGACTCTGGGATTGAAGAAATTTCACCTCATTCTAATCAATCCAGATTACATCGCAGTTTAGCAGAAATTGAAATGATGTTAGATGCGGTGGTTGCTAATGAAGGGGAACCGCAAATTGTACAACTTAGCGGTGGCGAACCCACTCTTCATCCAGAGTTTTTTGAAGTTATGGATTTGGTGAAAAGTAAGCCAATTAAGCACTTAATGATTAATACAAATGGTGTGAGAATTGCTAAAGATAGAAAATTTTGCGAACGCCTCAGTCAATATATGCCTGGAATTGAGATATATTTGCAGTTTGATAGCTTTGAGAAATCCACATTGGAGGAGTTGCGAGGGGTAGATTTAAGAGAAGTAAGAGAAAGAGCTATTACTAACCTAAATGAGTATAATATTTCTACTACCTTAGTTGTCACTGTCAAAAAAGGTTTAAACGATCGTGAAATTGGCAAAATTATCGAATATGCCTTACAGCAAAAATGCGTTCGGGGTGTCACATTCCAACCGATACAGGTAGCGGGAAGATTAGAACAATTCGACCCCAAACGAGATAGATACAGCATATTCCATATATATGTGGTACACACAATTTCATCGATCTAAGTAGTTAGTTGACTAAGAGTTCTGCTACTGTACTTCATTCACCTGGAATATGCTGTATACCCTAACAGAAGTTCGGCGGTCAATTTTGCAGCAAAGTCCCTATTTCAAACCAGAAGATATTATCCCAGTTCCCTGTCATCCCGACAGCTTGGCAATGGCTTATGCACTCAAGTTAAATGGTAAAGTGATACCGTTAACTGGTATGATTGACCCAGATGCTTATGTGAAAATGATGCCGAATAGCGTACTTTACGAGCAGAATGAAGAACTCAAAAGTAAGATTTTTGAGCTATTTTCCACTAGCCATTCTCCGAAGTCAGCAGCAACATCTTTAAAACAGTTATTGTGCTGTTTACCGATGATGGCGGTTCCCGATGGAATTACCTATGAAAATGTATTTCGGGTGTTAATTGTCCAGTTTCTCGATCCGTTTAACTTTGACGTGCGCTCTGTGAAACGGTCTTGTATTCATATTGTACACCCAGATGGAAGGATTATTCCATTTGATACGTTTAATATGTTTTACCGCGAGGGAAGTGCTGGGCATCATTTAGTTACTAATCGGTCGAATTAAAAGTAGGAAAATATAAATTATGGTGCGGAGAAATGAGATTTTAGGGATTGTTTTAGGTATTATCATCTTAGTGTTAATACACGGTTTAACTTTAACTGCACTGGTATTTTTGTCTTCTTATTTGCCATTTTTCAATCGCAATTATAATTTTTTCTTCATCCCCGCTTCTATTGGCTTGTGGCAAATTGTCTATGCAATTCCTCTGATTTTTTTGATGAAAATAAAGCAGCAATGGGGATTGATGAAAGGTGTTATTATCTGTGCAGTTTTGACAGCTTTACTAAATGGAGGTTGTTGGATATTATTGGTTGTTCCTAGATGAAATAAATTTTACAGAACTTACGCACTTCTCTCGTAACGCCGCCCTCTGGGCGGTTTGTTACCGC
>NZ_JARFTR010000304.1 GCF_029167235.1 Kamptonema sp. UHCC 0994 | reverse complement strand
CGGTAAAGATACCGCCCAGAGGGCGGCGTTACAGATAGTAGCTTATTACCTACCGCAACTTAACAGCAGTGCCAACAGCAGTAATCAACAACAAAGCACCGGAACTATCTACATTAATTGTGCCCGTGTCAATTTCAACACCAATCACAGCATTAGCTCCCATCCGCTTAGCGCGTTGTTCTAACTCAGCAAGCGCATCTTGTTGCCCTTTCCTAAATACTTCCTCATAACTGCCAGTACGGCCGCCAATAATATCGCGAATTCCTGCAAAGAAGTCCCGCAGGGCGTTAGTTCCGTAGACTACCTCAGCGGTGACAACCCCCAAATAGGTATGAACCTCTTCACCTTGAATGACATCAGTTGTTGTTACAATCATCGTTTGTTATCCTCAAACACAAAAATCTTGAGTTGATGGAACTCTGTAGAGAAACTACATCTTGCAACTCAAAGATTCCCGATGGGCACTCACACACTAATTCCAGAAACCCTTAGAACAACATGGCCGTGTACAAACAAACTCTATTGGCAGTCAGTACCTTGTTGGCGCTAGTTTTCGCCGCAGCAACGCCACAGGTTGTCCTTTCTGCCGAAATATTGGCTCAAACCAATTCTGAAACTAATCAAAATCTTAACGAACTCCTCCGCAAAGGGCGCGAATTGGTTGACTCTGGACAAATCGCTCAAGCGATCGCACTTTATCAGCAAGCGGCCCGCTTAGATGCCAAAAACCCCCGCATTTTCTCCGGTATTGGCTACTTAGAAGCTCGCCAGGGTAACTTCCAAGCCGCAGCGGAATTTTATCAACAAGCGATCGCCCTTGACCCCAATAACGCTGATTTTCAGTATGCTTTGGGCTTTTCTCTGGCTAATTTAGAAAATTATCCGGCCGCCGCGATCGCTTACCGTCGCGCCACCCAACTTGATGCTAAAAACATCAACGCTTATCTTGGCCTTGGCGTGGCCTTATTCCAACAGCAAGACTACAATGGAGCTTTTCGAGCTTACCAACAGGCGATCGCTCTTGACTCCAAAAACTGGCAAGCCTATTCTTCATTGGGTATGGTACTACTTCAGCAGAGGCGCTACCCCAACGCGGTGCAGGTACTCCAGCAAGCCGCTCAACTTGCTCCCAAACAAGCAGGAGTTCAGCTTAAACTGGGGACAGCATTGCTCCGCAACGGTAACATCCCTGAAGGCATAGCAGCTTTTCAAGAAGCGGCTAAACTAGAACCTCGGAATGCTGATGTGCAGTTTGAGGTGGGAACTCTGTTAAAGGCTCAGAATGACATTGAAGGCGCACTAACGGCTTATCAGCGAGCAGTAGTGGCAAAACCCCGTTTAATCGAAGCACACGCAGCTATTGGAGAAATTCAACTGGAAAAAGAAGATTATTTTTCAGCGATTCTTACCTTTCGGCGCGTGATTAATTTAGACCCCAAGAATGCCAGTGCTTACTATAATTTGGGCATTGGGCTCTTAGCGCAGCAACGGAAATCTGAGGCGATTACAGCTTTTGAACAAGCTCGCGAGCTTTATCAGCAACAAGGGAAAAGTGAGGAAGTAGAAAAAACTGAGGAAATATTGCAAGAGCTAAAGTAGGCTAATTGCTAATTGCTAATGTAACCCGCATTCTGCTAAGAGTGTGGAATGTGGGATATTGGTGTAGATGGTGATATCCAAGACAAAGACGATCGGCGATCGCGCTTAGTCTTTTACTCAGATAAAAAAATTGGAGTCAATCGTTCCTCGATTTCAAGAATATAGGCTGCTAACCCCGTATAAACACCTCTTTCTCGTAGATGTTCCAGAGGGGTTTCTTGCCAACACTGCTGTTCGCGTTCCATCTTGCCCCCTGTTACCATTTCAACGACGACTTTAGAATTTCTAACTCTCTCTGGTTCTTCCCCTGAATTAGATCGTAATCTGTGTGACTCTTTACAAGGGTCAAAGCTCAATTTAGTTGTTATATCTCTTAAAATTTGTTCTTCCTCTTGATTAGATGAAATAAACCCATTCAAAACCCAAGCTTCCCGCTTAGGCTTGGCTGTACCAATTACAATTTCTAATTGAGGCTGTCCCTTGATGTGTTCTGAACGCGCTTGCTCAATACCTGTTCTTCGCTCCGGTTGATTGTCTAAATCGCGAATAAAAATAACCGCTTTAATCTGCCTTGTTTTTTGAAGAAATCTTACTAAATTCAGAATTTTTATGCTAGCTGCACCATCAGCTTTTAGTGGCTCACCTTGACTATGGCCTCTAAATCTGGGGACATGAAACCCCGATCTTTTAGCAGAATCAATAATCGCCCTAATATCTCTCCAACAGGAATGTTCTGTATTTTCTTCTAAACCACTCCAACGAAATAAATATTGAAGTTGTTCAGGCTCTAACCAATCTACTTTATCCACTAAAACGCGCTCAGCTAATTTAGTAGCGGTTCGTGCATCCGCGCTACTTTCTACAATTACCACAAACTCAATCATTTATTTCTCCTTCAACCACCCAATCTTCCCCCTCTGCATCCCAAAACTCGCCAGTGGTTAAAGTTTGTTTTGCCCATTCTACATCAGGATGTTCATCCAATCGTTTAGAACGAGTAAAACCTGATTTCGTGTTACTTAATACATGAACTTGAGAAGGAGTTAGTTCATCCACAATATACGGAGAATGGGTAGAAAAAATAATTTGTAGATTAGGATTCGCTTGAATAATCTCCTTAAAAACAGTCATCAAATCTCGTTGGGCTTTGGGATGAAGCCCCTGTTCAATATCATCTAATAACACTAAATTTGGTTGTTTAGGATTCATCAGCACAGTTAATAATCCGAGAGTGAGCATAGTTCCTTCACTAATAGCATGAGATGGAATTCGCTCACCTGTATTCATATCTAGGACAACTTCTTGCCCGATCATCTCTTGACTTTCTTCGTAGAAGATGGATTTTCCATCAACTTCAATCGATCGTTGACGATTAACTGGAACCTTGGCTCGTCTTACCCCTATCTTTTTTACCCCTGGTACAATCCTTTGCAACATTTCTTGTAAGGCTTGGAATTTATCGGGAGCCTCTGCACGAATATAGTCCAAGGTAGGTGCTAACAATGAGCTATCAAAATCTAATCGGGGCTCAATTGCATCGCTATAAGCGGCTTTCGTTAAATCGCTAGCTACTAGCTTAAGATGAACTGCGTATCTTAAGGATTCGGTTATTGGAGAGGCAGCATCCCTTAATGATTTTAACCTTGGTGGCCGCCCCATTATAATAATATCTTTAATATCTTGACTGGAATCTTTAATATCTCGATGGGACTTCCCTAATACTGTCGGCGACCAATCCTTAAGGGTTTTGATCCATTTATAGGAAGCTTCCCAATTTTCCCGATTGTAATCCCCCCAGAAACCACTTCCGATAACGGACATATTATCTTGCCCAATGGTTGTAAGAAATTCAGGTGATCTTTCATTTTGAAAAACATTTGTAAAATCTGAATTGGTAAGCATACTAAGATAATGTATTGCTTGCAAAACTGATGTTTTTCCAGAACTATTTTGTCCGACGAGTGCGTGGAGGCGAGAACTATCTAAATTAAGTTCCGTAGATTTATGACTTTTGAAGTTAACAAGCTTTACCTTTTCTAACATTTGATTGCTAACATCCTTCTATAAAGTTAGATTGCCGATATTGTACAATATTTTAACAAAATGTAACTACTATCAGTATCTCTTTTCTCTCTCACAAAAATTAGACGCTCTAAATCATAGCACAATTTCTAGTTTCCTTACCATCTATTACTACAATTTCCATTATAGGAGTTGCCAAGACTATTAGATATAAACTTTCTCTATCTCAATGGCCCGCTCAATCCAAGAGCAAAAGCCTACAGTTAAGATGTCTTAATAAATTAGCAATTAGCAATTAGCAATTAGCAATTAGCAATTAGCAATTAGCCATAATCCTTATTTTTCCCAATCACCCGATAAACATCCACAGTTTGATGCTTACCCTTCAAAGCTAAAGGCCCCCAGTGTTCCACTAAAAACTCCCCTCGAATATGAGTTAAAGTTTGGTGAGCAATTAAAACCCGACAGGTATCGCATTGGCGATCTTTTTCGCAGCTTTCTAACCGAGAAGCAATATTAACACTGTCCCCCAAAAGCCCATATTCCGATCGCTCTTTTCCTCCCAAACTACCAGCAACTATCGGCCCAGTGAAAATCCCAACTCGCATTTCAATCACTGGTAACTTTCGCTGTTGCCAATCTTGATTGAGTGCATTAAGGCGATCGCCCATAGTCAAACCGCAAGAAACGGCAGCCCTAGCATCCTCAGCGATCTCCTTCGGTGTCGTGCGAGGAATCGGCACACCAAAGGCTGCCATAATGCCATCGCCTGTAAACTTATTAATAATCCCGTGATGACTTTGTACTGCTTCTGTCAAAGCACCCAAATATTCATTCAGCCATTCCATCAACTTTTCTGGCGGCATTTGTTCCGAAATCGTACTGAAATCCTTAATATCAGTAAATAACATAGTCGCTACCAGCTTTTGCCCCGGCAATTTACCATCTTCAATCAGGCGATCGCGACTTTTCCACAACACCGCCGCCACCTCTGGCGAAGTATTCTGCCCCAACAACCGCATCACAGTTTTTTGCTGCTGCTGTACCTGATGCGCTCGATAAGCTACCACAGTCGCACTTGTACAAATAAAAGCCAAAGCTGGAGTCGCTACGGGAACCCATTTATAGTCAATGAATAGCGCCAAACCCATAGCGCAGAGGATACCTAGCAGTGTTGGACACCCTAGAGCAAAGGCTAGCGGATGGCGGCTACACCATGCCAAAGTGCTCCCAATCAATGCCCAAGAGCCAATCCACAGCATCTCTGCCCATTCTGGCCAAAACCCGAACAAAGGGCGATCGCCCCCTACTGCATCCAGAATTTGGCTGACCATTTGAGCGTGAACCAGCACCCCCGGCATTTTCGGGGTTGTGAGCTTAGCCGGACTATAGGGTGTTAAAAATAAATCTCTGCTACTAGGGGCTGTAGTGCCAATTAGTACAATTTTGCCTTTCACCAATTTTGGATCGACCTGCCCATACAATAACTGTGAGATGTTGATTTGCCGAGCTCCAGAGTCGTCAGAGCGGTATTTAAGCAGAATTTGATACCCCCTCTCATCAATATTTTCATACCCTCCAGAATTAGCCTTTAAAGGCAGAAAATTTGCTTTCCCCCAATGGATTAGATCCTTATTCTCGCGGTCGTTTTGGGGTGTAATTTTCCGAGCAGACAGATAACTCATCGCCAGCCGCAAGGAAAATGAGAAGAAGGCTCCTTCTTCTGTGGTGGCAAACATTAAATTACGGCGTACAGTGCCGTCGGGGTCAAGTACGATGTCGTTAATGCCGATCCGTTCTGGGGGTACTCCAGGGGGGGCTGGAATTTCCGAAGATGGATCGTCACCAAGATTTTTAATCGCGATGATTTTCGGGGACTTAAGGATGGCTGTGAGTCTTTTGTTTCCAGGTTCGTAGGGGATCTCTCGGTACAAATCCATACCAATAACTTCCGGTTGAAACTGAGATAATTTTTCCAACACTCGCGCGATGACTTCATCGGAAAGGGGCAGTCTATTGAAAACTTTTTTATCATCCTCTGTGATGGTGATTACTAGCAGGCGCGGGTCAGGCTCTAGGTTAGGGCCAAGCCGCACCATTGAGTCGAAAACCATCAATTCTAAGGTTTGCAAGCCTCCGATCTGACGCACTCCGAATACAAAACCTGTCACGGCTACAGTTGCGATCGCCACTGCATATAGCCCTGTTAAGTCTGGCCATTTTTTAATCAACCGGGGAAACTTTATTTTCACGATCGCCCTGGATATGAAACAAAACCCGACTGACCCTCACAATCAGTCTAGGTTTCTCGTTACGGCGCAGCGCAAGCCTGCAATTATTGACACTCCTATTCCAATCTCGGCAAAGCCACAGGATTTTCAGGGTATTTTTGATAAAAATGAACCCTCCCCAATTTTAATTATTAATTATTAATTTTTAATTTCCCTTTCTATTCGTCATTGCCCAGATTTTTGCCCTGTTAATCGTTTAATGCTCTCTAAAGCCGTGCTCTCCCCTACTTTGTCCCCCGTATCTTGGGCGATTTGCAAGGCTCGCTGATAGGATTCTAGAGCTTTCGGGGACTGATCGAGGCTTTCGTAAATGGCACCCATGTTATTGAGCAAGCGTCCGACGCTGGTGTTGTCGCCAATTGCTTCTAGCATCACTATAGCCTGTTGGAAATAGATCAGAGCTTGAGAATCTTTACCGAGTTTGCGATAGGTTAGCCCCATGTTGTTCAAAAGCCTTCCGACACCAGCGCGATCGCCAATTTCCCGGCGAATTGCTAAAGCTTGGTTGTAAAATTCTAAGGCTCTGGAATATTGACCCATGTTGTAGTAGATTCCGCCCATGTTATTGAGGGTGCGCCCTAAGTCGCGGCGATCGCCTACTTCGGTGCGAATTATCCGCGCTTGCTGGTAAAAATCTATGGCTTTGGCGTATTGAGCTTGGTCGCCGTAAACTGCTGCTATATTGTGGAGAGATTCTCCCTCTCCTGCGCGATCGCCTTCAGCTTTGGCTATTTGCAAAGCTTGTTGATGTAGTTGCATTGCTACGGAAAGTTTATCCCCAGCGCGGTTAACCACGCCGATCAGATTCAGAGTATTACCAGTGTTACGGCGATTACCCACTTCCCGGTTAACAGTCAAAGCTTGCTGCAAAACTTCCATTGCTTTGTCATATTCCCCCATGTCAGTGTAAACTTCCCCAATACTATTGAGGGTTTCTCCCACACCTTTCTTGTCGCCTAGTTGTTGGCGGATTGCCAAAACTTGTTGATAGGTTTCGACAGCATTTTGAAATTCACCCTTGCGGTATTGCTCAGCACCCTTTTGAAAAAGTTGGTCTGCTTCTGTTTTGCGGTTTGTGGCGGCGACGGGGCCAAAATCCCTTACAATTGGCGCAAATGCGAGAGCTTTTGATATTCCCAATACAGTCAGTATAGGTGATAGGGAAATCGCAATAGCTGCGAGATAACGGAAATGGTGACGGCAATACACCAAGTGAATCCTCCTTTAGCAAGATGTAAATTTTACGATTAAGCCTTGTGCCAATTTCTACATCTTTCGACTGAGAACAACCGGGAATAGTAGTGTCAGTCTCGATCGTAAACACACCCTAGCAAACTCAGACTAAAACTTGTCAGCAATTAAAAATTTAAAATTTAAAATGTGTGTTGCTTAAGCTTTTCTGAGTATTTTGTCAATATGAGGTAGAAGTCAGCTTAAATGTGCGACAGCAAAACAATGGATTAGCTAGGCATTTCAGAGAATATGTAGTAGGCACTATAGTATATAGTGTTTTTGGGTAATTTTTGCTTAAATCATGAGTTAATCAAAGATATGGACGAGAAAACTTGGAACAACGATCGCAACTGGTTGGAGTCTATTATCCGCAATTATGCTCCCTTTTCTGACGGGTGGACAAAGGCACGCATCATACAGCTAGCTTATCCCAATCCTCCCGGCACTGCAAGTCCAACTACTGAGGAAATCGTCGCTACATTGCGATCGCTGTGCGATTTAAAGCAGTATGCCATGTTTGCCGAAAAGGTGAATGAAGATTATGTAATTAACACTCTCAACCGTTGGCATAATCGCCAATTTACTCAAGCTTTCAGCCGCAATTTCGAGGTTTACGCCGATAGCAAGCATCCAAATGTATTCTTAGTCAGCAGCACTGCTAGCACTTCTTTAAATGTAGACCGAGAACTCCCACCAGAGCGTTTTAGACCTCTATTTAATGTTGATGAATTAGCTCAAATCGTATTGTCTTCTGGATGCGATCGCTTAACCATGCGAATTCACGGCTATGCTACTCCTGGCTCTATTTTCTATAATAATTTTATTAATGAAGCTGATTCATTAACTCTCCAAGATCCAATTAATAATGTCGCTACTTTAGAAAAAAATAATTTTTATATTGGCTATCACTGGCCGAGTGAAAAACCGTTCGTTAGTCCCGGACTTTGGGCTGACTATCGCTATAATTGGGGGATTATCATCAAGTTTTTAGTAGTTCTTGGTGGTTTAACTATTGTTTCCGGTTCTCTGTTATATATTTCTCTAAAACTATTAGGAATACCGCTACTTTTATCCTTGGGTTCTTTACCAGAATTGGCTGGCATTTGGCAATGGCTAAAGTTGCGCGAGACGGCAGAATTAGCAGTACAATGGCATTGGATTATTTTGACCGTATTTATGCTCTCGCTGTTAGTGGTGCAGATGATGCGAATAATTGTCTACCAGCGCGATCGCTATCGTGCTATTCACTACGGATCTCCAGATTTTTCTGAATTTTTTTGGCGGCTAGATCGAGCATTAGCAGAGGAAAATCAAGCAGTCCAAGCTAAATTTTCTCATGACTCTGGTAATCTGGAAAACGATCGGAATAAAAGAGTTCAAATACCCAAAACTAATCCGAGAATTGCTGTCAATTTAATGGGACATAGTTTAGGTGCTTTGGTAGTAGTTAATTCCCTACGAATTTTGTCCGATAGATTTGGCAAAGATGACATAGATGTAGATGACAATCGGGAGATGGGAGATTATTTAACATTAGATAAGTTGATTATGTCTGCGCCGGATATCCCTTTGGAGTTTCTGCGGGAGGGACGGAATAATTATGTGCGATCTGCTATTCTTCGTTGTCAGAAAATTTATTTATTTTCTAGCGATCGCGATATTGTTCTCCGCTATCTTTCTACTCTAGCTAACTGGTGGGTTGAACCAAGTTTGGAAATGTCTGGTTTGCGGTTGGGAAATATTTATCTAAAAGAAGTAAATGAAGGGTTGAAAACAGTAAATAAATCGGAAGATCCGACTAAAAGTTATGTACCTTACATTCGGATTATGGTTCGTTCTCAACTAGCAGCTAACCCCACTTCTGCTTATGAGTTATTTGAAAAATTCAACTATATTGACTGTTCAGAAATGATGGGAGTTAATAGCGTAAAATTGCCTTTAAATAAGTTTACAGCTATACCGATCGATTTGATTAATAGCGTTGCTTTCCTATTTGGTAAAATTGACGCTCATGGGGGATATTTTAGGACTGATAGTCCCAGTTTTGCAGCAATCAAATTTTTGCTAAAAAATCATAACATTTCTGAGGAAGATATGCAAGCTGGAATTAATAGTTTGATTGACAATTCTATCCGCTTTTGGCCGAGTCAGCCATTACTTTGTAAAAAGTGATTGGTAATTGGTAATTAGTAATTGTAACGCCGCCATCTTGGCGGTAAAGTCACCGCCAAGATGGCGGCGTTACGGAAGCGTTTAACGAACTACTGTTAACCGATCCGTAAATTGGTTTGTTATTGGTTTACGTTCATCAGTCAAAACTTCCAAGATTAATGGTACTTTAGTTAAAACAGAAATTACAGCAAAATTGTTACTTGAGGGGAGTGAAACTTTGTCTCCAGTTCTCAAGATAATATCCTGTTTATCCACAGTTATCCAAGCCGTTCCTGACAATACTTGCACATCTCGGTATGCTTTAGGTAGCCTGAATACCTGATTATTTTCAAGTTTAATAACGGTGAATTGGGAATTGCGTTCAAACATAGCCGTAAACTCCCTTAATCTATTTGAGTTGTAGTAAAAATTGACGCGATCGTTTAGCAGAAATATAGGAATCTAAAGTAATGCTAATTACACCACTTAAGCATTTTGTATGTTGTTGTACTGTCTGCGCTGAAGCCCAACAACATACCTATATCTCTACTTTCATCCATGAATGTGAATCTGCAAAGGTACAGATTTTTTAATTTTGACTAGAACAGTTACACGCTGTGAAAACTGTTCTAGTCAAATTTTATCAATCTGTACTAGCAAGCATCGTTTTTATTAATGCTAGCTACAGATGATTGCTTAGAAATATCGCTGCTACCAATTGCAAAATAAGCGCGATTGCCCTAAACTATTTGTAGTATCGTTTCTCAATCCAAACCCGCATTTCCTCTTCAGTTGCCACAGATGTAGAGCGACCTGTAGCTGGATCGTAAGCGTGCCATAAGGTATTGCCATACCGATCGGATGTTTGCCAAATTCTGAACTCATCGCGGCGGATCATGGCTGCAACTAAAGGCTCAAAAATGCGCTTTAGCAGCGATAATAAAGGTTGGTGTTTGGTTTGAGACTCTTTCCCAGGAATTGAGGTAAGTTTTAGTGTTTCTGGGTCTAGCCACTTCTGAGATGTTTGCATAGCAGCACTCCTCAACTGTGAGACTGTATTAGTTGTTTTCTCTGTTAAAATCACTTTAACAAGTTATAAATATATATTCAAAGCATGGCTTGAATAGCTTATATGAATAAAATAGATAGATAGATTTTCCAATCCCCAGTCCTCCCTCGATCGCAATCTAGTAGGACTTACGTAAAACTATTTGTAACGCCGCCCTCTGGGCGGTAAATGAACCGCCCAGAGGGCGGCGTTACGTAAGTAATGCGTAAGTCATAATCTAGGCAAAACTGACACAAAGTAGATGAAAGAAATTAATACGCGCAAAATGAAAATCTCGCAGTTACACGCCTTGGTTGCGGTGGCCGACTGCTGCAATTTTAGTGATGCTGCTTTGTCTCTAGAATTGTCACAGTCAGCAGTCAGTCATGCGATCGCGAGTTTAGAAGAAGAATTAGGCGTGCCCCTATTCCACCGAGGCCGTCACGGTGCTCATTTAACTCCCGTAGGAGAAAGAATTCTCGCTCACGGTCGCGAAATTCTGCAATCCTTAGAGATGATGGTCAAAGAAGCTTCCCTAGAAAGAGGTTTGCAGGGGGGATTAGTGCGAATTGCGTCTTTTCGTAGCGTGGCGACTCACGTACTCCCCGGAGTGATTGCCAATTTTCGCCGCCGCTTCCCCAAAATTGCGGTTAGCATTACGGAAATTCCCCATACCCAGGGTGTGGAACAAGCTTTGCGATCGCGCCGCGCAGATATTGGTATCGTTACTATTCCCACTTGCGATGAATTTGAAACCAGGGAAATTTTGCGCGATGAATATATTGTATTGCTACCGCCGAATGCCAAATTAAAAGGTAATAAATTTACCTGGGAAGATTTAGCTAGTTTCCCATTAATTTTAGAACCACCGGACTTTAGCTGTTCTTGGCCAATTCGCAATTACTTAACTGCTGCGGATTTCCCTGTAGATGTCGCTTACGAACTTAGCGAAGACTCAACAATTCTCAGCATGGTTGTCCAAGGTTTGGGTGTAGCAATTCTCCCACGTTTGGCCGCTGAACCGATACCGGAAGGGGTACAGGTGTACAGTTTGCCAGTTCCGCTGGAAAGGGTAATTGCGGTGGCTGTTTTAAAAGATGCGCTGTTAGTACCGGCGGTGTTTGCGTTTTTGGATGCGCTTAAGGGTTCGCCTGTGCTCGTTGGCGTAGGATGAATTCTGCGATCGCTAAATCCATTGGCGTTGTCACCTTCAAATTTGTCTCCTCTCCCTGAACAATTTGTACCGGCAAACCGCACTTTTCAAATAAAGCTGCGTCGTCTGTGACTTCCCATCCCTGTTGGCGGCCTTTAGCGTGACAATCTTTTAATAATTTGACCTCAAATCCTTGGGGTGTTTGGGCCGCCCAAAGTTGACTGCGATCGGGGGTATCTTTAACTAAGCCAGTTTCATCAGTAATTTTAATTGTGTCCTTAACTGGGACAGCCGCAATTAAACCCGGAAACTTAAACAACGCCTCAGCGCAGCAATTAAACAAATCTGGCGTGGCCAGACACCTTGCGCCGTCGTGAATCAAAACTCGTTCTGCTGTGGCTGGAAGCGCCTGCAAACCGTTGTAAACTGACTCTTGGCGAGTGATACCCCCCTGAATTAGCAGAACTGGTTTAGTCACAGGGGAATTGGCCAGGATTTCTTGAAAATCGGGAAAATCTGCTGGCTGGCCCATTATGCCAATCCAGGTAATATGTTCCGAGGCTTCAGCGACTTCCAGAGTCCAAGCCAGTAAGGATTTGCCCAATAATGATAGCAGCAACTTATTGCGATCGCTGCCCATCCGCCGGCCACTGCCTGCGGCGGGAATTAATAAATGCACGGTTACTCCTTGATGTGCCTATGTTAGCTATGATGCTGATTTGATAAGTATTTCTTCCTTTAGAATAATCGGTTGGTAAGCTCAAGTGACTAATATGCGAATTGTTGCCCTTGTTCCTGGTGGAATTGGCGATCAAATTTTGTTTTTTCCTACCCTGGATGGCTTAAAACAACTTTATCCGAATACTCAGGTTGACGCGATCGTGGAACCAAGGGCCAAAGGTGCCTACCGTGTCTGCAAGTCTGTCAAAGAAGTTATCCCATTTGATTTTAAAGACAGCAATGCTTTAGCTGACTGGGGAAACTTGCTGGGTATTATCCGCGATCGCGAATACGAAGCTGCGATCTCCCTGGGACAGCGTTGGAGTGTAGGACTCCTGCTGTGGTTGACTGGTATTAACAAGCGAGTTGGCTATGCTGGCGGCGGTTCTATCTTCCTGACAGACGCGATACCGCTGAAAACTGAGCAGTATGCTGCGGAAATGTATCACGATTTACTCCAAGGCTTTGATATTAATACGCCCTGTCCGCCGCTGGCAATTAATGTCCCTAAGCAAGACATACAGTGGGCCGAGGCGGAACAGCAACGGTTAGGGATTAAAGATAGCGGTTACGTTTTGATTCACGGCGGTTCTAGTCAGTTGGCTTTGTCTAAGGGGATTGATAAAATTTACCCTGTGGACAAATGGCAGCAGATTATTCAAGATTTACAACAGCGACAGCCAAATTTGCCTGTGGTGGTGGTTAAGGGGCCGGAGGATGCAGCTTTTGTAGATAAATTAGTGGAGTCTTGTCCGAAGGTTTTGGCGATCGCGCCTGATGATATTGGTAAGTTGGCCGCTGCGATCGCAGCGGCTAATTTGATGCTATGTACTGATAGTGCACCGATGCACTTATCTGTAGCAGTTCAGACTTATACGATCGCACTTTTTGGCCCCACTGACCCAGCTAAGTTGTTGCCAAAAAGCGATCGTTTTATTGGCATTAAATCACCTACGGGTAAAATGGCTGACATTTCACCTCAAGACGTTCTCAAAAAAGTTTGGGGAGGTTAACGGTTAACGGTTAACTGTTAACGGTTAACTGTTAACTGTTAACAAAGGTACGTAGTTGCACTTGGGCGCATCTTAAAGAGCGCTGAAGCGCAACTACGTACCTAATATCTAATTTTGTTTATAACAATAATAACTAATTATGAAAAAAGCCGTTTTTCTTGACCGCGATGGAGTCTTAAATATTGAAGCTGGATATATTCATCGCATTGAAGATTTAAACTTAATTCCGGGAGTAGCTAAAGCAGTACGTCGATTAAATGACAGGGGAATATTTTGCTGTCTAGTTTCTAACCAGTCTGGCCCAGCCAGAGATTATTATCCAGTTAGTCACGTTGAAGCACTCCATCAACGTCTCTGTAATTTATTAGAAGTAGAAGCAGGCGCAAAATTAGATGCTCTTTATTATTGTCCTTATTTGAGTCAACCTGAAGGCGGAATCAACCCAGAATTTACTCGCTATACTACTTGGCGAAAACCGAATACTGGGATGTTGGTAGCAGCGGCCTGGGAACAGGATTTAGACTTGCAAAATAGTTTTATGGTGGGGGATAAAGCCACTGATGTTGATATGGCTCATAATGCTGGTTGTCAAGGGATTTTGGTACAAACTGGGTATGGTGAAAGTGTGCTCAGTGGGGAATATCAGCATCATACTAAACCGGATTTTATTGCAGCGGATTTAACGGTAGCAGTTGAGTGGATTTTGAGGAATTTTAATTAGTTGATAAGTAGTCGGACATATAGCAGAAGGCAGAAGGCAGAAGGCATGAGGAAAATGCAATAAGTAGTTGGACAAAAATAAATAATGTCATTGCGAGCCCAGCGAAGCAATCCCAAAACCCTGCGATTGCTTCACTTCACTTCGTTCCGTTCGCAATGACATGGCTGCGTTTATTTATGTCCGACTACTTAATAGAAAGGGTTTGGGCGATCGAGAATGTCCTAACGTCGTGGCGGTTGCTATATAAACGCAACCCAACACAAGCTTTAATTCTTAATCTTCTCCACATACCCCCACAGACTGTAATCTCGACTCAGCCATCCCCGAAAAAATGCCATTTGACTCGGATCTTCTTGAACCCGTTTATAACGGTAAATAATTCGCTCATTGATGACCTGAAAAGCAGTATTCTTGTTATTAGCAGATGCCAAGGCTTTCATAGTGCGATCGTCAAAAATGCCACTCTGCGGAAGTCCCAAAGCTTGTTGAAGAAATGTAACAGAGTTAGATATCCCGAAATTTACCGCAGTATCGAACATAACGATCGCTAATGCAGGGTGCATACTCCCGGCGCGGCTATTATTCCAGTAACTCTGATAAATTTCTAAGAGTTCAGATTCTGAAATCCTGGCTACGTCTAGAGGTGGGAGTCCCCGACTGTAGCGGTAAGCGTCGTACTCCGTTTGCAAAATGCCTCTGTAAGTCCTTCCGCCTTTATCCGCCGGATGGTTGCTGAAGCCGCCCTCGAAATATAAAGTAAAGTAGAGAGCAGCATCAAAGATCCGCCGCTGATATTGCCCTGCCTGCTGTTGTGCTAGACTATTGGTAGCGAAGGGCAGGGGCAGTGCTAAGGTGAGTAAAAATATACCCAGGAGCAAATTGGGTTTGAGGTTGAGCTTCGGTTTCTGCTGTATCAGTTGCTTGCCAGTCATAAATTCATCAGTAGGTTGTCGCCTCAAAAACTGTTAGGGTGCAAAATACCATAGACTTTAATATTGATAGCACAAACAGGCTGCCCGATGAATTCCAATCCTATTAACCCGTCTCAGGAAACCAAACCAGAGGATGCTCAAGCGCTGACTCAAGCTGCGGAAGTATATTATGCTCAGGGGAAGTTAACAGAAGCGATCGCATTTTGCCGCCGAGCTCTGGAGGCGAAGCCGGATTGGGCACCCGCCTATGTGACAATGGGAAATGTCCAGCAGGCTCAAGGTCAAATTGATGAGGCGATTCGCTTCTACTCGGAGGCTCTGGCGTTCAATCCCGACTATGCTGAAGCTTACGCTAATTTGGGCAGTATGCTTTACAAGCAAGGACGTTTTGTCGAGGCGATCGTCAACTACGAAAAAGCGATCGCACTCAAACCGGATTTAGCCGCCGCATACTGGAATCTCGGTAATGCTTTGAAGCAGCAAGGGAAGTCAGAGGAAGCTAAATCTTATCAGCAAAAAGCTATTAAAATTAATCCTCAACTTGGCGGCATAGAATTTTACTTAGATCGAGGCGATGAACTAGCAAATCAAGGCAAACTTGACGAAGCTATCGCTACTTGGAAACGCGCAATTACGATTAAACCAGACTCGGTAGATGCTTACTGTCAAATAGGGATAGTTCTCCGATACCAAGGCAAGTTAAAGGAGGCAGTTCCGTATCTCCAAAAAGCCTTAGAAATCAAACCAGATTTTACCATCGCTCATCAGCATTTGTGCGGCATTCTCCGAGATGCTACCAATTTAGAAGCAGCCCGTCAAGCTGTTAGCAAATATAGTGAAATGTGCGGCGAAATTGACAAAATAATGACCGCCATTTACTATATTAGCACTTATCAGGTATCGGGATTAAATCAAATTGCTAAGGATAGATTTTTAGAGCTAGAGTCTTATCTATATCAAGTCAAGAACTTTAGCAATGTTGAAATTAAAGCTCTCTACGCTAATCTTTTATTTAGTACCCCTTACTTGCGAGATGATTTAGAGGCTAATTCTAATTTCTATCGTTTAATTTCTAAACAATATATCGAGCAAGTTGTCAAGCCAAATTACCCTAAAATTTCCCAGTCCAGTTTTCAGCAGAGAAGCAATGAAAGTAAGTTGAAAATAGGCTTCATCTCAAATCACTTCAATCGCCATTCCGTCGGCTGGTGCAGTGCTGACATCATTCGCGAGTTGTGTAAGCTCACGCCTAATGTTTATTTGTACGCAACAGAAAGGCTTGATGCTGACGATCATACCCAAAACTTTGTTGATAGTGTAGCTAAATTAAGTTATCCTAAAACGTTTCCTAATGGACTTGCCAATGCTGGAGAAATTATCAATGAAATTCAGCAAGACCAATTGGATATACTGGTAGATTTAGATTCTCTAAGCGTTCCCATTCACTGCGATATTTTATATCGAAAACCCGCCCCAGTTTGCATTTCTTGGTTAGGTTTTGACGCTCCCTATATATCTAGTACAAATTACTTTCTTTGCGATTGGCACACTCACCCAGACGGGAGAGAAAAATATTACCAAGAACAACTAATTAGAATGCCAGATTCCTTTGCAGCCGTTGGAGGTTTTAAAAGGTTAGTTGCAGATACAATTGATTTAAGAAAGTCGCATCGAATTGGATTAGAACAAGTAGTTTATCTATGCGTTTCTCCCGGTAGAAAATTCAACCGCGAGTTAGTGAAAGCACAGGTTGCTATTCTGAAACAAGTGCCAAATAGTGTTTTACTTCATAAAGCCATAGGCGATATCGAAGTATTTCAGTCAGCGTATCACCAAGCTTGCGAAGCTGAGGGAATTGGGAAACACCGAATCAAATTTTTGCCACGAGTTCCTACGGAGGAAGAACACAGGCTAATATATTTACTAGCAGATGTTTTTCTGGATTCTTATCCTTACAATGGCGGGACTCATACGTTAGAAGCATTATGGTTTAATTTGCCTGTGGTGACGCGGGTAGGCGAGCAATTTTTATCGAGGATGGGCTATTCATTTATGCAGGCTTTGAAGATGGAAACAGGTATTTCTTGGAGTTGGGAAGAGTACACAGAATGGGGTGTAAAATTGGGTAATAATCTGGATTTAAGAAACGCAGTTAAAGAACAGTTGAGGGAGTCCAAGAAACCGCAAACTTTAGCACCATTATGGAATCCCAAAAAGTTTGCTAAAGATATGTATGGGGTGTTTGTAGAATTGTTAGCGAAAGCTAAGTAGAAACAGAGGCGTAGAGTGGGCGCTCGCCGCCAAAAAATTGTAACTTATAGTTATAGATAGTTATCGTAGCCCCCACGTATAGCTAGGGGCTAGGGGCTAGGGGCTACGATGCTCAGGGCTAGGGAAGAGGGAAGAGGTTACTCTGTAAAGGATTCAAGACTAAAGGTAACAGTTGTACTTGCCCTAATCGCCCTGGCGGTTGCTATAACAGTTAACAGTTAACAGTTAACAGTTAACAGTTAACAGTTAACAATTAACAATTACCAATGTTAAATTCAATACTACCAACTATCAAATTTCTGAAGCAACCAACTTCTAAAGAGTGGGTCGAACAAGCGATCGCGAACTTAGATATAATTCTACTAGACCATTCCCACTGCGAACGCAAAGCAGCGGGTGTAGCGTTAAATTTAATGTTTCGCTACCCTTCCCACACAAAATTAGTGCGGATGCTAACTGCGATCGCGCGCGAAGAATTAGAGCATTTCGAGCAGGTAAATCAATGGTTAGAGCGTCGCGGGATTCCCTTGGCCCCGTTGTCAGCACCTCCCTATGCTGCTGGTTTAACAGCTAAAATTCGTAGGGAGGAACCAGAGAGGTTATTGGATTCTTTGCTGGTTTCTGGTTTAATAGAAGCACGGAGCCATGAAAGGCTCGGATTGCTAGCAAATTGCTGTCAGGATGCAGAATTAGCAAAATTTTATCGGGGTTTGATGGCTTCAGAGGCGCGTCACTACGGTGTATATTGGGTGTTAGCAACTACTTATTTTGATAGCGAAATTGTGACGGCTAGGGTTGAGATTTTAGCATCTATTGAGAGCGATTTGCTGGCAAATTTGTACTCGGAACCAAGAATTCACAGCTAGAGGTAAGAAACAAGTGGAGATTGAATATAAAGACTTTTTAATTCGTACCTGGGAACAACGAGATCGGGCTTCAGCTTTTCACTTAATTAAGGATATTTTAGCAGAATACGGTTTGACTTGCGAACCCTATGGCGCAGATCGAGATGTCTATGAGGTAGAAATATTTTATCATGTAGTGGGTGGAGAATTCTGGGTAGTTGAAAAGCAGGATCGATTAGTGGGGACGGCTGCTTATTATCCGATTAAAAGAGGGAATAATGCTGTAGAAATTCGCAAAATGTATCTTTTACCAGAGGTGAGAGGGCAAGGTTTGGGGAGATTTTTACTGGGAAAGTTGGAGAGTGCGATCGCAGAGCGTGGTTTTAAAGAAATTTGGATTGAAACGGCTAGTGTTTTGAAGGAAGCTGTTAAATTGTATGAAAGTAATGGGTATCTGCCTAGTACGGGCGTGGAGACGAAAAGGTGCGATCGCGTTTATGTGAAAAGGGATTTTTGATCGCAAATACAGGTAGATTAAGACGGATGATTGGAAATTGATTACCCACGTAACGCCGCCCTCTGGGCGGTAAAGGAACCGCCCGGAGGGCGGCGTTACGATCTTTATGATGTAAGTCTAATTAACTACGAGCAATGCCTTCATTACGGGCCGCTAATTGCACGGCACCGGCAACAGCATTCACTACTCGCTTGTCAAATACAGAGGGAATAATGTGTTCTTTGTCAAGGTCAGAAGGCAGGACTAAAGATGCGATCGCCTGAGCAGCTTCTAAATACATCGTGGTAGTAATAGTAGAAGCGCGACAGTCTAAAGCGCCGCGAAATACACCGGGAAATGCCAAAACATTGTTAATTTGATTGGGGTAATCGCTGCGTCCAGTTGCCATTACTGCTACGTCATTAACTACAAGTTCTGGCTGGATTTCTGGAATAGGATTTGCCATCGCAAACACGATCCGATCTTTTGCCATTGAACGTACCATTTCTGGGGTAAGAACTCCAGGGGCACTCACGCCTAAAAACACATCAGTACCGATGATTGCGCCTGCTAAAGAACCAGATTTTTCAACAGCAAATTCTAGTTTCTCTGCGTTTAAATCAGTGCGGTTTTTGGAGAGGATGCCTTTGGAATCACACATAACAATAGTTTTCGCTCCCGCTTTTCGTAGCAGACGCGCGATCGCAACTCCGGCGGCACCGGCACCGTTAATTACAATCCGAATTTGATCCATTGATTTATTGACGATTTTTAAGGCATTGATTAATGCTGCTAAACTCACAATAGCAGTGCCGTGTTGGTCGTCGTGAAATACGGGAATATCTAAAGTTTCCCGCAGTTTAGCCTCGATTTCAAAACAGCGAGGTGCGGCAATATCTTCGAGGTTAACGCCGCCAAAAACTGGAGCAATATTCTGGACTGTGCGGATAATTTCGTCGGTATCTTGGGTGGCCAAACAAATAGGAAATGCGTCAATCCCAGCAAATTCTTTAAATAGCATAGCTTTGCCTTCCATGACTGGCATGGCGGCGGCGGGGCCGAGGTTGCCTAACCCTAAAACGGCGCTACCGTCAGTGACGATCGCAACGGTATTTTGTTTAATGGTAAGGTTGTAAACTTGTTCGGGATCTTGCGCGATCGCATTACAAATCCGGCCCACCCCAGGCGTGTAAGCCATCGCTAGATCCGATTGGGATTTGAGAGGGATTTTGCTTTCAATAGTGATTTTGCCGCCGCGATGAAGGTTGAAGGTGCGATCGTAGATGTTGAGCACTTTAATTTCTGGCAGTGCTTTGACGGCATCAATAATTTCCTCATTGTGCTCTGTACTGGAGGCATCAACGTTGATTTCGCGGATGGAAGTGTTGCGGTTTTGCTCAATTAAGTCGATTTGACCCAAATTACCGCCTACAGATGCGATCGCCTGCGTCACGCCAGCCAACATCCCGGCGCGGTTGGGAAGTTCAATCCGAATCGTTAAACTAAAGCTGGGGTTGGGTGTTAGTACTACCATAATGCCTGAATTGGGGATTTTTGATTTCAAATTTTAGATTTTAGATTGAATTGCCAATTTCAAATCTAAAATTAACCTTAGCCTAGAGTAATGAAATACTTGAGATTGTAACCAGTCGCACAAAACAGTGCAGAGGCAGCTATGCCAAGTCTCCATACAGAAATTGAAATTTATGCTTCCAGGCAAAAGGTTTGGCGGGTGCTGTTTGACAAGAAAAATTGGAACAAATGGAACAGTTTTTTATTTGACCGCGATCCCTCTATGCCATTTAAGCATGGCCAAGAGGTAATGTTGTCGCTATTGCGGAATTATGCGGAGGAAGAGACAGAATTTCAACCTTTGGTGACATTGGTGCAGCCAGATGTCACTTTGGGATGGGTGTCTGTAATTCCTGGCTTTCGCAGTGAAAATATGTTTGAGTTAGAAGAGATTGGTATTGGTAGGACGAGATATATTCACCGGGAAAATTTTTCGGGGTTATTAACTCGTGTATTTTTGCCTTTTATTCGAGAGGATGAACAGCGAGGAATGGAACGGATGGCGAGGGAGTTAAAACGGTATGTCGAGCAAGTTTAAGGTGGGAATAATTTAATACCAATTATCCAGATTGATTCAGAAAATAATCTCAATGCGATCTTGAACAGCTATCTGGAGAGTATCTTTAAATTTCCTGCATGGCTGATGAAAAGCTGCAATATCTTTCTTGATAGATGCAATAATATTTGTCACTATCTCCTCTTGCCTGGGAACTTCAATCATCAAGGCATAGTGATTATCTTTCAAGCTAGTATATCCTTCCATTTCAATCGGAAATTTTTGGGGAAATTCTGGCAATAATTTCAGTGCATAACCTTGCCATTCAGGTAATGTTTGACCGTAAATATTAATATCTTTTGCCCATTGACTTTGAGATAACTTGTCTAGGCTAGAGGTTTCTTTTACTTCTAGTAACAACAAACTATAATTAGGAATAAAAAGTGTCACTCGCTCTACTAAAGGAAGAAAATAATTAGTTTTACCATAAACATCAAGTATTTTGCCTTCGGTGTCGCTATAGTGGCTAATCCAACCACAAAAACGATCGTTGGCATTTCGGTTAATGATTCGCATCCAGATGTCAAAAACATCGACTTTTGAGCAGTATGGATCGCCGCGAAATTGATAATTTAGTAAGTTCTTTAGTTCGGGATTTGAGGGGGAATTGTGACTGCAAATAAGATCGATAAGATGGCGCAGATCGTTATTTATTAGTACCATTAAATTATGTATGTTACTAATGCAAAAGTGGGAACCTGACCACGCAGCGCCATGATAAAAATCTCTTTGCCAGATTTCAAGAACATCTACGAATTTATCTAAGGTCAAATTGAGGCGATTAATCAAGGTATAGATCCCGAAAATCTGTCGCAGAATCTCATCATTCACAGGACTGTTTTCAATGATGTACTCTTCCAAATTTTGGATAATAAATGCTAGGAATTTTGTAAATAATTTAAACATAAGTTAAATATTTTTTCTGTGAAATAGTTGGCTTAGACGATCGACATTTTATATTCTTATTTCTATTTATAAGTTGAGATTTTATCGCAACTGCTTTGAGGGTAAGCTTGAGCGTCTTGGGTAGATGTTTGTTTGGCTTAATAAAGCAAAAAGTGAGCTTGGGTGTGGTAAGCTGTTGTTCATATAAGTCTGGGAGGAGAATTGAGAAATGTCTAAAAGTTTACGAAATTTATCTTTAAGTTTAACCGTACTTCTGGCTTTACTATCCGTGAATGCCAGAAGTGTTTTAGCTTTTTGCGGTTTCTTTGTCGCCAAAGTCGATGCACAGTTATTTAACAACCGTTCTGAAGTTGCAATCGCCCATCAAAATAACACTACTACTTATAGTCTAGCCTTTGATTACAAAGGCGATCCCAAAGAATTTGCTCTGGTTTTGCCAGTGCCAATAGTCCTGAAAAAGCAAGATGTCAAAGTCATAGACGCTAAGCTATTTCAACGCTTAGATGATTTTACCGCACCTCGGCTAGTTCGATATCAAGACTTTAGGCAGAATGCACCCGCTGGCGCACCCAGAAGCGAAGCTGAAACCAAAAGAGATCGAGCACCCGTAACAGTTGTTGAACGCTTTACTGTCGGCGAGTATGACGTTGTGATTCTGAGTGCAACTGAGTCCAATGCTTTGGAAACTTGGCTGAGGCAAAATAAGTATCGACTTCCTAATAATGCTGCTCGTTATCTCAAACCCTATATCGACCAAAAACTCTACTTTTTTGTCGTTCGGATCAATTTTAAAGAACAGCAAAGACTCGGCTTCCAAAACTTGCGTCCCTTACAATTTACAGTGGCAAATTCCAACCAAATTATGCTACCATTTCAGTTAGGAAAAATCAACTCCGAAGGTACTCAAGATATCATTGTTTATTTTCTGAGCGACAAAGGTAGAGCTGAAGCCAGGAATTATACTAATGTAATGATTCCCAGTAACTTCGCTGTTCCTGAAGAAATAGAATCCAAATTTGGGGAATTTTATAAAGGTTTATTGACGACCACTATTAAAGCAGTTGGTCGTGAAAATGTAGTGACAGAATACGCTTGGGATACAGGTTCCTGCGATCCTTGCAGTACATCACCTTTAAATGCCCAAGAGTTAAAAGAATTGGGGATGAACCAGGAACGAGCTTTTATTACTCGATTGCATCTTCAATATACCAAGGGCACTTATAACCGAGATTTGGAATTTCGCTTAACTGCCGATACCAGGACTTATCAGGGTCGATATATCTTGACTCCAAAAGCAGCTTTAGCAGCAGATGCACAAACTAACAAAGCTCAGGTACAAGCACCCTATGGTAAACCGCTATCCACTTTTCAACTACAACCTTTGTTTGAAAAGTATCAGCGATAATAGTTAATTGCTAATTACTTATTATTCATAGTAGTTAGCGATTAGCCGTTAAAATTTAAACATCAGCCATTTCATATTCAAAAGGGATAGAAAAGAATTTACAGGCCATATACTCTGGGGGAAATTTCCCTATGTCTTTTGTATCGCTGGGTTGCTGTCCCTGATTTTCAGATGGATTTAGGCAAATTGCTAATAGTCCTACTCCTGCCATGAGTGTAGCAACTCGGTTCACAAGGCTGTCGATTTCTTCGATTAGTTCCTCTGCAACCCCAAGGGAGGGGGCGACAATAAAAAAGGTTTTGACTCCATCGGGACTGGGGGCAAAACCTAGAATACACTCATTTAATAGGGCTTGTGCTGAAAGGCTCAAAGAGTCGTGGAAGCGATTGATTAAGGTGCGGTATAAGGATTCGCTCAGGGCGCGATCGCCGAAAATAGGTTGATACAACATCGCAGAATTCCTCAAGCGTGGCTAATTGGAGGTTAGATAATATATTAACACTTTTTAATGTAATTTATTTCTCGAAAGTGCTGTGTGATGGGAGTCTTGACAGATTGTGACAATCATGCGATTGTTCAGCGATTGCGATCGACTACTCAGTGTGATGTGGGTTAACAGCATCAGTGATCGACATCACTTATACTCTATTTATAGGACTTATGCGTAATTGTTTGTAACGCTCCGTCCCAGAAGTATCTTTACTCCGTAGAAAGCGGCATTACGTAAGAAGATAGGGGATTTTACATATTGGATATTGGAATCAACGATCGGCAGAAATTCTAAATTGAAAATCTAAAATCAAATGACTTAGTATCCGTTACAATTTTATACAGATTCAGAACAGCACCAAGTCCGATGATTGAAACCCTGCAAACCCAACTTTACGAAATAGCACAATTTGCTAACGCTTTAGTTAAAACTCAACTGACACATATTAGCAGCGTCAGCATCGGAGTCATATTTCTTGCAGGATTGCTTACCAGCTTAACTCCCTGTACGCTTTCCATGTTGCCAATTACCATTGGCTACATCGGCGGATATGAAGCTAAAAGCCGCATTCAAGCTGCTGCCCAGTCTACTTGGTTTTCCTTGGGATTAGCAACCACCCTTGCAGGCTTAGGTATTATAGCATCATTTGCCGGAAAAGTCTACGGTCAAATCGGGATCGGCTTGCCGATTATTGTCAGCATCCTTGCCATCTTAATGGGACTGAATTTACTGGAAGCTTTGCCTTTACAATTGCCATCATTTGATGCTGCGGGTTGGATTGCTAAAGACTTGCCAGCAGGTGTACGCTCGTATTTATTAGGCTTAACCTTCGGTTTGGTAGCTTCTCCCTGTAGTACGCCAGTTTTAGCTACATTACTAGCGTGGATTTCTACCACAGGAGATACAATTTTAGGTGGAGTTTTATTGCTATCCTACACCGCTGGCTATGTTGCACCGCTGATATTAGCAGGCACTTTTACTGCTAGTATTAAAAAGCTGCTAGAATTACGCCGATGGTCTAGCTGGATTACCCCAGTTAGCGGAGTATTATTAGTCGGCTTTGGCGTTTTCTCTCTACTATTACGGTTAGCACCTATTACTTAATTTACTCTTCAATCGAATTACCAATTACCAAAGAAGGGACTAGGGGCTAGGGGCTAGGGACTAGGGAAAGAGAAAGAGATGGGCAGGATTGGTAATTAGCCATTAGCCATTAGCCATTAGCCATTACCAATTAGCCATTACCAATTACCAATTACCAATTACCAATTACCATGACATCAAAAGATATATTTCTATCTAAACTTTCAAACTGGGCAAACACTCCTCAGCTATTTTTCCGTCGAGAATTATTGCCAGTGCTAGCCGATTTACGATTGGCAATTATCTTACTACTAGCGATCGCAATTTTCAGCATCACCGGTACCATCGTTGAACAAGGTCAATCAGTTCAATTTTACCAAGCCAACTATCCAGAACATCCTGCCTTATTTGGTTTCCTAACCTGGAAAGTTTTGCTGATTATCGGCTTAGATCATGTTTACCGTACTTGGTGGTTTTTGTCAATCCTAATTTTATTTGGAACCAGCTTAACCGCCTGTACATTTACTCGACAATTTCCCGCCTTAAAAGCCGCCCGTCGCTGGAAATTTTACGAAGAACCTCGACAGTTTGAAAAGCTAGCTTTGAGCGCAGAATTAGAAACATCTTCCTTAAATTCCCTAGAAGAACTATTGCAAAAACGTAGCTATCGCGTATTTCGAGAAGGCGATACACTTTATGCTAGGAAGGGCATAGTTGGAAAGATTGGGCCGATTATCGTTCACGCCAGTATGTTAATTATTTTAGCTGGTGCAATTTGGGGAACGATGACAGGATTTATCGGTCAAGAATTAGTACCCAGCGGTCAGATATTTCAGATTAAAAATATTACCGATGCAGGGCCTTGGGCCGAACCTCAAATACCTAAAGATTGGGGCTTGCGGGTGAATCGCTTCTGGATAGATTATACACCAGATGGGAATATCGATCAATTTTATTCTGACCTCTCAGTTTTGGATGAAGAAGGCAAAGAAGTTGACAAACAAACAATTTATGTTAATAAACCGCTGAGATATCGCGGAGTCACTATTTATCAAGCAGATTGGGGAATTGCTGGAGTGCGAGTACGCATCAATAAAAGCCCCGTTTTACAACTACCAATGGCTCAGTTAGATACTCAGGGAAAAGGGCGAATTTGGGGAACTTGGATTCCTACAAAACCTGATTTGAGTGAAGGAGTTTCAATGTTAGCAAAAGACTTACAAGGAACTCTGCTAATTTATGGTTCTGATGGCAAATTATTAACTACTGTACGTGCGGGAACCGCCACAGAAGTTAACGGAGTGATGTTAACTATTGACGAAGTTATTGGTAGTACAGGGTTGCAAATTAAAGCCGATCCGGGGATTCCTTTGGTTTATACTGGCTTTGGTTTACTAATGTTAAGCGTGATGATGAGTTATGTATCTCACTCCCAGATTTGGGCATTACAAAAGGGCAATCGTGTTTATATTGGAGGGCGTACAAATCGCGCTCAAGTTACTTTTGAAAGAGAGATTGTGGAGATTTTAGATAAACTGGGAGAAGGAGACAAAGATGGTGCGATTGCGCCTACAACTCTCGCCAGTCAAAACTAATTGTAACTACTACACCCGCCTTATTTTCAACTTAGGCGGGTGCAGCACTAGCCGTCTAATCTCGTCAGATGGCATAATTAATCATAGAGCTATGAGAGTGTTAACAATGCAGAACCATAAAACCTATACAGAAGCTTGCAATAATTTCGACAAAGTTTATGATGAGGTAATTTCCAGTCGGGAACCTATCGCTATTACTCGTGAAGGGTGCGAGAGTGTATCCGTAATTCCTACAGCGGAACTTAACAGTATTATGGAAACAGTTTATTTGTTCCAATCTCAAGAAAATGCAGTACGTCTTCTAGATGCTTTACAGAGGTCAAAAGCACGTACTAATAAACCAAAAACATTAGATCGTTTGCGTAATCGACTCTAGCATCTTATGATGCCGCACCTCAATTACAGTATGCACATTCCCGCGTGGCAAAAAATCGCCCTTAACCGTCACCTCCAAAGGTTCACAGGCCGCCACAAAATCATCTAAAATTTGATTCACAGACTCCTCGTGGGAAATGTAGCGATCGCGATAACTGTTAATATAAAGCTTTAGCGCCTTCAACTCCACCACCCGCTCATCCGGCACATAGCTCACATAAATCGTGGCAAAATCTGGATAGCCAGAAAACGGACACTTACAAGTAAACTCCGGCAAAGTAATATTAATATCGTAGCGCCGCCCCACTCGCGGATTAGGGAACGTAATTAACTCCCCCTCCAAAATCTCGCGCTCGCCATATTTCATTTCCTGGGTGCTTGACTCCGTTGACAAATTCTGCTGTATTGGGGAAATGTTCATCGTCATTGACTGCCAATTTCTAAAAATATCTTTACCAAATAACTTGACTACTTTACCGCAAATTCTTCTAATTGACAGCATTCAAAGGCTAAACTAAAAACATTCCCCCTCAATACCCATCTACCTATGCAAAATATTACCCTATCTGGCCCTGCTGCCCCTAATACTTACTCTCCCTCAGTTCCCATTTCCCTCTACCGCGAAGTCGCCGCCGAATTGCAAGCAGCTCAAGCAATGCTGGAATCCCTCAAAACCCATAACCAGCAATTAGTACAGCAAAATCAACAACTGCGGCGAGAAGTAGAAACAGTAGTTCATGCAGCTCTTCAGCTACAACAAGCCGTCAACTCCGCCCAAGCAGTCAGCCAGATAGGGATGCCTCAGATGCCTCCTGTCCGAGTAAATTTCAACCCAGAACCTCCACGCCCTAACCCTGCACCCCTACACATTAGCAATTCAATTCCAGAGCCAATCCCCGCTCCCTCTTCCCTAGAACTTCCTTTCCCCTTTCCCGAATCTGAACCAACAGCACCACACCTGAGCGAAAAATTATATACAGAACAGCCCGAACGCCCCTATCGCCTTCGCACTCAGCCCAAAAAAGGCTCCGAAATCAGTGGCTTATGGTTAGCCGCCGCCATTTTTCTTATCGTCGTAGCTGCTTTCGGTGCAGGCTATTGGGTTGTGCGTCCGCTGTTAATGAAGCGATAGACCAAAGGAAGAAAACATCGCTAAAAACAAGAATCCCACAGCTCTAGCTGTGGGATTTTCAAACGAAACTTAGCATAAAATTGTTAGAATTACGCTACCTGGCTCTTCATCCTCTGGCGGCACTTGTCTCTACGAGACAAGGCGCATACTGCTCTGAAGAAGCAGAATCTAGGATGCCCACCCCTGGATCAAAACCGCGCTTAAACTCGCTGAGCCTTACCTCTTTAGCTTGCAGAGCCGTTTGTAAAACCTTCATTGCCCTTTGAGGGTTGCCACGTCCACAGAAGAATAAATCTGCGGCAAAATAACCGTACTCAGGCCAAGTATGGATGGCAATGTGCGACTCTGCTAAAGTAACCGTAGCAGTTACTCCGTGAGGGCTAAACTGGTGTACGCACATATCGATTAGCGTTGCTTCACCTGCTACGATCGCATCAAGTAAAGCGCGGCGGATACGTTCAGGATCGTTGAGAAGGTCTCCAGGAGACTGCCAAGCGTCAACGACCAGATGGGTTCCCAATTGTTTCATTCTGCGGGTTTCACCTCCACCCTATAAAGTCTCAAACCTTTTAATAGTATCACCGCCTCAAAAGATTGTCAATACTTTTTGGGTAATTGGTAATGGCTAATGGCTAATGGCTAATGGCTAATGGCTAATGGCTAATGGCTAATGGCTAATGGCTAATGGCTAATTGGGGAGAATGGGGGATTTACCTCCCTATCTCCCCCATCTCCCCTATCCTCCCATCTCCTCTTAACCGTGAGTCGCCCCATTGGGTAGAATCGCGCCGCCCAAACAAGCCTCATTCAAATTGCCAACATTCAAGGTAGCCCCGATTAAATTGGCTTCAGATAAATTGGCCCCAGTCAAGTCTGCTCCCGCCAGCAATGTCAACAACAAACCGGTACCCGACAGATTGGCATCACACAGATTAGCTCCTCGCAAATCAGCTTCCAGCAAGCTAGCACCTGACAAATTAGCCCCACTCAAGTTAGCACCCCGCAAATTGGCCTTATTCAACTCAGCCGCCCTTAAATCAGCTTTGTGTAGAATTGCCCCATTCAGATTAGCTCCCCTTAAATTAGCGCCTTGCAAGTCAGCACCACTTAAATTAGCACCGTTCAGATTAGCTCCGCTCAAGTCAGTTCCTTGCAAATCAGCTCCACTTAAGTTAGCAACACACAAATTTGCCTCCCGAAAACTTGCCTCGCTCAAGTTTGAGGAGTGCAAATTAGCGCCGCTAAGATTCCCACGATTGGCGTAAGCTCGAATTAGAGTTGCCCCACTCAAATTTGCCCCGCTCAAGTCTACTTCGCTCAAAATCGCTCTAATCAAATTTGCTCTACTTAAATCAACTCCATTGGCAGTCGCTCGGCTCAGAGTTGCCCCACTCAAGTTAGCTTCCACTAACTTTGACCCATTTAGCAAACAAGCTCCAACCAGACTCGCTCCAATCAAAACCGCTTTACTTAAATCAGTCTGAGAAAAAATAGCTCCGCTGAGGTTGGCTCCACTTAGGTCTGCTCCTAATAAGATAGTTCTAGTTAAACTAGCTCCGCCGAGATTGATTTCAATCAGTTTAGCCTTAGATAAATTAGCTCCGCTTAAGTCTGCTCCATTTAAATTTGCTCCGATTAGTTTGGTTCTTGTTAAGTTAGCCCCTCTCAAATTTGCGTTACTCAGATTTGTCCGATTCAGATTGGCTTCACCTAGATTAGCGGCAATCAGGTTAGCCCCTCTAAAATCTCTTTCCCCTTGTCTATGTCGTTCTAACAATTCATTGGTGCTTAAAAGCTCAGTGGAATTCATAAAAAAGTTGAGTAGTTTTCCTGAATGTGTGGATATTCTCGGCTGTCCGCAAATTTCTGTAGGACTTACGCATTAGTTACGTAACGCCGCCTTCTAGGCGGTATTCTAACCGCCTAGAAGGCGGCGTTACAGAAAAAAGTTAGCGAGCCGAAATTGTCAGCAGTTGGTTCAAAAGAAAGAAATAGAAAAGTTGTTAATGCTAAGCAGCACCATATTGGCGCAGCTCCATTTTCGGTAGAATGATTTCGGATTTGCTTAGGTTAAAGGGAAGTTTTAAGTTTCGACTTTTAAGAGATTGCAGATTTCTTCGCAACCAGTTGCGGTTTTGATGATTGAGTTAAACTATTCAAGGCTTAACAACTACTATTTATCACTACCTAAAAACTCAATTCTGGCAACTCTTAAAATAATCACAATTAAAGGCTCCCTCAAGCCAATTGCTAATTCCCAAAATCCCAAATTTTTTTGATTACTATTGCCGCCTTAGACAATCAAGAGTCTAGGGTTTTCCTAGGGGCATCCCTACCGCATTCCTGACTATCAAGCGGTTTAGGGTTTTGTTTAGCTACTGTCACCTCCCATCACTGCATATTGTTGCAGTGAAAACCGAAGGTTCGGCTGTTTTCCTATCAGTGATGAATATTCAACAGAAGCACAAACGAAAATTCTCAGGAGTTCTTGCCATCTAAACGCGGTTCGCGTCTGTGCAAAAACCTCCTGTATTCTTGTGCTTCTGGGCTTACTGCCACCTTCTCCTAAATCCATAGAGGGCTTGTGGTTCTAATTAACAGAACACCAGGCACGCTGACGCGCTCCCGGACATACTAGCTTGATTCTGGGGTACTCGAACGCCGAGCTGAAACATTCCCAGGAAAAACGCCTGAGCTTAGCAGGTCTTGCCAATGGCAACATCAATAGTTGCGAGCTTACGGATTATCGGCCTAAGTCTTGCGGTTATCTGCTGGAGATGCCCCAATCTCGGCAAATGGTGGCAATATTAGTCTAATATTTGCCCCCAACCCCAGGCCCTACTCGGCTCCTGGTGAGCGGCTACTTCACCTATAATTAGCTGAAATTAGCTGCCCCATACTTAAAGATAATCGCTAGTAGAGGTCTGAGGCAAGAGATAGTCTGAGTTAATTTGGATGCTCTATCCTACTTCTATGCCGCAGGACAAGTGGTAGCAGGGGATACAGACTTAATATTATAGGATAGTTAAATCAATAAGATTTGCAATCTTGAAGTTGCTGGCAAAGAGCGATCGCGCAGGCAACTAAGTCGCATCGTTCCGCACGGTTTCCTGAAGTTTCAGGAGAGGCGATCGCTTTCTTGCTGGGTTTGTTAAAAATTACTAAAAAGATATACAGTTATATTGTAAGTAAAAGATGTTCAAGATATACATAAAAAGAATACTAGGTTAAGCTATGCAATATTGCCACTACTTTAATCGTTTATTGAGCAGTGAAAAAAATCTTTTCTAGCATTCAATATGGCAGCAAAAGCAGATTTAAACTTTACAATTCCTGGTTACTGTCTGATGGAGCAAGTTTATAGTGGCTCCCAAACAGTGGTTTATCGCGCGGTGACAGAAAAAGTGACTTCAGAGTGTGAACCGCGTTCTGTAGTAATCAAGATTCTGCACCAAGACTATCCTAGCTTCAAAGAGCTGTTGCAGTTTCGCAATCAGTACGCGATCGCTAAAAATCTTGACATTCCTGGAATTGTGCATCCTTACAGCTTAGAAGCTTGTGGCAACAGCTATGCGCTGGTGATGGAAGACTTTGGCGGAATGTCACTGCGAGACTATGCTCGCAGCGTAGCGCTTTCAGTACCAGAAGTGTTAGAGATTGCCCTACAAGTTGCTAATATCCTCCACGCTCTACACCACCATCGCGTCATCCACAAAGACATCAAACCTGCCAATATTCTCATCCATCCCGAATCGAAACAAATTAAACTTATTGACTTTAGCATTGCCTCATTATTGCCAAAGGAAACCCAAGAAATTAAGAATCCCAACGGGTTAGAAGGTACACTAGCATATCTAGCACCGGAACAAACTGGGCGGATGAATCGAGGTATTGATTACCGAGCGGATTTTTACGCACTAGGCGTGACATTGTTTGAACTTTTAACAGGACAATTGCCCTTTCAATCCAATGACCCGATGGAATTGGTACATTGTCACATCGCGAAGCAACCACCATCCCTCAGTAAATTCAATTTGCCATCGGCGATCGCGAGTATTGTAATAAAATTGATGGCAAAGAATGCCGAAGATCGCTATCAGAGTGCTTTAGGTTTAAAGTATGATTTACAAACTTGTCTGGAGCAATGGCAAGAAACAGGATCGATTGAACCCTTTGAGATTGGAAAGCGGGATCTGTGCGATCGCTTCTTAATTCCCGAAAAACTTTATGGTCGCGAAACGGAAGTTCAAACTCTCTTAAACGCTTTTGACCGCGTTGCCAATGGCACATCCGAATTGATGTTAGTAGCGGGATTTTCTGGCATTGGTAAAACCGCAGTAGTTAACGAAGTCCATAAGCCAATTGTCCGGCAGCGGGGCTATTTCATCAAAGGCAAATTTGACCAATTCAATCGCAACATTCCCTTTTCTGCCTTTGTGCAGGCATTTCGCGATTTGATGGCGCAGTTGTTTTCAGAATCGGATTTGCAACTGCAAACCTGGAAAACTAAAATTCTCGAAGCCTTGGGAGAAAATGCCCAAGTCCTAATCGATGTAATTCCAGAACTGGAACGCATCATCGGAGTTCAGCCACCAGCAACAGAACTATCAGGAACTGCGGCCCAAAATCGATTTAACTTACTATTCCAGAAATTTATTCAAGTCTTCACCACAGCAGAACATCCATTAGTAATGTTTCTGGATGATTTGCAGTGGGCAGATTTAGCATCGCTGAAGTTAATGCCGTTGCTCATAGGCGAATCGCCAGCGGGTTATTTGCTGGTGATTGGAGCCTATCGCGATAATGAAGTATTTGCAGCACATCCATTGATGCTGACACTGGAAGAAGTGGTAAAAGCGGGAGCAATAGTAAACACCATCACGTTAAAACCACTGTCTGAAAGCAGTTTAAATCAGCTAGTAGCAGATACCCTCACTTCTGCAACAGTCTTAGCACAGCCTTTAACAGAATTGGTGTATCAGAAAACCCAGGGTAATCCCTTTTTTGCCACGCAGTTTCTCAAAGCAATTTATCAGAATGGATGGATTACCTTTGAAGCTGAAATGGGACATTGGCAATGTAATCTTACCCAAGTGCGGGCAGCAGCATTGACCAATGATGTTGTAGAATTTATGTCTCAACAATTGCAGAAGTTACCAACCACAACTCAAGAGGTTTTGAAATTAGCTGCTTGTATTGGGAACCAGTTCGATCTGACAACATTGGCAATTGTTTCAGAGAAGGAAGAGACTGAAACCGCAACAGCCTTGTGGAAAGCACTACAAGAAGGGTTGGTATTACCTGAAAGTGATATTTATAAATTTTATTTGGGAAGTGAACATACAATTTCTCAAGGGAATCATCAAACAGTTAGCTATCGGTTTTTACACGATCGCGTTCAACAAGCTGCTTATTTTTTGATTCCAGAAGAACAGAAAAAAGTAACGCATTATCGGATTGGTCAACGATTACTGAAGAATACCTCTCAGATTAACCGAGAAGAACGAATTTTTGAGATTGTTAATCAAATTAATATTGCTGTGGAATTAATTGAGCCAGCCACAGAGAGAGAAGAAGTTGCGAAGTTGAATTTAATTGCTGGTTGCAAAGCTAAGAATTCTACCGCTTATAATGCGGCTGTTAAATACTTTACTGTAGGGCGAAATCTCTTAGCTAGCAATCGCTGGTTAAGTCAGTACGATCTAACACTAGCGCTGTATGTAGAAGCAACAGAAGCAGCCTATCTCAACACTGATATCGATGAGATGGTAAGTCTTGCAGAAGAAGTTTTGCACCAGGCAAAAACAGCATTAGATACAGTTAAAGTCTATGCAGTCAGAATTAATGCTTATACATCGCAGGGTCAGCTACTCGAAGCCATCAATACGGGATTAACTGCACTCAAGCAATTTGAAATCGATCTCCCTGCATCACCCGAAATAGAAGATGTGGCACGAGTTAGTCAAGAAACCCAAGTGCTTCTTGATAGCAGAAAACCTGCGGATTTACTCAATCTTCCAGAGATGATAAACCCTCAAATGTTGGCAGCTTTGCAAATTTTGGATGTCATCTCTATTCCTGCTTATTTGGCGAAACCTAATTTAAATTCGCTGGTTATCATGACGCAGATGAAATTGTCAATGACCTATGGCAATGCTCCTAGTTCTGCGTTAGCTTACTCTAGCTATGGTTTATTTCTGTGTGCCGTTGCTGGCGAGATTGAACGGGGTTATGAATTTTCTCAACTAGCATTGAACTTATTAGTAAAACTCAAAGCTAAAAAGATTGAAGCCAGAGTTTTATTTGTGACTACTACTTTTATTGTTCATTGGAAAGTTCACGGTAGAGATACCTTAAAGCTACTGCAAAATGCTTACTCCAGTGGGTGGGAAAGCGGAAGTTTAATGGACTTGGGCTATGCGGCTTATGCTTATGGTTTTCATGCCTATTTAACGGGTTATGAGTTACCTCAACTAGAGCAAGAAATGACAGCTTATAGCAAAGTTTTGGGACAAATTAATCAGCAGACACAGCTTAACTACAATGAACTGTATCGAGAGATGGTTTTAAATTTGCTTGGTCACAGGACAAATCCATCTTGTTTGCTGGGTGAAATCGAGAAAGAACTAGCACTATTAGCGCGATATCAGCTAGCTAATGACAAAACTGGATTATGGCATTTCTTTTTCATTAAAGTAATGCTGTGCTATTTGTTTCAAGAATTTGAAAAAACGCTCGAATATATTGAACAAGCAAAACATTATTCATCAGGAGGGAAAGGAATGTTTAATATTCCTACCTTCTATTTTTATGTTTCTCTTACTCAGTTAGCTATCTACTCCAATCATCAAAAATCTGAGCAAGAAACTATCCTGCAACAAGTTACTGCCAATCAGAAAAATATGCAGAGATGGGCAACTTATGCCCCGATGAATCATCTACACAAGTTTCATTTAGTAGAAGCAGAAAAACATCGAGTTTTAGATGAAAAAATGGCAGCAATAGAACTGTACGATAGCGCCATTGCAGATGCTAAAGAAAATGGATTTATCCAAGATGAAGCTCTTGCCAACGAGCTCGCTGCTAAATTTTATCTCGATTGGGGTAAAGAAAAAGTTGCCGCAGGTTATATGCAGGAAGCCTACTATTGCTACGCCCATTGGGGCGCGAAAGCCAAAACTGACGATCTAGAAAATCGTTATCCTAATTTACTGCGCCCAATTCTCCAACAAGCTACCCAAACTATTAATCCTTTTGAAACCTTAGCCAGTATTTCCGCTCCTAATTACTCGATCCATAGCTACACAACAGCCAGTTCTTCTTCTAGTACAAGTATCAATACCGCTCTAGATTTTGGTGCCATTCTCAAAGCATCTCAAATCCTTTCCAGCACAATTCAAATTGAGGATCTACTGCACCAATTGACTCAGGTTATTCTGCAAAACTCTGGCGGCGATCGCTGCGCGTTAATCCTACCCAATAGTCAGGGACAATGGCAAATGCAAGCTATTGCGACACCGGAAGAAACGCAACTTTGTTCAGTACCTTTAGATTGTAATCTGGACTTGCCAGTTAAACTGATTCAGTATGTTAAAAATACTAGAGAAGTGGTGGTAATTGAAGATATGAAAACTAATCTGCCGATTCTAGATGAATATTTAATACAGAGAAAACCCAAGAGTATTCTATGCTTGCCCATCCTCAATCAAGGCAAGTTACTCGGCATTCTCTATCTGAAAAATCGTACAACGAGCGGAGTATTTACCAACGATCGCATCCTCATTCTTAACTTCCTGTGTACCCAAGCCGCAATTTCTTTAGAGAATGCCCGTATTTATCAAGAATCACAAACCTATGCTCAACAGTTAGAACAATCTCTGGAAAAATTACGGGTGAGTGAAACCCGCTTCCAGAAACTTGCTGATAATGTTCCGGGATTGATTTATCAGATTCGCATTAAAGCCGATGGTTCAGCTTCCATGCCCTATGTAAGTTCTGGGTGTCAAACTCTTTACGAAGTAGCGGCAGAGGATATGATGACTGGGAAATATAGCCTACGTGATTTTGAATATCCCGACGATCGAGTAGAGGTTTTTCAAGCAGTTATGGAGTCAGCACAAAATCTCACCCCATTTCGACATGAGTGGCGCATTATTACACCGAATGGGAATTTGAAGTGGGTGAAAGCGGCTTCTCAACCAGAACGCTGGGAGGATGGTGAAATAGTATGGGATGGAATGCTGATTGATATTACCGATCGCAAATGTGCCGAAGCTGCCGTCCTTCAGAAATCCCAGGAACTCGAACAAGCCTTGGTAGAATTGCAAAATGCCCAATTGCAAATGGTACAAAACGAAAAAATGGCATCGCTGGGTAACTTGGTGGCAGGGGTAGCCCACGAAATCAATAACCCGATGGGCTTCCTTAATGGCAGCATCAATAACGCTAAGGATTATGTGCAATACTTACTGGAACATCTGGGACTTTATCAAGAACATTATCCTCTCCCAGTCGCACCTATCCAAGAAAATGCTGAAGACATTGAGCTAGAATTTCTTACTGAGGACTTACCGAAGTTACTCAACTCGATGAGAGGTGCAACCGATCGCATCAAAGGCATCAGCACCAGTCTCCGCATCTTCTCCCGCGCCGATACCGATCGCAAAGTTAGTGCTAATCTTCATGAAGGCATTGATAGCACCCTGCTGATTCTCAAGTATCGCCTTAAAGCTAATGAAAATCGTCCGGCGATCGCAGCGATCCAAGATTATGGCGAATTACCCCCAGTCGAGTGCTTCCCCGGTCAGCTTAACCAGGTATTTATGAATATTTTGGCGAATGCGATCGATATGTTCGACGAGATGGCAAAAACTCGATCGTTTGATGAACTCACAGCCAATCCTCAACAAATTACCATTCGGACAGAAGCGATCGCCAATCAGGTATTAGTTCGGATTGAAGACAATGGTAAGGGCATGAGCGAAGCCTTGCAAGCCCAAATATTTGACCATTTATTTACGACTAAAGGTGTGGGGAAAGGTACGGGATTAGGGTTAACCATCGCCCGTCAAATTGTCGTTGAAAAACATGGTGGGGCGATCGAAGTTGCTTCAACTCTGGGGCAAGGAACAGCCTTCACAATTCACTTGCCTGTGAAAGGGTAAAAACAACAAGGCAGGAGGCAGGAGGCAGGATTTCAGAATCAAACTTTGGGTGGATTCATCCCCCAAAGTTTGTCAGAGCAGAATCCCCGAGTCTTCAGACCAGAGAGTGTTAACTTATCGCAAGCGGCGAGTGCTTGCATCAGGCTCGTTGTAAAGCGGGGTGGTATCGACGCTAGGAGTACCGGGAGTGCCATAGTTAGCACGAGCTGTATCTACGCTGGGGTAATCGAAAATTCCCCAGTCTTGAATGCCTCGCGCACTCAGAACAGATTCGGCTCTGGCGATCTCCTCCTCTGTCCCTTTCACCATCACCAGATAATAACCCTTCGCTACTCGATCGCTATAAGCTTTAGCCCGCTCTTCGGGAATTCCCAAGCCGACTAAGGCCCCAATCAAACCGCCAGCGGTGGCACCAATTGCCGTACCTGTAAGGGTAGTGGCGAGTGCAGTTGCACCAGCTCCAGCCAGCATAATTGGGCCAATGCCAGGAATTGCTACCAAACCTAAGCCTACGAGCAAACCTGTCAAACCGCCTAAAGCGCCCCCTGTCATTGCGCCTTTAGCTGCGCCTAAATCGGCTTTGTTGCCGGTGCTATCTTCTACATCAACGCCTGCAATGTCATTTTTGTGTTCGGCATCCCGGGCGATGACAGAAACGTTGTCCATATTAAAACCAGCATTTCTCAGCTCGTTGAGCGCTTGTTCTGTCTCGTTGCGGGTAGGGAAAGCACCTACTGCTCGCTTGTCTCGGTGGGAAACTCTACCTCTATCTTCGCCGCTGGGTACGTCGTAGATCCCCCAGTCTTGAATTCGGTAGGTAGTGAAGATGCTTTGAGCTGTGGCAATTTCAGCGTTAGTACCTTCTACAAATACTAGATAGTCGCCCCTTGAGAGGCGATCGCTGTAAACTCTTGCTTGTTCTTCAGGAACACCCAAACCTATTAATCCACCGACTAAACCGCCAGCAGCAGCACCGATCGCGCCTCCCACTAAAGCATCTCCCAGGAGAGTTGCGATCGTACCACCCGCTACTATCGGGCCAATTCCTGGAATAGTCAGGGCAGTTAGGCTTCCGATTAAGCCAATCAAGCCTCCCGTAACCGCCCCCGCTGTAGCACCTGCTTTAGCGCCGTGCTCCACTTGCTTGTCTTTACCAGTAGTAACCTTGGCTCCAGCGATGTTGTCACCGTCGGTATTTTGCGCGACTACCGAAATTTTATTCATGGGAAAGCCTGTATTTTGCAGTTCCCTAAGCGCCATTTCTGTGTCTCTATAGTTAGAAAATGCTCCTACTGCTCGCTTTTGTTGACCTAAAGCCATTTTTTTACATCCTCTGCTTGCTATGTTTTGAATTTGTACAGCTACAAAATCTATTTCTGATTTGTGCTATCACTAACATTTATTGCCTTTTTCCCTAGCATTTTCATCGGTCGCTAGGGGGAACCTGATTATCTATCAGAAGATAGATAGAACGCCGATTTTTGGAGCCATAATTCAGAATCAAAAACCCATAATATCGATGGATTAATGTCAATTTCTGATTGCTGGATTTACCTATTTACTTGGCTTGGGTTGATCGGGATTGGCGGTGGCGACAACTGCTTTATTGGTCACGCTATTGACACCTTTAATCTCTTTAGTTAAAGGTTCAATACTGTCTAAATCTTTTTGATTGGGGACTGTCCCTGATATAGTAACTGCACCATCTTTAGCGGCAACAGTTAGTTGGCCGCCGGTGATGTTGACCTCTAATTTAGAGCGTACTTCACTCTCTAGGTCGCGATTTGCTCTGTCTGTATCGCCGCCAGTTATATTGTTACGCTGTTCTCGCGCCCGAATATCAGAGTCTGCTTGTGCTCTGCGAGTCTCGCTAGTAGCATCAGCTTTGTCATTTTTAACGGTCTTAGCATCTGGTGTTTTGATATCTTCCTGAGTAGAATTAGGAGCATTAGCACTAGATTTCGCAACGTTGTCGCAAGCTGCAACTCCTAATAATAAGATGCCACTAAGGAGAAATGGTGTTAGCTTCTTCATATTTAAGGAACCTCTTGTTAAGATTGGATTAGCCAGATGGACTTGTTATTTGTCCTTTGCAAAACTTATACTAGCTTTCATTAAATATAGAAATTCAGGGAAATATTTACATCGGTCTCTAGGTGTAATATCAATCTGTGTCGCTAGGGAGAGGATAAATATTAAGTACAAAAGTTATGATTATATTGGTATAATATTTGTTAACGCCGGGACTGGTTTGCTATGTATCGACAGTTTTAGCCACAAGTTGCGGAAAACTGGATATTTACATAATCATCAGCGGATGAGGAGTTGGAAAATAAGTTATTCCCTAATGCCAGTTAAGAATGTCTTCTAAATTTGCATATCTGTTTGTAGCGATCGCGCTTGCTTGAGTCAATCCCTAAACTAGCTCTATAATAGATTAATCAAATGTAAAGTTTTACTAAGAGCTCGGTAAATAATGACCACTTTAAGCATAGAGCAAATTTCAATCCAGTTAGAAAGCCAAAATTCAGCCGATCGGATGGTAGCTTTAGCCAACCTGCGGCACATTTCAGCGGCGGAGGCAGTACCTTTAATAAAAAAGGTATTGAACGATGAAAATTTACAAGTGCGATCGATGGCAGTTTTTGCCCTTGGCGTAAAACCCACCGAAGAATGCTATCCGATTCTAGTTAAATTGTTAGCCAATGACTCAGACTATGGCATTCGCGCCGACGCTGCTGGGGCTTTAGGCTACTTAGGAGATATTAGAGCTTTTGATGCTTTAATACAAGCTTTTTATGAAGATACCGACTGGTTAGTACGCTTCAGCGCCGCCGTATCTTTGGGTAATCTCAAAGATCCCCGTGCTCGCGACGCGCTACTACAAGCCTTGGATAGCAAAGAAGTTGTCATGCAGCAAGCAGCAATTTCAGCCTTGGGTGAGATCAAAGCTGTGGAAGCAGTAGAAGCTATTTTGCGATTTGTCCAGTCGGAAGATTGGCTAATCCGTCAGCGTCTTGCTGAAGCTTTGGGGAATTTACCTAGTCCTAAGAGTATTTCAGCGCTGAAATATTTAGAAAAAGACAGCAATTCCCAAGTATCTCAAGCTGCATCTATTTCGCTTCAGCGTTTATCGGATGGGGAAGGGATTTAAACAGGTTTCAATTTTGAATTTTGACAAGACTTAGGCAAAAGTATCCGTAACGCCGCC
>NZ_JARFTR010000157.1 GCF_029167235.1 Kamptonema sp. UHCC 0994 | reverse complement strand
ACCGCCAAGATGGCGGCGTTACGTAAGTAATGAGTAAGTCCTGCTCATTTGTGTATATCTATGGTTAAAAAAGTTCCCTTGACTCTAATGCAAAAACTTCCGTACCTGATACTCGCGACTTTCAACTATTGGCATCTGCAAATCCCCCATCTGGAGATCTATTTCATCTAATTTATTTTGCGGGATTGATTTCAACTGTTCTCTAGTTTCCCAGCGAATCATAAATATCACCTCATTTCGCTCTGAATCTACCCATGTTTCCTTGCCTAGAAAACCAGGGAAGCTTCTTAATCCAGCCGTCCAAACTTCTTCATCTCGCTGAATAAAAGCCTCGCATTTTTCAGCAGGAACCCTGAATTTCAACCACTCAATTATCATTTGTTAGTTGTTAGCTCTCTTTCTTTGTCAGCCCATTAGAACTTTAGCATAGCTGCCTTCTGCTCTATCTGCAAGTATCAGTTTCTCTTGATTTAATCATACGGACGCTGTTAACAATGGGAGTAAGCCGTGACGATTTGGCTATGGATATTGCTGATGAAAACTCCAAAAAAAGCGCCTGAGTTACCCCAGACGCATAGCATAAAAGTCACAAATTGTCAAGTCTAACTTAACCTCTCAAGGCCTCAGCGCCACCGCAAACCTCTAGAATTTCTTGAGTAATTGCCGCCTGCCGCGCTTTATTATAAGACAGCGTTAAAGTCCCAATCAAATCGCTAGCATTCTCACTAGCATTATTCATCGCCGTCATCCGCGCCGCTAACTCACTCGCCGCCGATTCTTGCAGAGCACGCAGCAATTGGTTATTCAAATAAAGCGGTAACAAAGCATCCAGAATTTGCACGGGATCTTGCTCAAAAAGCATATCTCTCGGCAAACTTTTCACAGGATTCGTAACCTTCTCCCGCGATACTTGAAATTGTCCGCCAACAGAAGTTAAGCGGAAAATTTCATCATCTTGTACTTCTAAACCCTGTGTATCGAGAGGTAACAAAGTTTGAATCACTGGGCGCGAACTAATCAACGACACAAACTTGGTATAAACTAACTCAATCTTATCCACAGTTCCTGATAAGAATAAAGACAGCAATTCATCAGCAACTTTAGACGCTTCCGCTGCTGTTGGAATCTGATCTAAATTAGCAAAAGTAGCAGAAATTGGTGCATTGCGGCGCTGAAAATACTGGATAGCCTTGCGCCCTACCAGTATAAACTTATAATCAACTCCTTCCGCCTTCAGCTCTCTAGCCCGAATCTCCGCCCGTTTGATAATACTGCTATTGTAGCCGCCGCACAAACCGCGATCGCCTGAGATTACTAACAAGCCAACTGACTTAATATCCCGTTTCTTCAACAACGGCAAATCAGCGTCTTCAAACCGCAAACGTGCCTGCAAACCGTATAAAACCTGCGCCAAACGATCCGCAAAAGGTCGAGTAGCAATCACCTGTTCCTGAGCGCGGCGCACCTTAGCAGCAGCCACTAAACGCATCGCCTCAGTAATCTTTCTAGTGTTTTTGACAGACTTAATCCGCTCGCGAATAGCTTTTAGATTTGCCATAAATTTATCCTTTTACCTTCCGAAAAAATTCAACTTAAACCTCAACACTTAACAGTTAACGGTTAACAGTTAACCGTTAACTGTTAACCGTTATTTACGCAGAAACTAAGAAGGTTTGTTTATACTCAGCAATCCCTTCTTTCAACAACTTCTCAGCCTCATCATTCAGTTGCTTTTCGCCCTGAACAATCTCACCGTAACGAGGCTTGCTAGTCCGTAAATAATCACGTAAACCAGAGGCAAACTTATTCACCTTATCAACTGGAATCTCATCCAAATAGCCATTAATCCCAGCATAGATAATTGCCACTTGTTCATTCATCGGCAGAGGAGAATTTTGCGGCTGCTTCAGCAATTCACGCAAACGTTGACCCCGCGCTAACTGATTTTGAGTAGCCTTATCTAAATCAGAAGCAAACTGAGAGAACGCAGCCAAATCATCGTACTGCGCTAACTCCAACTTCACCTTACCAGCGACTTTTTTCATCGCCTTAGTTTGAGCCGCCGAACCTACCCGCGATACCGAAATACCAGGGTTTACAGCCGGACGCAAACCGGAGTTAAATAAGTCAGAAGAAAGGAAGATTTGACCGTCAGTAATCGAGATTACATTGGTAGGAATGTAAGCAGAAACGTCACCGGCTTGGGTTTCAATAATTGGCAAAGCCGTCATACTACCTTCGCCTAATTCATTGCTCAGTTTTGCCGCTCTTTCTAACAAGCGAGAGTGTAAGTAGAATACATCCCCAGGATAAGCTTCCCGTCCTGGTGGGCGACGTAGCAGCAGCGACATTTGACGATAAGCTTGGGCCTGTTTGGAAAGGTCATCGTAAATGATCAGGGTGTGCTTACCTTTGTACATGAAATACTCAGCTAAACTTGCACCAGTATAAGGAGCCAAATATTGCAATGTTGCGGGGTCGCTAGCGTTAGCAGCTACCACGATTGTGTAGTCCATCGCGCCCTTTTCTTGCAGGGTATTGACGACGTTCGCCACAGTCGAAGCTTTTTGACCAATTGCTACGTAAACGCAAATTACGTTTTCGCTTTTTTGGTTAATAATCGTATCAACTGCGATCGCAGTTTTACCCGTTTGTCTGTCACCAATAATTAATTCCCGTTGGCCGCGTCCTACGGGGATCATCGCATCAATAGCGGTAATTCCAGTTTGCATCGGCTCATAAACAGAGCGACGAGAAACAATACCAGGAGCCGGAGATTCAATCAAGCGGGTTTCAGTACACTTAATTTCACCTTTGCCGTCAATTGGACGAGCCAAGGCATCTACTACTCGTCCCAGCATTGCTTCACCTACGGGGACTTGAGCAATTCTACCAGTAGCAGTAACAGCCGAGCCTTCTTGAATGCCGAGGCCTTGTCCCATCAACACTGCACCGACGTTATCTTCTTCTAAGTTAAGAGCCAAACCTACGGTGCCGTCGGCAAACTCTAACAATTCCCCAGACATGGCTTTATCTAAGCCATAAATCCGGGCAATACCGTCGCCTACTTGCAGCACAGTACCAACGTTAGAAACTTTAACGTCTTGGTCGTACTGCTCGATTTGCTGCCGAATAATACTGCTGATTTCGTCAGGTCTGATTGCTGCCATTTTAATTTGTTAGTTGTTGGTTGTTGGTTGTTGGTTGTTAGTTGTTAGTTGTTAGTTGTTAGTTGTTTTTTAGTAGTAGCTTCTTCGTTGTTAATTGGTAATTGTGAGTCTTTCACCATTAACTACCAACAATTAACTATCAACAACTAACTACTAACAACTAACCACTAACAATTAACTAAATTCTATTGCTTCGTAAATCTCGGTTAGGGGGATTTCGAGATTTAAGCAAGAGAGGTTTAAGATACTATCGGGTGTAGATAGTTCTGTTAGCATCCAGTTTGATGTTTGCGTGCGGCTGAATAATTCCACGCTGCATTCTGACTGAGACACTAAAACGTACTGTTGCAATGTCGATATCCGGCGATATTTAGACGCTTTTTTACCGCGATCGTCTGCTTCTGTGGAGTCTGATAAAACTTCCACTATCAGCACTGGATAGCGTTTGGTATAGCGGTCTGTCAAGTCGCGATCGTCGCAAGTTACCATCACATCAGGGTAGGTATAACGAACTCCCTCATCAACTTGCAAGCGGACATTTTCCATGAAAACTTTACAAGGACTACCCCTAAGTCGTTGTCGCAGAGCAATAAGAATATTTTGGGTAATGAAGTTGTGAAAATCTGATGTTCCACTCATGGCGAAAATTTCCCCATCAATATACTCGTGTCTGCACTCCGCCGTTTTTTCTAAAGCGAAGTAGTCTTCCACCGAGATATAAACTTGTTTTACAGCTTCCACAATTTCTTACCCCTTTGCGCTTATAGTTTCCACGCTTTAGATTTTAGATTCAATGCTTTAATCTAAAATCTAAAATCGAACTACCCTGCACTCAGACGAATTCCCAGACGGCGAAGTTGTCCGCGCAGGCTAGCATCAATTACTTGAGAGCCTACTTTAATAATGACACCTCCGATTAACTCGTTGTCAAGTTTTGATTCAAGCTCAACTTGGGTAGCCCCAGTCATCGCTTGAACTTTCTCCTTAACTGTCTGCTGTTGAGCTTCTGAAAGCGGCACAGCCGAAGTTACTTCGGCCAAAACAGTTTGATTTAATTCGCGGAGTTTTGCTAGATATTCTTTGCCAATTCCCTCTAGGAAATAAATCCTTCCTTTATCTACCAATAGTCTCAAAAAGTTTCGCACGTAAGGGCTAATTCCGTCACCCGCTACTTGCTCTAATACTCTTTTTTTGACATCTGGCTTAACTAGAGGATTTCCTAAAACCTGGCGCAGTTCAGCGGAACTGTCCAACAGGCTTAGCAAGGCACGCACATCTTGGCCAAATTCCTCAGTAAGATTGTTTGACTGAGCCACTGACATCAATGCTGATGCGTAAGGCTGTACGATTTCTGCGTTAACTGTACTCACTACCTGCCTCCCAATAAAGCAATGCTACGGTCGATTAGTTGGTTTTGAGCGCTGTCATCTAAGCTAGTTTTGAGTTGATTTTCAACTCTTTCTAAGGCCATAGATGCAACGACGGCTCTGAGTTGAGCGATCGCTCTTTCTCTTTCCGCCTCCAACTCTCTACCCGCGTCTGCTTTCATGCGTTCAACATCTTGCGCCGCCTGAGCGAGGATGGCTGCTTTCGCCGCCGTAGCATTCTCTTCAGCAACAACTCGAATCCGCTCAGCTTCCGCTTGCGCTTGAGTCAATTTCTGCTGTTGTTCTGCTAAAGCTGCTGCGGCATCTTTTTGGCGTTTTTCGGCATCATTAATCGCCTCTTCGATAGCGGCACGCCGCTCGCTTAGGATTTTCCCTAAAAAGCCGCGCCCGAAGTAAACCACTACTCCAATAACAATGCTCAGGTTAATCAGGTTGGTTCCTAAAATATCGAAATTTAGACCGAAACCACCTTCGTGACTAGCTTCTGCGGCTAGCAATAAAACAGTCCCCATGATATTCTTCCATAAATGCGCTGCTGATTGGGCAAGGCTATTTGGCCAACGCTGGGCCTAATAGCTTTTCTAAAATCTGGCGGCTGAGGGCTTCTACTTCTTGCTCTAGCGATCGCATCGCCTCTTGCTTTTGCCGATCTATTTCTTTCGCCGCTTGTTCTCGCGAAACTTGAGCTTCTTTTTGCGCCCCAGCAACTTTTTCTGACGCAATTTTCTGAGCATCTGCTTGAGCGGCCACAATAATCGCTTGAGATTGTTTGCGGCTTTCGCCTAGTTTTTGCTCGTACTCATGGGCCATTTGCTCAGCTTTTGCCAAGCGTTCCTGCGCTCCCTTTTGAGTGTTGCGGATGTAATCATCTCGCTCGTCCAAAGTCTTAGTCAAGGGCTTATAGAACACTGCATTCAGCACTAAAGTCAAAACTAAGAATTGCAACGCCATCAACGGCAAAGTTGCATCAAAATCAAACACGAAATTTCCTCCTTTGTGCAGGGGCAGATTACTTTCCGCCCCTTATTACGCGCCGTCGATCTTAGGCGAAGGGATTAGCAAATAGCAGCACCAATGCAATCACCAGACCGTAAATGGTAAGGGATTCCATGAAAGCTAAACTCAAAAGGAGAGTACCGCGAATTTTGCCTTCTGCTTCTGGTTGACGGGCAATACCTTCTACAGCTTGACCAGAAGCATTACCTTGTCCAATACCAGGGCCAATCGCGCCTAAACCAATAGCTAAACCGGCAGCGATTACAGAAGCAGCAGCAACGATGGGGTTCATGATAGTTTTCCTTACCTAAAGTACAAAAATGAACAACTGAAAGATTACAAATTGGTGCTATTTGAAATGTGATGAGTGAAGTTATTATTCATCCTTCATCATTTCAGATTTCCTAAGAATGTTCCTCATGATGCTCTTCACCATGTCCTTCCATTGCCTCGTGGATATAGGCTCCTGCCAGGGTGGCAAATACCAAGGCTTGAATAGCACTGGTAAATAAACCTAAAAGCATCACGGGCAGAGGTACAAACAAGGGAACCAGCAGTACCAGCACTGCCACCACTAATTCATCCGCTAAAATGTTACCAAATAGACGGAAGCTCAGGGAAAGAGGCTTGGTAAAATCTTCCAAAATAGCGATCGGCAATAAGATTGGGGTCGGCTCGATATACTTTTTAAAGTATCCTAAACCGCGCCTGCTGAACCCTGCATAAAAATATGCCAGAGAAGTCAACAAGGCAAGTGCCACAGTCGTATTGATATCGTTTGTTGGTGCCGCTAGTTCTCCCTCTGGTAACTTAATTAGTTTCCAGGGAACTAACGCGCCTGACCAATTGGATACAAAAATGAACAGAAATAAAGTGCCGATAAATGGCACCCAAGGACGGTACTCTTTTTCGCCGAGTTGATTCTTAGCCAAGTCTCGCACGAATTCAAAGGCGTACTCCATGAAATTTTGCATTCCACTCGGAACTCTCTGGATGTTGCGAGTCGCAGCAATGGAAGCTACTAGGAGAAGACCAATCACAATCCAGGAGGTGAGAAACACCTGTCCGTGAACTTTGAGATTGCCTATGTGCCAGTATAAATGCTTGCCAACTTCCAACTCAGCGAGGGGAAGAGCATTCCAGGCGTTTAAAACATTTAGCATTTCCATTCAAGAGAAATTCGCTCAAGTGGATGTTTGGCAGTCTGCCTGACCTATTTACGATCAGGAATCAAAACAGTTTGCAGCATATAGAAGACGATCGCAGCTTTATAAGTCAGAAATCCCAAGAAAATGGGCAAAATCTGTAGCTGATTCCATTGAGTTGCTAGTATAATCAACCCCATGAACAGAACCAGCCTTGTCTTACTTAGGCGTTGGTTCTCCCTGCCAAGCCGCTCAACGTTTTTAGCCAACATTCTCAAGTAAACCACACCTGTGCACGCCCCAATCAAGTAATTTAGAGCAATGTTGAGGTTATAAAAAATCCACACTGAGATAAAAATTATCCCCATCAAGGCAAGGCTGTACAGCAACAGATCCTGTTGGAGTTGATAGAAGTCTTGCATGGGATCTTTGGCTGGCTCTGATGAGGCAGAACCAGTTTCAGGAATATCCCCTGTTGCAGGTATGGGTTCCGTTGGTGTGTTTGGCGAGTTCACGCTTGAGGGGTGAAACTAATGCAGGTAACTGGCTTGGCTCTGCAAGTCCATTGAGCATCATATCATGGTGCTGCAACATTACTTAAAAAAGAATTAATTAGTGCGATCGCGGAGCTGTGGAACTGAACCCAGCTTTAAACTTGACCTCGCTTATTGATAAAAATAGGGCTCTTTCGTACCTACTATGCTAAAATCTTAGGAAAATGCCAGCTAATTACAGCTCTAATTTCAAAACACTTAAGGTATTTCATCAAGTAGAAAGTAGATGCGATTTCCCTGATATGGGTACTAACTCCAAGGCGAATTGAGGATAACACGATCGCGCCCCTGTCTTTTAGCTTGATAGAGTGCAGAGTCAGCAGCAGCAATCAACTTTTCCGGTGAGTACAGGTAACTTCCCCCATTTTCGTGGTCAGGAATAGTACAAGCAACCCCTAAACTTAAACTCACAAACTCACAGGCGTGGGAACCCTGATGAGCGATCGCCATTGCTTTTAGGCGTGATCGGATATTCTCAGCCACCAGAAGAGCCGCAGTAGCGTCAGTATTGGGGAGAATTACTACAAATTCCTCACCTCCATACCGCGCCACCAAATCTGTCGGAGAGCGTGTAGCCTGACTGATAGCAAGGGCTACAGCCTTCAAACAATCATCTCCCTGTTGATGCCCGTAGGTGTCGTTGTAGAGCTTAAAATAGTCAACATCAGCCATAATTAGCGAAAGTGGCGATCGCGCTCTCGCCATCTGCAACCACTCTTGGCGAAGATATTCATCAAATCTGCGCCGATTCGCCACTTGGGTAAGGCCATCTAGAGAAGCTTGGCGCTGCAATTGTTTGTAAACTTCATCCAACTCTTGATAAGCTTGATTGAGCAACTGAGTAGCCAGAGCGTGAATTTGCGACTGAGCAATCAGTAATTCATGGACATCCAAGAGCCGATAATTATGCGGAGATAACTCAACCACAATCGGCTCATAAAGTAGTTCAGGCGATCGCTCCAAAGACTGGCGGGCTGCATCCACAATTAAACTATCTCCCCGTAGTAGTAAAATATCCCTACACGCAAAGCGATATAAAGATTTTAGAGGTCGCTTCAAAAACAGTTCCAACCCATAAGGACGACTGAGATATTCCAAAAATCGCCGCCGCGAAATCATCCCCAATAACTGACCCCCCTCTGTTAAAATAACTCCTGGGATCAAGGGATTAGCTTCCAGGCTCTCGGTCACGATTTGTCCGCGATCGGAAGATTCAAGCTGAAAATCCCAAAGCGATAGATGTTCTAGCGTTGAGTCTAAAAGCAGATTCGGGGGAAAAGTTTCCCATACCAGCGGAACAGACAACTGAGGAGAGGGCAAACTCGACATAAATCTTCACCGGAATTAAAACTGATGCTGTATAAAAGTAAAATTATTCCAGCCACAAGTATTTTATCGATTTATAACTAATGAATTAAGACTCGGAAATTACTATAATAGATTTTTAACCTCACCTTAACTTCGCGCTTTACTTGGTATGATTCAAAAAGTGTTTGCCCATCGAGGCCGCAATTTCTAGATAGGTGAGAGATGCAATCCACGCTGACAAATCAGTTAAACAGTGCTTTCACCCTCTTTCTCAGCTTGTTAGTAGAGGCCATGCCTTTTCTACTACTGGGAGTCTTATTCTCAGGTTTAATCCTGTGGTTCATTGACGAGCGCAAACTTCTATCCTACATCCCGCGCCACCCACTGTTAGGCGCTCTCGTCGGCAGTTTAATTGGCTTTTTGTTTCCCGTGTGCGAATGTGGGAATGTACCAGTAGCGCGGCGATTGTTGATGCAGGGAGTCCCCACCCCAGTCGCGATCGGGTTTTTATTGGCCGCTCCTACGATCAATCCTATTGTCATTTGGGCAACTTGGACAGCATTTCGGGATCAGCCAGAAATAGTAGTGCTGCGGGTAGTGTTTTCATTGACAATAGCTACAACAATCGGTTGGGTATTTAGCGTACAGCCAGATTTTCGGCCCATGCTACAACCCGCGATCGCGCGAGCTTTACCCAAACCAGAACCCCATCCATCCGAAAAACAGCTAGTAGAAGCCCAAATTTCGCCTCTGTTGCGATCGGGGACATTCTTGTTAGGCCAACCTGAAGGGCCAGTGCGCCTAGAATCTGTATTGGACGAAAAAGCAACCTCGCCTTTTTTCCGCCGTCCCTCCAAAGAGAGGTTGTATCTACTACTAGATAGCATGGTACAGGAATTGCGGGAGTTAGGAGGAGTGTTAATAATTGGTAGCGCGATCGCCGCCGCCATCCAAGTCGCAGCACCTCGCGAACTAATCCTCAGCCTCGGTCAAGGCCCAATCTCCTCCATAGTAGCCATGCTACTATTAGCCGCAGTCGTATCAATTTGTTCCACCGTTGATTCCTTTTTTGCGCTATCCTTTGCTTCAACCTTTACCAGCGGATCGCTACTAGCCTTTTTAGTTTTTGGGCCAATGATTGACCTCAAAGGCATTGGTTTAATGCTGTCAATCTTTCAGCCACGAGCTGTCCTTTACTTAATCGCACTAGCAGCGCAATTGACATTTTTGCTCACCCTTGCCGTTAATTTGCATATTAGTTAATGGTTAACAGTTAACTGTTAACAGTTAACTGTTAACCGTCAACCATTAACAATTACCAATGACTGCTAAACTCTCACCACCTTCACTATTGCGACGGTTTGGCCCTTGGCTAGATGCACTAGCCATCTTAGCCTGGGGAATTTTGCTGCTGAAATATTGGATTACTGGCAAATTAAACATTCTCATTCATCCGAATTATTTTGGCCTAACTTTAGCAGCAGGAATCGGCTTAATTATTGTTGGTAGTCTTAAAAGCTATGAACTTTTCCAGATTGAGCAACGCAAAAATACCTTGCGTCAAGTGGCAGGAATTGATTTTCAAAGAACAGAAGAAGTTCAACACATCACCCTATTTCCCCCCGGTTGGGGAAGTACATTATTATTGAGCGTAGCATTAATTGGCTTCATAATTACCCCGCGAACATTTAGCAGCCAAACAGCTTTAGAACGAGGTATTACCGAATCCTTACCAGTCACACGAATGCAGCCTCAAGAATTTCGTAACGCTGCCAAACCAGAACAAAGATCGCTCATAGAATGGGTGAGAATGTTAAATTTTAATCCCGAACCAGACTCATATACAGGTCAAAAAGTCAAAGTTCAAGGATTCGTAATTCATCCACCTTCCTTGTCAAATGAATACATCTGGGTTGCCCGTTTTGTGATTACCTGTTGCGCCGCTGATGCCTATCCAATAGGATTGCCAGTTAAACTGCAATTAGGGCAAAATCGAGCCACATTTCCAGCAGATAGCTGGTTAGAAATTGCAGGAGAAATGACTACAGAGGAACTAGGAGGTAAGCGTAAATTGATTATCTTGGCATCCTCCCTTAAGCCCATTCCAGAACCCAAAAATCCCTATGATTATTAGTTAACAGTTAACTGTTAACCGTTAACAGTTAACTGTTAACTATATAATTAGACTTAGTGGCAAAATCCGTAATATTATTTGTTTTTAGTTTACAATATTTTCCATCGGCTTTACCATCTACAATTCACCACCAATCACCAATTAGCCATTACCAATCACCAATCACCAATCACCAATTACCAATCACCAATTACCAGTCACCAATTACCAATTACCAATTACCAATTACCAATCACCAATTACCAATTACCAAATGATTGATTTCAACTCAAAGATCAAAAAAATAAAATGGGTTCAACCACTCGACCGAGTTGCCATTGCAATGATGCTAGGGCTAAGTATATTAATAGGAATATTGCTGCTTTCTGGCGACAGTACCGCAGCACAAGTGCGAGATTTTAGCTGGCAAGGAAAACAAATAGGTGCTGAAGATACTGGGTTTATCCTCACCTTTAATCGTCCGATGAATCATGCCAGCGTCGAGGCAAATTTACGCCTCGATCCGCCTCTTCCCGGCAAATTTAGCTGGGCTGGCCGTCGCATGGCTTACACCTTAATAGAACCTGCACCTTACGGCACTACCTACAGCTTACAACTGCAAGGAGCAACCGACAAATTTCACCCTGAAAACACACAAACAAATCCATCACCAACACCAACTAAAAAACGACGAGGATTGATTCAACCATTCACAGGCTTCTTTCGCAGCCGCGATCGCGCCTTTGTTTACATCGGCGTTAAAGGAGAAGAAGAAGGGCAATTAATGCTCGTTAATCTCACAAGTAATCCTAAGCCAATCGCACTAACTCCTAAAGATTTAGTAGTAATGGATTTCAAACCCTATCCCCAGGGCGATCGCATTTTATTCTCTGCTACAGATCGTTCAGCAGCGAGTTTTGGCGGCACTCTAGAACAAGAACTATATACTGTTACCACAGGAATTCATCCGCTTTCACCTGAAGCAGAAATCTCCGCGCCAGAACCACTCGGAAAAATAGACAAAATCTTAGATTCTAAAGAGTACCAAAACCTCAAGTTTGACCTCTCTGCTGATGGCAAAATAATAGTAATTCAGCGAGTAAATCGTAGCAATCCGACAGGAGATTATAGCCCTTGGATTTTGCAAGAAGGCGAAAAACCTAAACGTTTAGAAAATCAACAAGGGGGAGATTTTATAATTAGACCAGACAATAAATCGATGGTAATCTCTCAAAAGCAAGGATTAGCGATCGTCCCCCTGAAACCCGAAGCCGATCCCGTAGAATTTTTACCAAAATTTGAGCAAGTATTAGGTCTAGCACCAGATAATTCAGCAGCAGCCTATGTGAAATACAATACTGACTATACAAGATCGCTTTTTCTGCTGACAAATCAAGGCGATGAACAAGAAATTATCCGCATTCCTGGTAGTATTCTTAGCGTCCAATTTGACCCTAGAACTGGCCCAAATTCTCAAATTAGACGCTTATATTGTCTATTAGCAGAACGGCTGAAAACTGAAGAGTACAAAGAACAACCTTTCATTGCAGCTATTGACCTTATACAGGAGAAAGGGCGTTTGGTTGGGACAATCAAACCCCTGCTGATTTTACCTAATCAAATAGATACTCAAATGAGTTTATCTCCTGACGGGCTGGTTTTAGTATTTGACCAGTCGGTAACGGGAGGAAATTCTGCAAAAGCAGACAGTCCCCGCAGTAAAGGTGGAGAAGCGATCGCAACTAGCCGCCTCTGGCTGTTACCATTAGTTGACATCCCCGCAGATACTTCTCAGTCAAAACTACAACCAGAAGAACTACCTTTTCCAGGTTATCATCCCCGCTGGCTACCATAATTTGAAAGAAGAAGGAGGGAGAGTGGGGGAGAATTTTTCCCCAATTACCAATTACCCATTACCAATTACCAATTACCAAATTGATATGACTTCTGAAGAAATTACCAATACTCTTAAAGAATTATTTGATGCAGATGTAGAAACTATAGGAGCGAATTCTTGGCAAGTAGAAACCACTAATTTTCGCCTTTTAGTCCTCCTGTCTGACGATGAAAGTTGGCTGCGGATATTAGTACCAATTGTTTCTGCTACTGAAGCTCAACCTTTTCTTGAAAAACTACTCGAAGCTAACTTCGATCGCACTTTGGAAACTCGATATGCCATTCACCAAAATGTCTTATGGGGAGTTTTTCAGCACAATTGCCAAAGTCTTAGCATTGCTGATTTCTCCATCGCCGCCTCGTGATTGATGTCTCTGCATCAGCGAGGGATATCAGACTTGTTCAATGAGTTGATTGAAACCCGCATTCGTCAAATTATTCAAGTAGCTAAGCTTCAAGGACAGTCTATCCAAACTACTCTCCAAACCTTAGACCGTTTCTATGCAGAGGGGTTGATGGGTGAGATGCAGCAGGGGTCAGAACCCCGCGAACAAACTCTAGCAGCATGGCGGAGACAGTTGGAACGTTTATGGCCAGAGGTAGAACCATAAAAAGCTGTTTGGGAAGGATAATTAAAAAAATTCTAGTCAAAGTATCATAATAAGGTTATACTCAAGCTGTTAACCATGTTCAGATATATTTTCTGGAAGTAGCCTCAAATATTGCGGGTAAAACAGCCAATTTACCCATGCTTCGATGCCTTCCTACTGAAACCACCAGAGTATAAAAAACAACCAATTCTTAATTGAGAGCAGCTTAAATTTTGTTGACAAGTGAAAATTGTTAATAACTAGCTTGTAGGGATCAATACAGAACTTAACGGAGGTATATTTATGATTGCGTTGGGTGAGTTGGGCTCTGAGTTATTAGTTTTACCGATACCAGAAGTTGGTGCTCGTAACCTATCTTTAGAATCAACGCTCCAAGATTTGCCACTCTACGACTTTCAGATAGAATTTACTCAGTCAGCAAAAGAACTAGCTCAAGCCTTTGAAGCACACCCCCTGCTTCCAGGAGTGATTTTAACTGAACAGAGTAATTTTGCAGGCATGATTTCCCGTCGGTTATTTTTTGAAAAAATTAGCCGCCGCTACGGGATAGAAATGTTTTTTAAGAGACCAATTGAGATTTTATACCGCTTTTCGAGTCATGATATTTTAGTTCTTCCTGGTAATACTTTAATTGTAGAAGCAACACAGCAATCATTGCAAAGATCGGCGGAATTACTTTATGACCCCATTGTGGTTGAAATCGCACCTCAGAACTACAGAATCTTAGATATACATCAATTACTTGTCGCTCAGTCAAAAATTCACGAATTGACAAGTTTGCTGCTCCAGAAACAAACTCAAGCTAAAATTATCCAAACTGAAAAAATGGCGAATCTGGGGCGCATGGTGGCTGGAGTTGCTCACGAAATTAGGAATCCGCTTAACTGTATTTGGGGCAATTTAAGCTTTTTAATTTCCTATTTTGAGAGCTTGATGCAGTTGTTATCAGTTTATGAAGAAGAAGTATCAGAGCCATCTTTAAAAATAGAGACAGTCAAAGAAGAAATAGAATTTGAATGGCTAAAAGGAGATTTACCTTTAACTTTAGAAGGAATCAAAATCGGTTCAGAGCAACTGCTAAAAGTTGTAAATGGGCTGCACAACTTTTCTCACATGGACGAAACAAAACGTAGAGAAGCTAACATTCATGAATGTATCGATACCACACTGTTAATCCTGAAAAATCGCCTCAGAAATACCGTAAAAATCGTGAAAGAATACGGCGAAATACCCCTGATTAATTGTTACTCAGGTCAATTAAGCCAGGTATTTATGAACTTACTCGTCAACGCCCTTGACGCTCTGGCAGAAGAAGCCTCTGAGCAAGAATTAAAGGCAGAATGCGACGAAAATTGGCAGCCTCAGATCGAGATTATTACAGAAATCTTAGAGATCGAAAGTGCTCGCTGGGCGGTGATTCGGATTGCCGACAACGGGCCTGGCATTCCCGTAGACATTCAGCAGCGGATATTTGATAACTTTTTCACTACTAAACCAATGGGCAAAGGCAGCGGCTTGGGATTGGCGATTAGCCATCAAATTGTCACGGAAAAGCACAGCGGCAAACTGAATTTGCGCTCGCAACCGGGCAAAGGCACAGAATTTGAAATCTTGCTACCAGTAGTTTAAGTCCGCCGCTTAACAAAGCTTCAACAAAATCGGGCAAAATCGAAAATTAAAAATCCAACACCTAAAAAAGAACTGAAATGATACGCTAAGTTGGTAGCAAATTCTAGCCGCCAAATCCTTGAAGCGTCTGCTTTCGCGCCAAGCCAGAATGTTTGTGGGAAATAAATTAGATTTAAAATTGTCTGAACCATCGCTGTCAGAGGGGAGCAACCAAGACCTCTCTCTAGAGTCCACCCTCCGGGATTTGCCCCTTTTCCATTTTCAGGCAATGTCAACTTGCCTGGGAATAACGGTTGCTGAAATATTTGAAAAAAATCCCCTCTTACCAGGAGTTATCTTGACAGAAGAGGGGGAATTTGTTGGGATGATGTCGCGGCGGCGACTACTGGAGTACCTACTCAAACCCCAGGCATTAGAATTGTTTTTAAACTTGCCGCTGAAAGTTCTTTACAGCTACGCTCGCACCGAGATGCTAGTTTTGCCAGAAAGTACAACAATTTTGATCGCAGCACAGCAGGCACTCAGGCGATCGCCAGAATTGCAGGGAGAACCAATCATCGCAGTACAATCGGAACCCAAATCTTACCGATTATTAGACGTTCATGCTTTAAATATCGCCTATTGGCAAATTCGAGGCATCGAAACTCAAGTGCGATATGAACGAGCCCAAGCTCAAATGATTCAAAGTGAGAAAATGGCCAGCTTGGGGCGTTTAGTAGACGGTGTAGCCCACGAAATTTTAGATCCAGTTGGCTTTATTTGGGGCAACTTAACTTATGTTACAGGTTACAGCGAGAATTTAATAGAATTGCTGTCTGCTTACGAAGCTATTTGGCCACAGATTCCTGAAGAAATTTCTCAGCTCAAAGAAGAAATAGAATTTGATTTTTTAAAAGAAGATTTGCCTCGGACTATTGGTAGTATTAAAGCTGGTGCAGAACGCCTGACTAAACTAGCGACAAGTTTGCAAAACTTTTGTCACATAGACGAAGTGCATCCCAAACCTTTTGACTTACATAATATCATTGATGGGATTGTTTTGCTACTAAAAAGCAGACTGACTGGAGAAATAGAAGTAGTAAAAAATTATGGATACTTGCCACCAGTGCCTTGCTATGCAGGACAGTTAAACCAAGTTTTTATGAATATTTTAACTAACGCGATTAATGCCTTGATTAATGAAGCAGTTGGTCAGGAATTAGCGAAAGAATTTAGAGGTGTCGCACTCACAGACCCAGCCCACAAACCCCGAATTGAAATTACAACAGAAGTTTGTTCTCCAGACCCACCAGTGGATACAGAAAGACCATTGCTGCGTTGGGTTTCTATTCGCATTGCCGACAATGGGCCTGGGATGTCTTCAGGGAAGCAACAGAGAATTTTGCAATCCTTTTCTACAGAAAAACGGGCTGAGAAAGAGACAAGTTTAGCAGTGAGCTATCAGATTGTCACGGCTAAGCATGGTGGAAGATTCAGGATGCGATCGCAACTTGGTATCGGCACTGAATTTGAAATTCTCTTACCCTTGGTATGATCCTTATGGCTTTATTTTCTGATATGGCAACCACCAAGGTTTAAACCTATGAATCTGTGTCAGGAGAAACTGAACTTTCACTGTTAGGCAACAACCAACTCAGCAGAATTGCAGTCAATCCTCCAGTTGAAATAGCAGAGCCAAAAAGGTTGTTAAATAGTGGTGGCTTATTAGCAAAAATCTGAGGCATAAATACAACCCCTAAGCCTAAACCTAGAGAAACAGCCACGATAATCATTGACCGACGATCCAATCCTGCCGAAGCAACAATTCCTAACCCAGCAACAGCAATTGAGCCGAACATCACCAGCGTTGCACCACCTAAGACAGGCTGAGGAATTGCTTGAAACACACCGCCTACAACTGGGAGCAAGCCTAGGATAGCAAAAATTCCAGCAACGAAGAAGCCGACATATCTACTACCAACTCCTGTCATTTGAATCACACCATTATTTTGACTAAAGGTTGTGTTTGGGAAGGTATTCAGTACAGCAGCAATCAGTGAGTTGACCCCATCACCGAGCACTCCACCCTTAATGCGGCGGATGTAAAGGGCACCCTTAACTGGTTCTTTGGAAACAGCAGAGGTAGCAGTTAAGTCTCCAACCGTTTCAATCGCAGTCAGCACATACAACAGGATAAATGGGGCGAAGGCAGCAAAGTCGAAGCTCATGCCATAGCGAAATGGAATCGGTAAGCTAAAGAAGGGAAGCTTGCTCAAAGAACTAAAATCGACAATGCCCAGAAAGAGCGAGATGATATAGCCAACCGCAAGTCCGATTGCGATCGCCCCCATCCGCAGATACCGATTTTTTGATAGGGTTAGTACCACAACTAACAGAAGTACCGTACCTCCAAGGGCGAGATTCTGCCAACTTCCAAATGAACCATCATTTTTTGCTAAAGCGACGGCTCCACCAGCTAAACTCGTAATTCCAGTCTTGATTAAGCCCAGCCCAATAATCATTACCACTGTACCTGAGACAACTGGCGTGATGATTTTATCCATTAAATGCAGAAATCGGCTGAGAATGATTTCGACAAAAGAGCCAAAAAAGCAAACGCCAAAAATTAATGCTAGCGCCTGCTCAGGTGTTTTACCTCCCTGCAATGCCACAGTGCCAACACCTAAAATTGGGCCGAGAAAAGCGAAGCTCGTACCCTGAAGGCTCAACAATCCCGATCCTACAGGCCCAATTTTCTTACATTGAATAAATGTACAGATCCCAGACGCAAACAGCGACATACTGATCAAATAGCTTGTATTAGGGGCATCTAATCCGAGGCTAGTGCAAATAATTAATGGCGGAGTAATAATGCCAACGAAAGCAGCCAGAACGTGCTGAAATGCTACGAAGATTGCTTCTCCAAGGGGTGGTTTGTCTGTTAAACCATAGAGTAGCTCTGAGGGTTTGAGAGATTTTTCTTCTGTCTGAACTTCCTCTAGGGCGAGATCGGTATTCGCTTCTATCATTTAATTTAAAGGTCAGGAATGATGGGTTGATATACGGTATACAATCAAATTCGGATGTCAGATGTTGCTAACTAAGATACAAAATGAGTAAAGAGGGGCTAGGGGAAGATGGGGAGGATAGGGGAGAGGGGAAGAGGGGACATAGAATCAATTGTTTCAGCCATAAGCGAGTGTCCGAACCGTCTTAGCGGTTGCTATATTAATCAAAATTGTTAATTGTTAATTGTTAATAATCCATCCTACTTAAGTAGTCGGACATAAATAAACGCAACCATGTCATTGCGAGCCCAGCGAAGCATAAGCCCTTCGGGCAGGCTACGCCAACGCAGGGGTTTGGGATTGCTTCGGGATTGCTTCGTACCCTCAGATTGCTTCAGATTGCTTCAGATTGCTTCAGATTGCTTCAGATTGCTTCGTACCTCGCAACGCTTCGCGCCTCGCAACGCTTCGCGCCTCGCAACGCTTCGCGCCTCGCAACGCTTCGCGCCTCGCAACTGCGCTTCGCTTGACGCGCTTCGCTTGGCTCGCAATGACATTATTTATTTTTGTCCAACTACTTACCTTCCCCATCCTCCCTATCCTCCCTATCCTTCCCCTCTCCCCCATCCTCCCCATCCTCCCCATCTCCCCCATCCTTCAATCTAAAATCGGTTAAGCTAGCAGGAAACCATAAGCATTTTTTCTGATACTGTGCCTAATCGCATTCATCTAATATCTCTATTGTTCGCGCTCGGTTTATGGAGCTTGCCTAAGCCCGTATCCGCACAGGCATTTCTTCCCTACACCCCGCAACTAGAATCAGCCGAATTAGAGCAAACAGGCGTGAGCCTAGCGCAGGAAGCCGCTCAGTTGGAGCAATTCCAACAGTACGAGCTCGCCTTGCCCAGAGCTCAGCTAGCCACACAACTCGCCCCCAAGAAATATCAAACTTGGATTTTATTGGGGATTTTGTATATGCGCGTGCAGAAGTTTGACCAAGGCATCGCTGCTTTGCAACAAGCTCAAACTCTTGCACCCGATAATGCCGACATCCGATTTTTCTTGGGAGAAGTACACTTCCGACAAGCTCAATATGACAAAGCGATCGAACAACTACAAGCAGGCTTAAAAATAAAACCTGATACCCCTGGAGCTTTATTTGATTTAGGCAATGCCTTCTACAAATTGGGTAAATTTCAAGATGCGATCGCCCATTACGAAAAAGCAGTAGCCCAGTATGAAAAAGTCAAAGGCCAGGAAAAAGACCGCTGGCCAGCTATTAACAATATTGGGTTAGTAAAATACGAAATGGGTGATACTGACGGTGCTATTCGTCGCTGGAGAGAGGCAGTTTCCATCGAGGCAAAAGCAGCAGAACCAATGATGGCTCTGGCAATAGGCCTATATAGCAAAGGCGACAGGGAACAAGGACTAGCGATCGCAGAAGCCGCACTGCGGATAGATAAGCGCTATGCAGGGATAGATTTTCTTAAGGAAAATCTTTGGGGCGATCGCTTGATTGCGGAAGCTAAAAAGTTATTAGCAACTCCCCGCATTCAAGCCACCCTCGCCCAACTTCAAGACGCACCGGTGCCGGAGATGCCTTAAGGGGAGATGGGGAACTCCCCATCTCCCCCGCTCCCCCTCTCTTACTCCTGGGGGAGCAAGGCCTTGATTTGAGCGACGAAATCTTGATGATCGACGACAGGTTTGGAAATGTAACCGTCAGCCCCGCTTTGATTGAGAAAGGTTTCGCGATCGCCAGCCATCGCGTGAGCTGTCACTAAAATAATCGGTAGCTTAGCCGTTTGGGGGTTTGCTTTGAGCATTTGAGTAATCTTAATGCCATCAACAGCCTTACCCTGGTAAACACTCCGAGACAGAGACACATCCATCAAAATTAGGTCAGCTTCCCCATCAATGGCAATCTGCATCACCTCTTCCACATTTTCGGTGTGCTTTACGGCAAGACCACCTCGCTTAGTCAAAATCTTGGAAAAAACGCGAGCATTAACCAAATCGTCCTCTACAATCAGAACGGTTTTCATAAATTTTTCCTTGCTACTTGCTGCTCTATAAATCTTATGCAAACCTCTGTACAGTTATTCCTGTAAGGTTTTTGCTGTTTACTTCCTACTTCGCCCTAGTCAGATGAATTTCTCTAAGGCTAAAGCAATCTTATGTAAAACTGCTATTACCGAGCTCGATAGAGCAACCGACTAGGGAAAAATGCTCTTGACGCTCTAAAAATTTTAGCGGAGGCTGCGCTAAGAGCAACGAACTCAGAGAGCTCGCGGTCTAATATCGTGTAATCAGAGCATATATCAGTTTTCCGCGAGGGCGGTCTCAGTAGCGTCCTGCTGAGCGCTGTTTTACACTTAGGAATTAATGGACACAAGGACTCATGGCTAAACAATTAAACCTCTTTTCTGGCCAAGTAATCTCAACGGCTCTGCACACCGAGATGCAGCAGTCGTATCTCGAATACGCCATGAGTGTTATCGTCGGGCGTGCTCTACCAGATGTCCGCGATGGCTTAAAACCTGTCCACAGGCGGATTTTATACGCTATGCACGAACTCGGTCTAACGCCCGATCGACCTTACCGTAAGTGTGCCAGGGTGGTTGGGGACGTTTTGGGTAAATATCACCCTCATGGCGACCAGTCGGTTTACGACGCTTTGGTGCGGATGGTTCAAGAATTTTCTAGCCGATATCCGTTGCTGGCGGGTCACGGGAATTTCGGTTCGGTGGATAATGACCCGCCTGCGGCGATGCGCTACACGGAAACTCGTTTGGCATCTATTTGTCACGAGGCAATGCTAACTCAGGTTGGTGAGGCGACGGTTGACTTTAGTGATAATTTTGACTCCTCGCAGCAGGAACCGACGGTATTGCCGGCTGAGTTGCCGTTCTTGGTACTGAATGGCTGTTCTGGGATTGCGGTGGGAATGGCGACGAATATTCCGCCTCACAATTTGAATGAGGTGGTGGATGGTTTAATTGCTTTGATTGATACGCCGGATCTGTCTGATGAGAAGTTGCTGGCGTTGATTCCGGGCCCGGACTTTCCGACTGGTGGGGAGATTATCAGTACGGAAGGAATTATTGATGCTTATACGAAAGGTAAGGGTAGTATTGCTGTCCGGGGTGTGACGCGGATGGAGGAAATTCCAGCCGCTCGCAGGACTCGCAGTAAGATGGCGATTGTGGTGACGGAGTTTCCTTTTCAGGTGAATAAGGCGGCCTGGATTGAGAAGGTGGCGGAATTGGTGAATCAGGGCCGACTTGAAGGTATTTCGGATTTGCGGGATGAGAGCGATCGCGAAGGTATTCGCGTGGTGATTGAAATTAAACGCGAGTTTTCGCCGCAAACAGTTCTCTCTCGCCTCTACCATCAGACTGATTTGCAGTGCAATTTCGGTGCGATTTTGCTGGCTTTGGTTAATGGCCAACCCCGTCAGTTGACTCTCAGACAAATGTTGCAGGAGTTCCTTAATTTTCGGGAAGTAACGCTGACTAGACGCTACAACCACGAGTTACAGGTGGCTGTGCGTCGTTGTCATATTGTGGAAGGGTTACTTTTGGTTTTGGGAAATTTAGATGCGGCGATCGATATTCTCAGAAATTCTCCTGATGGTAGTACGGCTAAGCAAGGTTTGCAAAGTCGGCTGAATTTTAGCGAAAGCCAAGCTGATGCGATTTTGGCTATGCCGATGCGACGTTTAACTGGCTTGGAGAGGCAAAATTTACAGTCTGAGTTTGATGAGTTAATGGCGACTATTCAGGAGTTGCAGAGGTTGTTAGGCGATCGCCGCGAATTGCTTAAGGCTTTGAAGAAAGAATTGCGATCGCTTAAACGCAAGTATGGCGATCCTCGCCGCACCCGGCTAGTGACTGTTGAGCTCTTGAGCGGGGGAGCAGGGGAGCAGGGGAGGGGGGGAGCTCTTGAGCGGGGGAGCAGGGGAGCGGGGGAGATTAAAGGTAGCGAGGGGAAAAAGAAAGCTAATCAATTACCTGTCACCTCGGTTAGCACTGAGCCTTCAGAAGCAACTGTTTTAGAGTTTACTCATAAGCAGTACGTGCGACGGCTGGCTTCGGCGGAGTCGAGTCGAGGTAAAAATCACGATAAATCTGTTCAGTCGCGAGGAGGGGATAGCGATTTTAGCGTCAACACTATCCAAGCTAGAACTAATGAAAATTTAGCAATCTTGACTCGTACTGGCAAGGCTTACCCGCTGAAAATTTCTGATATTCCCACCGTCGGAAATCGCGATCGCGGTACGCCGATTATTAGTTTGCTCTCACCTTCAGCTACTAAAGATGTAGCTCTAGGTAATCTGCCAGAAATTGTGGCAGGAATGTTTGTTCTGTCTGAAAATGCTGATGCAACTGACTTGATAACTTTGACTCAACAAGGGAAAATTAAGCGGTTGCCTCTTTCTGAATTAAGCGATATTACTAATCGTGGTGTGACAGCAGTTAAACTAAAAGATGATGATGAATTGCGCTATGTAATGCTTAGCAAACCGGGAGAACAAGTAGTTTTGGCTACATCTGGGGGGCGACTGTTGCGTTTTGAACTCAATGATGAGCAATTACCGCCAATGGGCCGCGCTGCACAAGGTTCTCAAGCTACGCGACTGCGAAAACAGGAACAGTTAGTTGGCTGCATCACTCTTGCTGCTGATGGCAGTTTGTTACTGGTTTCTGAGTTAGGTTGGGCAAAACGGATGCCAGTAGGTTCTGTAAGGCTAACGGGACGAGGTGAAATTGGCACTCAAGCATTCCATTTCGCAGAGCCGAAGGATGCTCTGGTGGGGATTGTGGGGGCGATTCCTCGAAAGGAGTTGAAGTTGTTAACTAATAATGGGCGTTTGTTGCGTGTAGGTGTGGAGAAAATTGCTTTCTGGGGTAAAGATGCTCCTGGCGATCGCGCCGTTAATCTCAACCCTAGTGAAAAAATTGTTAAAGTTGTTATTTGTTAACTGTTAACTGTTATTTGTTATTTGTTAACTGTTAACTGTTAACTGTTAACTGTCAACTGTCATTGCGAGCTCCGCGAAGCAATCCCGAAGCAATCGCTAAGTTTTGAGATTACTTCGCTACGCTCGTAATGACATCAGGACTAAAGCTAACTCAGGACTTATAGCAACCGCCAAGGTGGTTAGGAGGTTCTAAGTTCCCCCCAACCATTGATGCTATTCCTTTCTTCCCTAAACTCTAGCCCCTAGCTATAGATCAACTTGTAGCAACATTAGGTTAGTTTGATGGACGAAATTAACACAAACAGGATTTATACTAATAGGACTTGTACACACAAAAAATCAATGATCAATAATTAACAACTAACAATTATGGCAAAGGTTATTATAGAAAATGTTTACAAAAGCTTTCAGACTCTTCGCAAGGATGAAGAGACAAGAATTAAGGATGAAAACCTATTATCCAATTCTGACAAATCATCTTCTCCTAATAAAGTTGATAGTAATATTCATACTTCTAGCCACACAGTTTTACGTCGCATTAACTTGTCGGTGCAAGATGGCGAATTTATGGTTTTGGTGGGGCCTTCGGGATGTGGAAAAAGTACGCTATTGCGGTCAATTGCTGGTTTAGAATCTCTAACTGGTGGGAATATTTGGGTGGGCGATCGCTTAGTTAACGATCTACCTCCCAAGGATCGCGATATCGCTATGGTGTTTCAAAATTACGCTCTCTATCCCCACTTGACTGTTTATGATAATTTGGCTTTTGGCTTGCGGCGGGGGAAGGGCGAAGAAGGAAGAAGGAAGAAGGAAGAAGGAAGAGGGAAGAGGGAAGAGGGGATTATTGGCGATCGTAACCTCGAAAATACTACTAATGGCAATGTAGTTAATTCTTCTTCATTGCAGCTTCATCCTTTGTTTGAGGAGTTGTTAACGGCAGCGACGCGGAATTTGCCTAAAGGTTTGCGCTATTGGTCTGAGCAGGAAAAAGCTGTAGATGAGCGGGTGCGGACTGTTGCTCAACTGTTGCAAATTGAGTCTCTTTTACATCGTTTGCCGAAGCAACTTTCAGGTGGTCAAAAGCAGCGGGTGGCTTTGGGTAGGGCTATGGCTCGAAATCCTCAAGTCTTTTTAATGGATGAACCGCTATCTAATTTAGATGCGAAATTAAGGGCGGAAACTAGGGCGCAAATTGTGCAGTTGCAGCGGCAATTAGGGACTACGACTATTTATGTCACCCATGACCAAATTGAGGCGATGACGATGGGCGATCGCATTGCGGTGATGAATCAAGGTCAGATTCAACAGGTGGCGAAACCTCTGGAACTTTACAATCAACCTGCTAACTTATTTGTTGCTCAATTTATTGGTTCGCCGCCGATGAATTTTCTACCCGTGCAGTTTACGGCTCCGTTGCTGATTTCTCATTCGCAATTCCGCTTCACTTTACCTGAGATTTGGGCACGGGCGAGGGCGGCGGGGGCTTCGCCGTTACAAAATTATGACGGGCGATCGCTAATTTTGGGTATTCGGCCAGAACATTTGAGTATTAGTCCTCCTGCTACAAAAAATCTGTTGGTGGAAGTAGAAATTATTGAGGCTTTGGGCCATGAAACCTATTTATGGGTTTGTTTAGCGGAGGCTAGGGAAATCCGGCTACAGGTACGAATTGGGTCTGAACGTGCGGTTAGTCTTGGGGAAAAGCTTTGGCTGGCGATCGCACCTGATAAGATTCATCTCTTTGACCCCGAAACTGGTTTAGCTATTTTTTGTAAGTAGGGCGATCGCTACCAAAAAATAATATTTAATACCTCATCAAAATAAAGTGGTTTTCAATTGATTCCTCTTCCCCTCTTCCCTAGCCCCTAGCCCCTAGCCCCTAGCCCCTCTTTCCCTCTTCCCTAGCCCCTAGCCCCTCTTCCCCTAGCCATAGTTGCATTTTTTTCAATAACCTGTTACATTAATTTATATAAGTTGATAAAAGTTAATTCACGGAGTTCGCACCATGCAAGACGAAAAACGCAACATTTGGGCTTGGGGCTTCACTGAGGGAGCTGAAAACTGGAATGGTCGCTTGGCAATGCTCGGTTTCGCTAGTGCTTTAATTATCGAATTGGTTTCTGGCCAAGGCGTACTCCACTTCTGGGGATTAATGTAATCTCCGACTAGCAATATTTTGCAATATTTTAGACATCAAAAAGTTTGGGAGTTCCTTTGGGGACTCCCAAATTTTTGAGTAAATTGATAGATAGTAGAGCGAGCATTTCTCGCTCCACCAGCTATCACCCTATAGGAGGATGCTTGAAGGCAATATTACCGGATATATTCTTTGAGGATGCTATTCCGGTTAGGATGGCGTAACTTACGCAATGCTTTGGCTTCGATTTGCCGAATCCGTTCGCGAGTGACGTTGAAAATTTGACCAATTTCCTCTAACGTTTTCATTCGCCCGTCATCTAAGCCATATCTGAGTCGTAAAACATCCCGTTCGCGGGGGCTTAAAGTGTCTAAAACACTTTCTAAATCTTCCCGCAAAAGATTCTTAGAAACTTGATCTTCAGGAGTTTCGCCGTCAGATTCAATGAAGTCTCCTAAGCGCGAATCTTCTTCTTTGCCAATGGGAGTTTCTAAGGAAATGGGCAATTGTGCGGATTTAGCAATAAATCGCAATTTTTCGATGGTCATTTCCATGCGAGTAGCGATTTCTTCCTCTGTGGGTTTACGACCCATTTCTTGAGAGAGGAGTTTAGTAGTTTTCTTGATCCGGGAGATGGTTTCGTAAAGGTGAACGGGCAGGCGAATTGTGCGAGATTGGTCTGCGATCGCTCTAGTAATTGCTTGGCGAATCCACCAAGTTGCATAGGTTGAGAATTTATAACCTTTTTCGTGGTCAAACTTCTCAGCGGCCCTAATTAAGCCCAGACTACCTTCCTGAATTAAATCTTGGAAAGAGAGTCCCCGGTTCATGTATTTCTTGGCAATCGACACAACCAAACGCAGGTTTGACTGCACCATTTTATCTTTTGCCCGCCGCCCTAAATGCAACCGATGACGAAACGCTGGCAGGGGCATACCTACAGCATTAGCCCATTCATTATCTTTGGGATCTCGCTCTAACTCTTCGCAAAGTTGCTCTCGAATTCGTTCTAGTTCGAGCAAGTCAGCAATTTTGCGGGCGAGTTCAATTTCTTCGTCTGCTCGTAATAGTCTAATCCGACCAATTTCTTGCAGATAAAGGCGAATTGAGTCTTCAGTATAGTGCTTTTTTTTCGCCTGAGCCCGACGACGGGCTTTAGCAACTTTGCTGCCAGACTTAGCGTTGTCCTCTTCAGGCTGAGCATCTAAAAAGTCTTCGCGATCGTCTCCTTCGTCGTCGATGAAGAGTTCTATTTCACTCTCAGGCAGAACGCCTCGGGCGTTCGCAAGTAACTCGATAGTTTCAATCTCAGGTTGAATTTTGGTTTCGAGTACGTTATTAGTCTGGATCATGCCGCGTTCCTCATGCTCCTGAATCGAAGAATTAATAAGTAGTGAACATTGTCTGTCTATGTCTAGACAGATTAGTGAGGGTTTAACCCCTCAATTTTAGTCGTATTTTTCTGCTTACTTGATGATGACAGAAAAATATATCGCTTACACCTCAACATTGTTGGGTAAAAGCGTCAAGGGTTTTTCTCGGATCTTGCCAAGACCTTTCCGATTGTAGCCTTTCTCACAAAAAATGCACGCTGTTTGCCAGATATGAAAGTAAAAGCTGCTGTGGAAGGTCTACTTTCGGAGTAGTTGGCTTTAGAGACAATATGTTGTTCAAGCTGTGTTCTTGAACTATCCCCAAAATCGGATGAGCATTGCCGGTTGTTTAATATTTCCGGGAACTGCTGCGGTAAATTTAGTTGAACCACTAGCGGACAGTTGCCTGCTTGCTGTAATTTTTACTTTGCGTTGCAGTATTAATGCACCCATTTTTACCCTGTCTCCCTGAATTGACTCATACGCGATTTACGATTCGATCGAACTGTTAGCTGTGGTTGCGAGTCGGCAACTCTGAACTGGATGCCGAAATTTACCCCAAGTGAAGCGTTGCGACTTTGATAATGCAACAGGGGTTGATAGTGTTAAGTTAGCTCAAATTTAAGAATTTGGGGGGGATTCTAATGTTAAGTCACGTTAAGTTTCTAACGTCACATTCTCATTTGAGCAATAGGAGCGATCGCATGAATGGAGCTTTTTATGCTCATCAGCGTTTTGCTAGTAGAATGTTGCTTTAACCAGATGAAATATCGGAAGTTGCTAATTGAGCTTCCTGTACTGCACGCTGATAAAAAGCTTCAAGAGCTGCTACACAATTTTTGTCATCGTAGAGATAAGGATGACTCTGCATCAGTCGCTCTGCGATACTATTCCTCCATTGTGCCTCAATTCCTAGCCTGACGGCAATTTTGACATATTCTACTTCATTTTTAGCAATGGTTTCTGTCATGCCTAGCATTTTTAAAATAGCATAAGAATGGCGGCCGCGCATTAATTTACCCGGACAGGTGACAATAGGTAAATTGCAGGCGATCGCATCTAAGGTTGTATGACCACCCGACCAGCTAAATGTATCTAGAAAAATATCTGATAAAATATAAAGATTCCAATAAGCTCTCTGAGCTAGTCTAGGTAAAATCACGCAGAAGTCTTTGCTATTTAAACCATACTGAGTAAAAGCTTGTTGGAGACGGCATTGAAATTGCTTCCCAATCTCAGCATTCGGGCGAGAAATGAAGACAAATTGAGCTTGGGGAACTTGTTGTGCAATTTCAGCAAAGATGCGATCGTGTTGAGGGAGGTACTTACAAAGAGTCTGGCAACAAAGATAGACAACGGCCTCATCCCGCAAGTTAAAATCAGAGCGAGTTTGCTCTAGAATAGGAATAGTTGGTTTGATGTAGGAAATGCCAATATTGGGCAAGCGGATTAATTTCTCTGAATAATGTTCTGTGGCGTTTTCGGGTTCCATTAAGTCACTGGAGAGGAAATAATCGACTGTTGGCAGTCCTGATGTCACTGGATGCGCCCATGTTGTACACTGAATTGGAGCTAGTCGTAAGGCAGCAAGTTGAGTCATAAGTGCTTGGAGTCCAAGGTCGATAAAAACCAGTAGGTGCAACTGGTCAATTAGGATTTGTTGGCAGATTAATTCTAAATTTCCTGGGATATAATGGAAAGTGTGACTATATTTGCGGAATTGCTGAGTAAGTTGGTCTTGGGTTTCGTTAATTTGATAGCAATAAATTTCAAATTCGCTACTATTATGATGTCTTAACCAGCCTAAGCTAAGTTTGCCAACCGTGTGACCCCAAAGACAACCAGAGATATAACCGATGCGAATTTTTCCAGTTTTACTAAGGGGAGGGACGGGTAAAGGTTTAACTAATTGGGGATAATTGGCGGCCATGACACGGTGTGCATATTCACCATATTTTTGCTGGATATCTAAGTCATTTTCACCTTGATAAGCTAAGAAAAAGTTAGTGCGTTGGCTAATTAATGCTAAAGCTTTTTGCGTACCTAATTCTGTGTTAAGATTGGTTTGTTGAATTAATTGCTGTATCCCTTGATTAAACCGATTTCGGTAAGTTGCAATTTCCTCTAAATTTTCGTAGATAACAGGGAGAATCAACAACTCTCCTGGGTGAAAATACCAATCATCAGGAAATAAACTGGCGGCGTGATTGGCAATTGTAATTGCTTTTTTAGTTTCCCCAGATTCTATCAAAGCTGAGATTAAGTTCCGGTAAAGATTTGCTACCTTTGGATAGATGTCAATAGCGTTGCGGTAAACTTGGATAGCCTCTGGATATTGTTCGAGTTTTTGGTGACATTCAGCCAAGGCAAAATATAATTCTAAATTACCTGCTTGATTGGCTAAGAATTTGTGATAGTAGGTAATTGCGCCTTGATATTCACCGCGCTGATAGCAATCATTTCCGAAATAAAGTGCGGTTTGATTTTCGTCACTTTTTAGATTGCGGACAAATTCTAAAGCAGCGACAATTTTAGCATCATTTGGTTTTAATTGTAGAGATTTTTCGTAAGCTATTACAGCTTCATCTATCTGTTGTTGTGCTAATAGTATATTTGCCAGATTTAGATAACTGCCATAATGTTCTGGATTAACTGCTATTGCTTGACGATAGATGGATTCAGCTTGACTCAGGCGGCCGACTTGAAATAGAATATTCCCTAAGTTATTGTAAGCATCAATATAATTAGGATTGAGTGCAATTGCTTCTTGGTAAGCTAAAACAGCTTGGGTAAAATCTCCCAATTTTTCAAATACTAAACCCAAGGTGTAATATTGGATAGCTTGAGAAGAATCAATTTCTAAAGACTTGAGCAATATATTTCGTGCATCTTGATAGCGTTCTGTCATATAATAGAGTATAGCGAGATGATGCCAAGCTTCTACTTGATTTTGATTCCAGCGTAAAGCTTGTTTGAATTTCTGTTCAGCTTCGGTAAGTTTACCTGTTTGATATAGTGTTAAAGCCTGATTGTAGAGATTTTCTGCGATTTCTCTTTTTGAATCTGACTGCAACTTATAAATTGATTGAATGACAGTTGAGTTGCGGACTTGGTGAAAAGTTGACCAATCGTAATTTTCAGTTTGATGAACATTCCAGCTAAGAACTTGTAAGCTATTCCAAGAGTTAGTTAATTCCGGTGTCGAGAAATCCAACAATAGTTGAGATTCAGGGTTAGCGGCGATAAAATCCCAGTTAGCTTGACGTGCGGCGGCAGAGTTACTATTATTTAAAATAATGATGGCTTCATCAGCTAAGAAAGGTTTAGCTAAGAGTAAAGCTAAAAATTGCGAACGATAATCCTGGGAAGCATCATAAAAATATACACCAATTTTGTCCGCTGATTGCATCTCTCGGAGGTTTGAGAAAAACTCCTCAAAATCTTGATGGCAAAATAGGACTTGTTCTGTAAGATTAAAATTAGAGAGATTTTCAGCTAAGTTATCAAAGTTATCGGCAAAAGGATCAAATTCTAAGAAGTTATCAACAGTATAGGCAGTATGTTCAGAATGATTTAGCATCGCCGCGATTAAACTTCCGCCTTGGAAAGTGCCAATTTCGCAGTAAATTTCATCCCTTGGCATAAATTCTACAGCCAAGTTAAGTAACTGCATCACATTAACTGTAGTCGTAGTTTCAACTTGATTGATTATTGGTTGAAATTGGGAAGATTTAGGGTAAACTTGTGGAGTTCCCCAGTTGTCGTATAAATTTGATAATTGTTGGGTGAATAGTTGATAGTCCATATTTTACAAAGTAGATATTAAAGAAATAGCTAAATATTTATTTTTTCATTTTGCTTAGACAGGACTTACGCAAAACCATCCGTAACGCCGCCTTCTAGGCGGTAAAGGAACCGCCAGGATGGCGGCGTTACGTAATCGTGCGTAAGTCCTATTAGACTCCTTACTTCCAGAAGAAATGTACTGAATATGTACTCTCATCTCGTAGCAATTGGCGGTTAATCAAGCCGACTTCAGCCAAAATATCAAAGCATTGCTTGGGATCATAATAATTATGATGAAACTCAAACACTGCACACCGCACTCCTGTTAATAAATCTTTATAATTCTCCAAAAATAACAACTCTGAACCCTCAATATCACATTTTAATAGATCAATATTAGGATTTTCACTATATAAAGATGTTAAATCTATATATGGCACATCAGTACCAATAAATTGGCCAACAGGAAAAATAGAATTCATCCCATGAAAGGAACCTTCAAATATTTGACCATTTCCTTGACGATTTCCTACCAACCCGTGAACTAATTTGAGTTCGACTTCTATCTTATCATCCAAACAAGCCGGCATTTCACTTATCCTAGAAGTAAGTTGTCTGTAAACACTCGGACTTCCTTCTATTAAAGTACCTTGTAAATATGTTAGTGGAATTTGGTTGCGGAGGATGATATCAGCTAATCTCAAAGTAAAAAAGCCAACATTAGCACCAATATCTAAAAAATTAAATTTTTCCTTTGATGCTAATTCAAGAGCTTTATTAATCGGAATATCGTACTCTCCATCTACAAAAATATCATTATAAATCACCCATTCTACAGGACAATCTATTTTTGCTATAACCCCCGAACGCAAAGGCCACTTCAGGTCAATTTTCTCCCAAAGGACAGCTTCTTCCGTGACTCCTTTTAGGGATTGAATCAAAAAGTTATTGCGTTTTTGCTTTAAGATATTTGTGTCTACATCTTGTTGATTTCTATCCCAACTTAGTAAATAAATTCCAGCTTCTAATAATAATTGACATTCGGGAGTAGTAGCAATAAAATCCAGAATTGCTTGCTGAACCGAATCGCCGCTATGATTGACAACAATTAAAGCTTTTTCAGGGAAAAACGGTTTTGCCAAAAGAAGACTTAATAACTGCGATCTGTAATCGCTACTACCTTGATAACAATATACACCAATTTTAATTTCTGGAGCGGCCTGTTGTAGTTCAATAAAAAAATCTTCAAAATCTTGGTCGCAAAATATAACTTGTTCTTCTAAACCAAACTGAGATATATTGTCGGCAAATTTAGTTAATTTTTCAAGTGGCGAATCTAATCCTGCAAAATCATCTACCGCATAAGCTATTGGCTGTGAATTATTCAGCAAAGCCGCGATTAAACTCGCTCCTTGAAAACAGCCAACCTGACAATAAACTTCCTCCTCCTCCAAACAAGCCACTGCTAAATTTAACACCTGCATCACATTTTCTTTACTCATCTGTGATTGAATCTGGTTAGTTGGAGATATTTCTGGAACCTGTTCACTCAATTTCTGAAATCGGTCAGACCTTGGATGTAGTGAGTCCTGTCCCCAGTTATTGTATAATTCAGGTAGTTGCTGAATGAATTTTTGACAGTCCATAGATTTTAATAATTTCAGGAGATTTAGGTTAACGAATTAAGTTAATAAAGGAGTTTTTACAGATTTATTAAGGATACCAAAAGTTACTGAAAAAGTTAATTAAATAAGAAATATTAGCCAGTTTGGATAGAGGATTTATGAGAATTGCATTTATAGATATTGTGGGTTGGGACTATAGAGTTGAAAGCGTTTACGAAAAGCCTCTGGGTGGTTCTCAGTCCGCTCTTTGTTATCTAGCTGAGGCACTGGCTCAACAAGGACACGATATATTTTTGCTGAATTGTACCACAATTTCGGGGCGATATCGGGGCGTGACCTGCCAGCCTTGGCGTGAATCCATACTGCAACTGCGAACCCTTGCTCTGGAAGCGTTTGTTGTTTGGAACACGGCGGCTTTGGGAATTGAAATTAAGCCTTTTCTAAGCGAAAATACCTCCTTAATTCTCTGGGCCGGCATTGCTTATTACCAGCAAATCATGGAGGCTTTGCAGAACCCTACTCAGCGGGATGTTTATGATGGTATTGCATTTGTTAGTGAGTGGCAGCAGCAGGGTTTCTATCAAAATTTGGCTATTAATTTAGATCGTACTTGCATTCTGCGTAATGCTCCGGGCTATTCTTTCTGTGGTATTTTTGCAGATAGTATTTCTATCTTAGCCCAAAAATTTCAGCCGCCAATTCTTGCTTATACAACTGTACCAGATAGAGGTTTAAATATTCTACTTGAAGTTTTTCCCAAGATTCGGATAGCTGTACCCGGAACTAGACTAAAAGTATTTTCCAGCTTAAAAGTTTACCAGGCTAATGAAATAGAGGATAACTCTATCTATGGTTTACTCTATCAACAGTGTCGGCAGACAGAAGGAATAGAGTATATTGGTTCAATTTCTCAGCCTGATTTGGCTCGCGAACTGCGGTCAGTTATGGTATTAGCTTACCCTTGCACTGTCGCAGAAACATCCTGCATTACAGTAATGGAAGCAATGGCCAGCGGGTGTAGAATTGTGACTAGCAATTTAGCCGCACTTCCAGAAACAACGGCGGGTTTTGCAACTTTAATTCCCATTCAGGATGACTGGGAGGTTTATAAAAACCAATTTACTGAAGCAGTTATCCAAAGTTTGCAAAATTCTATGAGTGCCGATACAGAAAATCATCTTAGGCAACAAGTTGATTATATCAATAATTACTGTACTTGGTCAGTGAGAGCCGAAGAATGGGTAAAATGGTTAAGCAGTATCAATGTCAAGCCTACGGAAATTAGATCGCAGGCTTACCAATACTTAATTCAGGGTGAATATAGTCAAGCCGCAACGCTTTACGAACAAGCCATTGAGGATTCAGAAACAATTTCTAACTACTGGTATCTGGGATTAACTTATCTTTTGCAAGGTGAACAAGCACAAGCGCAAGCAACTTGGATGTTTCCTTTGATGAATTGCGAATCTGAAGAATTGGAGGAATGGACAGCGGATTTAATTCAAGTTTTATCAACGGAATTACAGCGATGGGAAAGTTTAGAGAATAGGCAAAATGCCGACTTAATTCGACAACAAATTCTAGAAATTATTGCTGATTCCGCAACCGAGGATTAACAAATTCATTCAATCCTTCCCCCAACAAAGAAAGTCCTACCACCATCAAAGTCAAAGCCAAACCAGGGAAAAAAGCCGTCCACCAAATCCCCGTAGGTAACGCTTCCAAAGCCAAACGCAAATCGTGACCCCATTCCGCCGTTTCCTCCGGTAATCCTAACCCTAAAAATCCCAAACCTCCCAGGGTTAAAATCGCATCAGCCGCATTCAGAGTAAACAAAACTGGTACACTTTGAATTACATTTAAAAATAGATAACGAGAGAGTACCGTCCAAGTATCTGCACCCATCGCTTGCGCGGCTTCAATGAATAATTCATTTTTGACGCTAGCAGTATGATTCCTCACTACTCTATAATATTGGGGAATGTAAGAAATGCTAAGGGCGATGGCCGCATTGAATATGCCTCGACCTACTACAAAGGCTAGAGTTAAGGATAGCAATAAGCCAGGCAAAGTGTAAAGCGTATCCATTAAAAATAGCAATGTCTTATCTAATTTTCCACCTAAATAACCGCTAACTAATCCCAGGGGTACGCCGATAATTAGACTCATAGCTGTAGCTAAAAGTAGAACTTGCCAAGCTGCTTGGGAACCAAAGATTGTCCGGGAAAAAACATCGTAACCTTGGCCGCTAGTTCCTAACAAATGACTTGCTGATGGTGGTTCGTGGATGGGGTTGGCGAGAAATTCTGTCGGGTTTTGTAGCCATCCCCAAGCTTGGAAAGTTGGTGATAATATGGCTGTCAATACGAAGAATAGGGTAATGACTAAGCCTACCCACATCATTTGCATTGAGAGGGTAGATTTTCCTGAAAAAGTTAAAAATTTAGGTAGCTTAAGTTTAGTAAATGTCATCTTTATCTACAATTAATCTGATCAAATTTGCCTCCTAACTGAAATAGTCAACTTAAGAAACTGGGCGGTTGAAACCGCGTCTACACAGACTAAACCCGCCTGCGCGGGTTTTAAAATCCTCGCTCTGTCTTCAGTCCGCGTAGGCGGACTTCGTTTGTGTAGCCGCGAATTCTATTCGCCAAGCCTTAAATTGACACCAATGGCGGGCATTGCCCACCGTACCTCATTACAGATTACTCTCGATCGCTTGGCGATACAGACTCTTAGGTTTAACGCCCTTCAACTCTTCCACCAAAGCTTTATCCTTGAAAAATTGAATCGTTGGTGTGCCAATAATACCAGCATTTTCAGCAATGTCTGGGTCTTGTTCGATGTCAATTTCCACATAGTGAATTTTTCCCTCAAACTCATCCGCGACTTTACTTAAAATTGGCTTGAGCGTATGGCAGGGGCCGCAGGTAGGTGAGGAATATTTCACCATAATTACGCGATCGCTATCGTGAAATAACTTCCGTAAAGCATAACCGCCAACGTGACGCGTCGCCGCTAAATCAAAAGTCGCCTCCGTCTGAGCAACTTGATTTTCCAGCTTCTCAACGGGCTTTTCTGATTCCTCAAGTTGCTTGAATTCCTCACCTAAGCCCTTCGCAGACAGCCACCTTTCCGCCAACATCGCCCCCATGCAGCCACTACCAGCAGCAGTAATTGCTTGTCGGAACTCGTGGTCTTGGACATCGCCGACAGCATAAACGCCTTCAACGCTAGTTTCTACTCCGCCGTGCCGAGTCGCAATATAACCCAGCTCGTCTAAGTCAAGCTGACCCTTGAAAATCTCTGTATTCGGCGTGTGACCGATCGCATAAAATAAACCCTTCACAGGCAAATCGCTCTCTTCCCCCGTCTTGACGTTCTTAATTCTTACGCCATCCATCTTACCCCCAGGCACGCCCAAAACATCCACCGCCTCTGTATTCCAGTGCACGGTAATTTTGGGGTTGCTCAACACCCGGTCTTGCATGGCCTTAGAAGCTCGCATCTCCTCTCGCCGGACTAACATATATACGTGAGAGGCATACTTAGTCAGGTAAATCGACTCTTCCGCCGCCGTGTCGCCAGCCCCAATTACTGCCAAGTCAACGCCTTTGAAAATCGGTGTCGCACCGTCGCAAATGGCACAGGCGGAGATACCATTATTCCAGAATATGCCTTCACTGGGCAAGCCTAACCGTTTTGCCGTTGCTCCCGTAGCGATGACAATGGCGTGGGTTTTGAATTCTCGTTCTTCGGAGCGGACTGTAAATGGGCGATCGCTTAAGTTTACTGCGATCGCGTCCTCGGTGTAAAGTTCCGCCCCCCACCGCACGGCCTGAGCTTTCATCCGATCCATTAATTCCGGCCCCGTAATCCCTTCGGGGAAACCGGGGAAGTTCTCAACTTCGGTGGTGGTCATCAATTGACCGCCGGGAATACCGCCCATTTGATAGCCTTCAAAGACTACAGGTTTGAGGTTGGCTCGGCCTGCATAGATCGCGGCTGTGTAGCCAGCGGGCCCAGAGCCGATAATCACTAAATTTTCTACGGTTGGGTTGGTCATGGCTATTACTCAAACTCATAACGACTTCGCTTAATTGTGATTATAGCTGATTTAGAGTGCGATCGCTTGATTTACTCCGAGCCTATAACACATTTAAACTTTTAAGGCAAACTCTGACACAAGTGATAAGTAGAAACAATAAAAGTGTCAAAGATTGTTTTAAATATTAAAATTTGTGTAGTATTAAGAAATGTAAATACTACACAAATTATTGACATCATTCTCAATTATTCAACGTATTTACAGAGTTTGAGGTCTATGGTACGATTTTCATAATCAAGGGCGTAGTATATTAAAGTTAAACCAAAAATCGAAAAATCCCCTGAAACCCTATTAAAACTGTTCAATCTACCAGCTTAACCTATGTTGAAAACGAATTTTACCAATGCAAAAATCGCAATCAAATTGTAAATAATTATTGTGATTTCTCTGGTTGATTTGATAAGATTGCACTTTAATGGTATAATTCTTACCCTTTACCACTTAATGCCGCCCTCGCTTGCGGTCAATTACCGCCCAGAGGGCGGCGTTACGATTAATATAGGTAAGTAAAAATGGAGAAAACTAAGATATTATTTGTCTGTAGCCAGAACAAGTTAAGAAGCTTGACGGCTGAAAAGATGTATGAAAATAGTAATTATGCAGTCAAATCAGCAGGCACAGAAAAAGGTGCAAGAACTAGAGTGACAGCAGGGATGATTGGCTGGGCAGATTTAATATTTGTAATGGAGAAGCGGCACAGGGATCGCCTTCGCAGCAAATTTCGAGAAAGTTTAGCAGGAAAGAAAATCATTTGCCTGCATATCCCCGATAATTACGAATATATGGAACCTGAGTTAATAGAAATTTTAGAATCCAAACTCAGTCCCTATATCGAAGTACCAAATAACCAGCAAGATTTTATACCAGAAGCGATCGAACCAGAAGTAATCGATGTCTACGAATAATCTCTAGTAATCTAAGTTATAAAAATCTGCTAAAGCATTGCCCCAAGAACATTAACCAGTATCAAGTAACTCATAATTTTGTTTCATTGCCAATCAAAGAATTAGTTACTATCCGTACCACACCGATATCAACTAATTTTACCACGTCTTCCCGGCTATCTACCGTCCAAGCAACAACATCAACTCCCCGATCTCTGCTACTTTCAATCAGTGACGGACGATCTAGTAAAACGCGATATTGACTGCTGATTAAACGATCGCCAGTAGTTACAGTTTTCGCTAACCGATCCCTATAAGCCGCTTCATTAACAATGATATGACCAATTAGCAAATCCCCAGAAATTTCGCGCACTTGTTCCAGAAACTTATCGTTAAAAGATGTAATAGCGCTTTTATGCTTCACACCTTCAACTGTTAATGTATTCACAAAATCCTCTACTTCTGAATTTGACCATTCGCAATGAGGCTTGACATCAAAATAGAGAAATTTATCGACATTTTTGAGAATAGTTAAAGCTTCTTTCAATGTCGGAATTTTTTCTCCAGAAAACCGCTTGCTAAACCATGCACCGGCATCCAGCATTTTCAATTCTTCTAAGGTTTTATCCCTGACTTTCCCCGAAGTTTGAGTAATTCTATCCAGTGTTGTATCGTGGAAAATAACTGGTAGACCTTCTCTGGACAATTGGACATCGAATTCTATAGAATTAGCACCATGTTCGATCGCAAGATCGAAAGCGGCTAAGGTGTTTTCAGGGGCGATAGCAGAAAAACCCCGATGAGCAATAATTTCTATCATAAATTTAATCAATTTTACGGATTCAAAGATTGACACAACTAGCACAATTAGTAGGATACATCATCAGCTAAAAGTCTGATTTGATTAACACTACAAGTTCGTCTGACGCACACTCTCCGTAACGCCGCCATCCTGGCGGTACAGGGGCCGCCAGAATCGCGGCCGTACTGTAATTTTGCATAAGTTCTGTCTAACAGCAAATGTAAATAATTGTAACAAAAAATGGTTATTTGCATAAAACTAGCCAATTGCTCACAATAGAGAAATAGAGGTTTCCAAAAACCTTCACTACTGAGGCTAGCCTAAATCTGGGTGCATCCAACTATCGGGAGTTCTGCAAAGGTGCGATTGCTCCTACCTCAATCAAATCCAGTAAAATCTACATTGGTAAGCAAATAACAATGGCACTACAATCTAACGTTGAAAATGGCATATCTCGCTTGCTCGGCGATAACACTGCTGAAGATATTACCTTGTCTGCCGGAGAACTAACAAATTTTCCAGGAGGCGCGTTTGTTCTCGGAGGAAATGATACAGTTCAAGGTGCTGCTGATAGTGAAATGATCGGAGGCAATAACGGCGAAGATAGCCTTTTAGGTGGCTCTGGAAACGATACTCTAATGGGTGGAAAAGATAGCGATTTTGTAGATGGAGAAAGTGGCAACGATTTAGTCCGAGGAGATTTAGATGCAGATATTGTCAGAGGTGGAGAAGGTAACGACAGTTTATATGGTGGTAGAGGCAACGATCGGCTTTTTGGGGATGCAGGGGATGATTTTCTTTCAGGCGATCGCGATACTGATACATTAACTGGCGGTGCAGGCAAAGATACTTTTGCGCTGGCAACTGGTGGAGGGATCGATATTATCAATGACTTTGAAAATGGTGTGGATTTAATCCGGCTACCTGACGGTGTAAATAGTGTTAGCCTCCAAACTAGCGGCGCTAATACTCTGATTGCCGATAGCATCACAGGCGAGGTTTTTGCTCAACTAAATAATGTGTTAGCTTCTAGTCTTACCAGTGGTAGTTTTTTGGGTGGAAGTCCAATTTCAGATAATGGAAATAGTACACCTGAAAACCAAGAATTTATCAATCGGGTTGTAGAACTTACTAATTTAGAACGAAGTAAAGCGGGATTGCCCCCACTGAAAGCAAATATTCAGTTGAGTAATGCGGCGGAGAATCATACCAAAAATATGGCAAATCAAGACTTTTTTAGCCACACTGGAAAAGATGGTTCTTCTCCAACTAATCGCGTGCAATCTGTGGGTTATCCCGGAGTTGCTGGGGAGAATATTGCGGCTGGTTCTTCGACACCAGAGGATGTCTTTGCACAGTGGATGAATAGTTCAGGACATCGCGCTAATATTCTGAATGCTGATTATCAGGAAATTGGTGTGGGTTACTACTTTTTAGCCAATGATACTGGGACTGTTAATTATCACACCTATTGGACGCAGGTTTTTGGTATTCCTGCTGGCATTTAATAGTTTCAATTAATAAATAAATGGGAAGAGTTGGGTGTTCCCATTTGCCATCGGACTTACCAATAATCCTAACGCCGCTGTCCTGGCGGTTAAGATACTACTGGGATGGCGGCTTTACTGTGACGGTGAGTCCTGTTTGCCCAAACTATTCGATCGCTCTTTTGGTTATTAATGATGCTACACTCATTAGATAGTTAGAGTAGCTTGCTAATTACCATTTCTAAAATCTCTTATGTTAAGTCGCGTCGCTGATTCCATCTATTGGCTCAACCGCTATGTCGAACGAGCCGAAAACATCGCCCGCTTTGCCGATGTCAATTTCAACTTAATTCTCGACTCTCCCACAGGCATTACGCAACAGTGGGAACCATTAGTACGAATAACTGGCGACTTGGAATTATTTCAAGCACGTTACGGCGAAGCAACCGCAGAAAATGTGATTCAATTTCTCACTTTCGATACGGAGTATCCTAACTCAATTATATCTTGCTTGCGAGCCGCCCGTGAAAATGCTCGCTCTATCCAAGAAATTATTTCTTCGGAAATGTGGCAGCAAGTGAATGAGTTTTATATGATGGTGCAACAAGCAGCTAACGAACAAACTATGTCTCAACTGCTAGAGTTTTTTGCAGAAGTAAAAATGGCAGGACATTTGTTTGCTGGGGTGATGGATGCGACGATGACGCATAATGAAGGATGGCATTTTGGTCAAATGGGACGTTTTTTGGAAAGAGCAGATAAGACTTCTCGCATTCTTGATGTTAAGTATTTTATTCTGTTGCCTTCTGTTCAATATGTAGGCACTGCACTTGATGAAATTCAGTGGATGGCACTGTTAAAATCTGCTAGTGCTTATGAGATGTATCGTAAGCGAAAACAACATCGGATTACGCCAATAGGAGTAGCAGAATTTCTGATTATGGATCGAGAGTTTCCTCGTTCAATTCACTTTTGTTTATTGCAAGCTGAGCGCTCTCTTCACGAAATTACTGGGACTCCTTCTAATACTTGGAAAACTCCTGTAGAACGTGCTTTGGGTCGTTCTCGTGCTGAATTAGATTATCTGACGATTGATGAAATCATTAAAATGGGTTTGCATGAATTTATGGATGATTTGCAGCAACAAATTAATGATGTTGGCCATAAAATTTTTGAGAATTTCTTTGCTTTGGAAGCAATTAGTTAGTTGTTAGTAGTTAATTTAGGATTAATATCCGTAACGCCGCCCTCTGGGCGG
>NZ_JARFTR010000172.1 GCF_029167235.1 Kamptonema sp. UHCC 0994 | reverse complement strand
CCTGAGAGTTGGTCTTGAATCGTACCCATGACAAGGGTGGAATTATTGAGGAGCCGGATGAGGTGAAAGTCTCACGTCCGGTTCTGAAGGAGAGGTAAAAGTCGCAAGGCTTCTATCGACTCTAACAATACCTATTAAACAGATTCGCCGCCCCCTACCGCGAGTCAACGACCAAACCAAAGTCGCCGCCCTAATGGAATCCATCCGTGAGGTAGGATTAAAAGAGCCAATCGACGTGCTAGAAGTAGATGGCAAGTATTACGGCTTCTCAGGTTGCCACCGATACGAAGCTTGCGATCGCCTCGGTCTTGAAACCATCCGCTGCAAAGTCCGCCGGGCCCCTCACTCTGTTTTGCAGATGCACCTAGCCTAAAAGGTTTTGACAAAGCCAGCTCATCCTTTTAGCAGATGCTTCTGTCGCCAATTTTTTCTAAAATTTCTCTAATTACAATTAACTTGACACAAACATAATGAGTAAGAACAACCACAAACAACCCCTTTACCCAACTCGCATCGATTTGTCCGCAGAAACGCGCACTAAACTTGTTGGGATTCTCAACGAAACTTTGGCAACTACGCTGGACTTGAAAACTCAAGTCAAGCAAGCCCACTGGAACGTAAAAGGCATGGATTTTTACCAGTTGCACTTGCTATTTGACGAAATGGCAGGAGAACTAGAAGAGTACGTCGATATGTTTGCCGAAAGGATCACAGCTTTGGGCGGGTTGGCCTTGGGGACAGCCCGCGTCGCCGCCACAGAGTCGAGCTTGTCAGAGTATCCCTTCGACATTATTGATGGTAAATCCCACGTCACCGCCTTAGCCGATCGCTATGCTCCCTATGGCAAATTGTTGCGGGATGCGATCGATAAGACAGGAGAGTGGGGCGATGCTGACACTGCTGACTTATACACGGAAGTCTCGCGGGCGATCGACAAGCGGTTATGGTTCTTGGAAGCCCATCTGCAACCATCAGAAATTCATTCAGAAGATGAGGAAGCGGCTGGAAAAAAAGAAAAAGCCAAGCACAAGTAATATTTGTTAGTTGTTAACTGTTAACTGTTAACTGTTAACTGTTAGTTGTTAGTTGTTAACTGTTAACTGTTAGTTGTTTGCTTGCTGAGTTCGACATTATAGAGTGGTGCGGGCAAGATGCCCGCACCACTCTATAGAGTAGATTTGAGTAGGTTTCATGGAGGGGTAATGCGTGACAGTTAAAATTTCAGATTACACCCTCGATTTGCAACGCCTGATGCAACAGGCGGGGTTTTCTAGTTTGAAAGCTTTGAGTCAGACAACTGGCGTTTCTGAACTCGATCTGATCCGTTTGCGGCGGGGTTTAGCCTTGCAGATGCGAGCAGATACGCTAATTAAAATTAGTCAAGGTTTGAAAATTTCTATTACTGAGCTATTGGCAACTTTTGCCCCTGGATCTGTAGAATTGCCCCAGGAGTCAGCATCGGCAGAAATAGCAGAGGAATACGATCGCCTGCAAACTCAGATGCAGCAGCAACGAGAAACTTTAATACAAGAATTTCAGCAACAAACATTGCAGATTTTAGAATCTTGGATGTTGCAATGGCCAACTGCGGCAAGTAAAGCTCAGGAAAATCCCCAGTTATCAGCAGTAAAATTGCTTCCCTTATTACGGCCAATCGAACAACTATTACGGGAATGGGGAGTAGAGGCGATCGCCACAGTCGGAACATCCATTCCCTATAACCCCCAATTTCACCAGCTAATGGAAGGAACCGCCCAGTCAGGGGAACCAGTCAAAGTGCGCTACACTGGCTATCGCCAAGGAGACAAACTCCTCCATCGCGCCAAAGTCAGCCCCATTACCTCCAAAGTTCCCGAAACTTGATAGAATTATGGCTGTCTGACTCCGCATTTAATTATCAAGCTTTTTGTGGATAGATCCTAAAAAAGGTTGTTATTAAAAATCCCGCGTCTTTGGACTTGGGAGTGTCAAACTAACGTAATCTGGCTACTGATATCGGATATAGCACCTGGAAAATATGAGTCCTGTAGTTAAAATTATTCAGCCCTCCGGCATTTTAGACGGTACAAAGGCAAGTCAATTCCGCCAAGAGATTAGCGATCTAGTGGAATCTGGGGCGGATGTGGTGTTAATAGACTTCCAAGATGTGACATTTATGGATAGTTCTGGCTTAGGCGCTTTAGTCCTGGCGCTGAAAACTGTACGCGCTGCCGGCAGCCAACTGGTAGTCTGTTCTATCAACGAGCAAATCAGAATCTTGTTTGAACTCACCAGCATGGATCGAGTTTTCGAGATATTTCCCAGCCGTGATGCTTTTAATAGCAAAATTCTCTCTAGCACCTAAACTTTTTAGGTGACAGCCGCTTGCAAATTTGTCGAAGATGTGCTAAGGGAGATAATTTAGCCAAAGTTGACTTTGAGTAAAGACCAATCATCGTCAAAAGCAGCTTTGGCGTTTAAATTTTGAACGTAGTTAAAAACCCGGTCAAGCTCGTCGGCGTTTCTGCCGTGAGGAGTAGTGAGTAGGTCGATAAAAGCATCAAGCCCCCAGATCGTGCCATCAGGTTGATGAATCTCATAAACCCCGTCACTAAAGATATACAGGGTACTCAAGTCATCTACATGACAGGAATTATCAAGGTATTCGGCATCAGGGAACATCCCAACTGGCATTCCGGGGGTTTTCAGGCGTTTCGCTTGGGCGATGCCCCCATCTGTCGATACCAATATGGCAGGGGGATGACCGCCGCTGGCATATACTATCTGGCGCTGAGAGCGGTTGTAAACGCCGTACCACATTGTAAAATACTTGTCATTTTGATAGCTCATCTGAAAAGTAGTATTGAGCGATCGCAAAACCTCACTGGGTTGGTAGTAGTTAATATTAGGAATAGCTCGCGATCGCAGCAAATTCAAAACTGCCACAGAAGGCAGTGCCGCCCTCAAACCATGTCCAGCCACATCCAGCAGATAAATCGCCAAAGAATCAGCATCCAGCCAAAAATAGTCAAAGCAATCCCCTCCTAACTGCCTCGAAGGGACGAACTTTGCCTCAACACTAACAGGTTCAGTGAAAGGATCGGGGAGAAGCGATCGCACATACTCAGCCGCCTCCGCCAACTCAGCCTCCAGTAACCCCTTAGCAATTTGTAAATCTCGGCTGAGCTGGTGTAAGCGCAGGCCAGCACGTACTCTTGCCTGCAACTCATTGAGTTCAATCGGCTTAGAGATAAAATCATCTGCACCAGCATCAAGACCCTTAACGCGATCGGCTACCGATCCCAGCGAAGTCAACAAAAAGAACTGAGTAGTTGACAAATCTGGATTTGCCTTAACTCGACGGCACACCTCTATTCCCGTCAGGCGTGGCATAATCCAGTCGCAAATGATCAGAGCTGGACGCAACTGTTGAGCTTGTGTAATACCGTCTTCGCCATTGCTCGCTACCGTAACCTCATAACCCTGTTTTTTTAGGGTTCTTCTCAGCAGCTCTTGAACGGCAGTGTCGTCGTCAATAACCAGAATTTGAAACATGGGGGCTCAGGTAGTACAAGTTTTTCAAGGTCTGGGGGTAGTTAATCAATATCTTCACTCAGCACGCTTGCCACAATTGAGTATAGTCTAATAAGATAGCAGTCGAGCTAAATGCTAAGCGAGTCAACGGTCGCGCTCAATTTAGACTTAAACTTGATTTAAAATACGGCATAACTTTAGTGGCTTAGCGTGGTTGAATTAAAAAGTTTCGACAAATCGCCAGTACCGGGTAACGCCCACCTCCAAGTCAACACAGATCTGAGCGAATTAGACCGCGTTTTGTCTTGGTTTGCCCAATTGCATCAGCCGCCGATTCCTACAAGTATTTGGCTCAGGTGTCAATTAGCTTTAGCTGAGGGTTTCACCAATGCGGTTCGCCATGCTCACAAAGGCAAACCGCCGGACACTCCTATTGACATTGAGGTAGCCCTGTTTTCCGAACATTTAGAGATTAAAGTCTGGGATTGCGGCCCACACTTTGATTTGGAAGAGAAAATCAGAGGGCTCTCGGATCGAGTAGATACGTCTTCTGGTGGCGGCCGGGGTCTAAAACTGATGAAGGATATAGCCGATAGTCTTAGTTATACCCCTACTACCGACAACCGGAATTGTCTAGCGATCGTCAAACGTTATTGGCCTGATGAAGGATGAAGAGAGAGGTAGCAGGGGGGCGGAGGAGATGGGAGAGATGGTAAGGATGGGGGGAGGATAATTTATATCATGTTCGGCAAATTTTACTTGCCATCTGTCATTGCGAGCAAAGCGAAGCAATCTCAAAACCTTGCGATTGCTTCGCTTCGCTCGCAATGACAAGGATGTAAGCGCACATGAAATGACCTCCCCCGCTCCCCTGCTCCCCATCTCTCCATCTCCCCTGCTCTAAGAAAGAGGATTAAGCCATCGCAGGATTTCCCGTTTTAACTGATTCAGTTCCCGGTAGACTTGTTGTTTCACCCACTGGCCAATAGCGTCTAGGGGTGTAAAAACTTGACCAACAGGCCAACTGACATCTTGACCCAAAGGTGTTTGGTGGTTGCCGGCCATTGTCTGAATCGCAACCATACCGGGAAAGCGGGGTTGGAGTAACTTTGCTAACAGTATGCTCTGATCGATGTTGTCATCGGCAAATTTGACTAAGAGATTACGCCGAATTTGATAGTGTTCTTGGACTAGGCGATTGGTTTCTTGAGGGGAAGGTGTAAACTCAACGTTAAAGACGGGCGATATTTGCTCTACGATCGGGATTGCGTCGCGGGCTGCATAATTGTTAAAAGAAATCAAGATATTGCCTGCCCGTTCTACGTCAAATAGACTGCCGATTAATAGGTGTAACTTGCAGCCCATGCTGTGTCCGATGCCGTAGATGGGAAAGTATGCCTTTCTTAGGGTTTTAGTAGCGTACAAGCGATCGAGGGCGTTTTCAAATTTGTTGAGGACATCGCGGGCGATCGCAACATGATCTAAAGTATTCACAAATGGTGTAGCGACCACAGCATATCCTTGTCCCGCTAATTCCTCCAATAGCCATCGATAAGTCAATTGTGGTGCGGTGGCGACGAAAGCACCCCCCAGAAAATGCACGATCGCACTAGGTCGCGGCGGAATTAATACCCAGTTCCCAGAAATTTCTTGCCAGTCCATAAATTAATATCTTAAAACTATAGCAGAAATTAGTTGCTCATTACTTATGCCTTCTGCTATATCTAGCTTACCAGTTCTTTGAGTTAGGAGTTGAGGCGTTCTGCACGCAGACACCATCACTTAAGAGAATTGAGTAGCAGCCGCTTTCAAGAAATCACGACCAATTTAGGTTACTTAGTTAAGTTTACTTAGTATCTAGTATAAAATTAAAAAGCCCCGTCGTGGAAAATACTTAATCAGATGAATTTATGATGAAGTCGTACTAAATTACTAGACAAAATTCTCAGAATAAGAGATATTATACTTAAGAAAGAAAAATTTACATGAATAACCTAGATTAATAGACTTATGAAACTCGATCCAGATTGACAGCATATTAAGAAGTTCCAAAAGTTTTATTAAGCCTTATATTCAACACTCAGAACAGGGAATCAGCCATGAAATTAATCCGCAAAGCAACTCTAACAACAGCATTGTTGATAGCCGCCGCTACAGTTGGGAGGGCTGCCCCTGCTCAAGCGTTTTCCCTTTATTTCGGCGAAGATTTGGGGAAGGGAGAGCAAGTGCGCCTCAGTGCCACTCCTAACGCTGATGGAGCCAGGGACGAGTTCCTCTCTAGCCTCATAGGGGTAGGGACTGAAAAGTTTGAAGGTTACTCAGTCAATACGGCGGCTCCTTTATCTATCAATTTTGGTAGTGCTGGAACCGCGACTCTCACTGGCAATGGTTATCTCGATAGTGTTAACACAGGTACTAATGGAGTAGGACGCTACCCGATTTCTGGCAATAAATACTGGGAGGCTAACGATCAGTTCGGGATTAACTTTTCAAAGGCAGTAGCTGCTTTTGGTTTTTACGGAGTTGATATCGGTGACTTTGATGGACAACTAACACTGACACTGTTAAACACTGTTACTAATTTCCAGCAGACGGTTACGGTTCCACACACAATCAAAGGGTTAGGCGGTGGAGTGATCTATTTTGGTTTAATCGCAGCACCTGATGAAGTGTTTAACCGGGTTGTGTTTGGGAATACTGCACCGGGAGTAGATTATTTTGGTTTTGATAATATGACGGTTGGTAGCCTTGAGCAAGTTGTGCCGCCGGAAAATTTTCCCAGTGGAGGAATTGGCGGAGGTACGTCGTCGGAAAGCGTTCCCGAACCCTTGACTATGCTAGGGATGGCCTTGGGTGGTGCAATGCTGGCAGGTGCTCGCAGGTTGCGTCACGGACAGTAGAAAGTAGTTGTTTGTCAAGCCGCCTTCTGGGCGGTCAAGATACCGCCCAGAGGGCGGCGTTACGAATTTTCTGATTCATCAACAATTTCCCCTTGCAACACCGTAGGTGGATGACTATTGCCATTCTCCTCAATGGCCGGTGCTTGATTCTAGAGTAACATTCCCATCATGGCATCTATAGCAACCGCCAGGGCGGTTAGGGGCTAGGGGCGCTTAGGCTAGGGGAAGCGTGAAAGAAGGGGAAGAAGGGGAAGAGGGGAACAAGGAAAGTAATTTGAGGGCATAAAGAGAAGAATCATAGTCATGTTCCCCTTGAAACCGCGCCGTAAAATTGAGCACAATATTAATAGTAGGAACTAATTCTACCTTATTTACTATAGCACTATAGCAGACTGCGGTTAACTTAATTGTGGTAAGTTCTTAGTATTGGGATTTTACACCAGTAACAATACTAGAAGGAACTGAATCATGTCAGAAACGTTTTCACCTGAAGTAAGCGATCGCATCTGCTCTCACATGAACGAAGATCATGCTAATGCTATAGTGCTTTACGCTCAAGCATTTGGTGGCATTTCAGATGCAGTATCAGCACAAATGCTGGCAATTGATGCTACCGGCATGAATTTAACTGCTCAAGTCAATAGCGAAACTGTTCCCGTCCGTATTAGTTTTGACCGCATTTTAAAAGATGCCGAAGATGCTCACCACACTTTAATTGAAATGGTTAAGCAGGCTCGAAAGCTTACAAAATAGAACAGTTGAATGCGATTTTAGGAGGAGTAATTCTTCAATGGTAAGACTTACGCACTAATCGCGAAAAAATGTAAAAATTGCTTCCCGATCAAATCAAAAATTCGCTCTTAATTCAATGATAGAAAACCCTGTTTATCCTCAATTTATTGATGCCGCAAGTGACGGCAAACACAGACCCTTATCTGCACTGGTAAAGCAGCTAAATTTAATGATCTTGGCGCGTTATCCTCTACTTTATATTGTCGCTGCTGAAGAAGAACCCGCCGAAGAAATAATTTCTCAAGTAGGAAAAGAGCTAACTCCTTCGCGTCGAATTTTATTGTGGGATATTGTGCGTGGGTGGGATGACAATGGTTCTGCTAAAGGCTCAGTAATGGCAGCACTGGATCGAATTAGCAAGACTTCTGCTGAGGAATATACAATATTTGTACTGCGGGATTTACATCCCATTTTGAAATATCCATACACAGAAAAAAATGCTCCAGCAGTGCGGGAGTTGCGAAATTTGGCACGGGAATTGAAACGCAGCCGCAAGACGATAATTTTAACTTCTCATGTGCTAGAGTTACCAGAGGAATTAAAGGAAGAAGTAACAGTAGTTCACTTTCCTTTACCCAATGTAGAGGAGATTAATTATTTAATTTCTCAGTTTGTGGAGCATCCAGAACAGTTAAAAGTGAGTGGCTTGGCAAGGGAAAAGTTAGTAAAAGCTTGTCAAGGATTAAGTAGAGCTAGAATTCAGCGGGTTTTAGCTAAAGCGTTAGCGGCAAAACAGCAGGTAAATGAATCAGATATTGATGAGGTGTTGGAAGAGAAGCGACAAGCGATTAGGCAGACGGGAATTTTAGAGGTTGTTACACCAAAAGAAACGCTCAAAAGTATAGGAGGATTAGATAGTTTTAAAGAGTGGATTAAGCTGCGACAAGATGCTTTTACTGAGGAGGCTCGGTACTATGGCATTCCTAATCCTAAAGGGGTTTTGCTGGTAGGAGTTCAAGGTACTGGTAAATCGCTTTCTGCTAAAAGTATTGCTTGTGAATGGCGTTTACCGCTGTTACGAATGGATATTAGTAGACTTTTTGGAGGAATTTTAGGGAAAACTGAAAACTGCATTAAGCAGATGATTGAATTGGCAGAAGCAATCGCGCCTTGTGTTTTGTGGATTGATGAAATTGACCAAGCTTTTGGAAATGTTAATAGCAGCACAAAAATAGATTTGGGAACGTCACGCCGAGCATTTAGCAGTTTGATTAACTGGATGCAAGAAAAGACAAGTTCTGTGTTTATTGTGGCGACTGTAAATAATGTACGATTTTTGCCAAATGAATTGTTGCGAAAGGGAAAATTTGATGAGATTTTCTTGTTTGATTTACCGAATGAAACGGAAAGGTTCGATATTTTTAAGGTGCATTTACAGCGGTTGCGCGGAGAAAAATTACAAGAGTTTGATTTGGGGTTGTTGGCAAAATGTACTCAGGATTTTAGCGGTGCAGAAATTGAGCAAGTTGTGATTGAAGGGTTATATCGGGCATTTGGAATTTTTGTAAATGGACAGCGTAAAGATTTAACAACGGAGGATATTTTAAGGGCGATTGAGGATACTGTACCATTGGCTGCGATCGCAGGAAATCAAATTCAAGATTTAAAGCAATGGGCGGCTGAGACTGGGGCGAAAGCAGCATCTAAGGATCGCTAGAAGGAAGAATGATAAGGGAGGATGGGGAAGGTAGGGAGGATGGGGAAGGTAGCAATTACCAATTAGCAATTACCAATTACCAATTACCTATCTGCTTCCCCCCGCAGACTCATCTTTTGGTGGGTTATCTGTTTTCTGAGTGTAGGTATTTCCTGGTTTTCCGATTAATATTGAATCTGGTTTATTTGATATAATGTCATTGCGAGGAACGAAGTTAATAACTGTCGAAGCTTCACCGACTAAGGGGTACGCGATGGCAATCCCTAGGGCTGTGGTTCCGGTTAAAAATAGAGAATGCACTCTGAAAAAACTTAGCTTCATCTGAATCACCAAGAGAAAGCGACCTATGTTTTTTAATATTTCACGGCAATCGATCTCAATGTTTGTCTGTGTAGTTAAAACTCACAAGGTAAATGGAAAATATCGCTCCATACACATCTGTGAATCTGCATACACAAATACACTACTTTTTTACTCTACGAGCTAGATTGATCCGTAACACCGCCCTCTGGGCGGTATGTGCGAGGGCGGCGTTACGTAAGTTGTTAAAAGAATAACTATAGGAATAAAATGAATCAATTAGAATTTACTAAAGCATTTACAGCTTTGACTCCAAGACAGCAAGAAGTGTTGTTAAAAGTTTTAGCTGGTAAAAAAGATGCAGATATTGCTGCTTCGCTACATATCACTAAAGAAACTGTTAGAAAGCATATTGAAAATATTTGCGAAGCCTTTGATTTGAGATATCAGCAAGATCGTGGCTTATCGCATCGCCCTAATTTAATTGCTCTATTTGCTAAATACAGACCGGAATTATTCAGCCGCTATCCTCAAAATAGTATAAATCATACTCAAGTTTTACTCAGTTACTATCGTAGTTCTGAACCAGATTTAAGTTTAATATCCCAATTAGATACGGCATTAAAAGCTAATAGATGTAACGTCTTTCAAGCTGGCAGTAATCTAAGAATGGCAAAAAATGGCCCGCAGCAAATTTACGCAGAATTGAATCAATGCGATTACTTGTTGCTGCTTTTATCACCGCTTTCAGCTTGGAGTGAGATGGTAACAGAAGAGGTAAGAACAGCTAAAACTCTACAAGGTTCGCGGGAAGGAAAACCTATAATTATTCCGATTCGGATTAATTGTCCTTTTAGTTTACTCAACCACGATCTACGTGGCTATCTTCAGGGAATTGGTGACTATGAATGGCTGAAATCTGATGATACAGTGAAAATTATCGCCAGAATATTAGAAGTCATATTAGGCAGGAAAAGTCAAGATAAAAAAGGGGAAGATACAGAATTAATTTTGTCTGAAAATCAACAAAAAGGAATAAATTTACAAACGCAAACTGCTTTCCCGACTGTGTATGCTTTGACTCCTAATTACCCACCGCAACCCATAGCAGAACCGGAGTTACCAAGGGGACAAGTGGAGTTAGCGTCTGCATTTTATGTAGAAAGAAATGGGATTGAAAATCGCTGTTATGAGGCGATCTCAAAACCAGGTGCATTAATCCGTATCAAAGCGCCTCGCCAGATGGGAAAAACGTCTTTAATGGCGAGAATTCTCCGCCGTGCTGAGTTACAAAATTTTGCCGTAGTGCCTTTAAGTTTTCAGTTGGCAGATAGCAAAGTTTTCACTGATTTAGAAAATTTTTTGCGCTGGTTTTGTGCCAATGTAGCTTTGCAACTAGATTTGCCGGATCGTTTAGCTGAATATTGGAATGGGATTTTTGGGACTAAGGTAGCTTGCAAATCTTATTTTGAAAGGTATTTACTAGCAAATATTACGACTCCTTTAGCTTTAGGTTTAGATGAGGTGGATGTGGTGTTTAGATATCCCGAATTAGCCGCTGATTTTTTTGGATTGTTGCGTGCGTGGCACGAGGAAGCTAAAAATCGGGATATTTGGAAAAAATTGCGCTTAGTTGTCGTACATTCTACAGAGGTGTATGTGCCGATGGATGTCAATCAATCGCCATTTAATGTAGGTTTACCGATTGAGTTGCCGGAATTTAAACCAGAACAAGTGAAAGAATTAGCATTGCGGCATGGATTGGCTTGGGGTGCAAAAGAAGTTGAGGAATTAATGGCAATGTTAGGGGGACATCCTTATTTAGTAAGGTTGGCTTTTTATCACATTTCCAGACAGGAAATAACTTTGCCAGAATTGTTAGCAACCGCACCAACTGATGCAGGACTTTATAGCGATCATTTGCGGCGGCATCTGTGGAATTTAGAGCAGCATCCAGACTTAGTTGCGGCTGTAAAAAGAGTAGTAGATAGTGCTATTCCGGTGCAGTTAGAGTCAACGCAAGGGTTTAAGTTGCATAGTATGGGATTAGTGGAGTTGCAAGGTAATCAAGTAACACCGCGATGCAATTTATATCGCAATTATTTTAGAGTGCGTTTAGGTAATTGACAATTAACAATTAGAGACAAAAGTTGACATGAGAGCAGAAATCAATTTAGAATATACTTATCAAGTTGGGGGTTGTTTGCCACTAAATGCGCCAACTTATATAACAAGAAAAGCTGATTTTGACTTAATAGAAAGTTTGAGATCGGGAGAATTTTGTTATGTGCTAAATCCGCGCCAAACTGGAAAGTCTTCCCTGCGAGTTAGAACGATGCACAGGTTGCAAGCTGAAGGTTTTGCCTGTGCGTCAATTGACTTGACGGCGATTGGTAATCACAATATTAAAACCGATCAATGGTATGCTGGTTTAGTCTATAGTTTAGCTAATGGTTTTGATATTTTAGATCGATTTGATGTCAGTCGTTGGTGGTGCGATCGAGAACTCCTCTCTCCTGTACAAAGATTTAGTCAGTTTCTTGACGAAGTGTTATTAAATGAGGTTTCTCAAAATTTAGTCATTTTTATTGATGAAATTGACAGTCTTCTCAGTCTAAATTTCCCAATTGATGATTTTTTTGCTGCGATCAGATCGTGCTATAATAGACGCGCAGATGAAGTGAAATACAGACGACTTACTTTTACAATTTTGGGTGTGGCAAACAAGAGAGATTTGATGGTTGAAAAACATCGAACGGCGATCTTTAGTATTGGTCGAGCAATTCATTTACAGGGCTTTCAGTTGCAGGAATGCGAGCCTTTAGCAACAAGATTGGCTGAGAAATTAGAGAGGGCTGAAAATGCAATCGCAGAGATATTATCTTGGACAGAGGGACAACCATTCCTAACTCAAAAGCTGTGCAAACTCTTATTACAAAAACTGATGAATAATTGTCAAGTCCAAAGTCTAAATTCTCAATCTGAAATTTCTGAGTTGGTAAATTATTTAGCAATTAATGCTATCATAGAAAACTGGCAAGCACAAGATGAGCCAGAGCATTTGAAGACAGTGTGCGATCGCTTACTTAGAAAATCCGATCGACCTGGACACCTGTTAAAATTATATCAGCAAGTTTTGCAGCAGAGAGAAATTGTTGCTGATGATAGTTCCGAGCAACTGGAATTGAGGCTTTCAGCATTAGTAGTCAAACGTGAAGGAAAATTAGAGGTTTCTAACCGGATATACAAATCTGTTTTTAACATGAATTGGGTAGAAGAACAGTTGGCAGTTATGCGCGATAATGCTCTTCCCATTTTTAATTCTTAATTCTTGATTTTTAATTCTTAATTGCTTATGCCCTATAGCCTTGTTTTGAATTTGTTGCCATCTTCGCCTATTCCAACGCAATTTTTGACTGGGCGGCATCTTCACGCTTTGTTCCTAAAATTAGTGAGTGCAGTAGATACTGATTTGAGCGCTTATTTGCACGACCAAGCGAATGAAAAAGCCTTCACTCTTAGTCCATTACAAGTATCCAAAAACGAAGTGAAAAATATCAAAATAATTGGGGGGAAAAATAAAATTGATGCTCTAGCTTCGCGGACTTTGCAGTGGGAATATAAACAACCAATTCGGGTAGGTACACCGATTTGGTGGCGTATTTCTCTTTTAGATGATAGTTTATTTGCTCGCCTGACTCAACTTTGGTTACACCTAAATTTTGATCGTCCTTGGCATCTCGGCCCAGCAGATTTACACATTACTAACATCTTAACAGTACCGCAACTTTCCCACCCTTGGGTGAATACAATTTCCTATGCACAATTATACGAGCAAGCGTCAGCAGAAACACGGCAAATTATTTTCAGTTTCTGTACTCCAACTAATTTCCGTCAAGGTCAATACGATACACCAATGCCAACTAGAGAAACTATCTTTGGCAGCTTACTAAATCGATGGAATAAATACAGTAATATTAGCCTAGATCGTACTCTAATTGAGCCTATTTTTACTAATTTTTTTGACATTCATACTGAAATATTAGCTGATTCTCGAAGTAAATTCATTGGCTGTGTTGGTGAGGTTAGTTATCGAATTATGGGCGATGTCGATCCCCTAAAAATTAAACAAATTAACGCTTTAGCGGATTTTGCTCTTTATAGCGGAGTGGGACGAAAAACGCCGATGGGTATGGGAATGGTACGGCGACTGCAAGAACTCAGTAAGGTTAACGGCTACAGAATGTAAGATTACCGCGACTATCGGGATTTCCATTAGAAATCCACCCTTTTATCGGAGATTCAATTTCAATCCAGCTAATATTTTCCACTGTTCTAATGATTACTGGAATAGCTGTAGGCTTGACTGTTTCTCCATTCCTAACTTGCCCTACTATAGGAGACTTATGGCTAGCTTCGGTATGAATTGCTAAACCATCTTTAGCTGACGAATTGACGCGGAAACAGGGGTTTGTTATCAGAGACATTTTAAAGACTATGGTGCTGACAGTAGATTTAAAACTGCCATTAATCCAACAGCCATATTCCATCTGTCCTGAACCTATTTTATTAACATCGCTGCTGACTCTATACCAATAAGTTTCTAATTTTCTTTTCTCTGTATTGGGAGTATCAACTTCTCCAAAGCACTGCTTTTGCATATCTAATCCTAATTCTAAATCCATATTGGAAATCCCAAAACCTAATCCAGAATCTTTAGACTTTTCCCAAGGTTGCCACAAAGTCCAACCTCGTTGGGGGATATTATTAGGGCCATTAGGATCGCCCGCATTAGCTGTGACGGATGAGGATGACATTATCAAGCTGGCGATAGCTGAAATAGCTAGAGTTGAGTGAAATAAATTTGGTAATTTCATGGGTAATTATGTTGTATAATCCCGTTATACCTCAAAAGTTAACGGGATTGAAAAAAATACAAGTTGAAATGTTATGCCGCTACTGTTTCTTCTTATTCTTCTTTGGGCTTAAGTTCACTGACAATTTCATAAATATCAGTGTCAGGAACTTTGGCAAATAAATGATTCATCTGCTTCAAGATTTCCTGGTAAGCTTCGTCTTGATTAGATGCCATATCTTCTACGCTATCCCAAAAAATTATCGCAATTCCTTTGTCTGTCCCTGGCAATTGTAGTAGATATGCTCCCTTGAAACCATGAGCATAGGTTGAGACAGCCTTTTGATAAAGTTGCTTAGCTTCTTCAAACTTACCGGGTTTGAATTCTCCGATGGCGACATAGGCAAATTGATGCCGCAGAAAGTCTAGGAATTCTGACATAGTTTTATTTTGGGTAAAGGTTGATACACAAAATAGAATTTTACCCTATAACTGTAATTTTAGTAAATGCGAGTGTTATTATTGATTTAAAAATAAAAAATATATTGTGAGGTTGGTGAAACTTCTATCTCTGCTGATTTAGAACCCGGTGGGACGCTGAGTTGATTAATTTCGTACCGTGATTCAGAATTCAAACTCTTAATTCCTGACTCCTAAATCATATCTCCCAACTTCCGAATTATTCTTCACACTACCAATAATTAATATGGCATTAGTCAAAATTATGATCGTCGAAGATGAAAGGATAATTGCTCTTGACCTTAAAAGTAGTTTAAATAAATTTGGATATGAAGTCATTGGAATATTTTCATCAGGAGAAAAGGCGATCGAAAAAATTGGCGAACTCCAGCCGGATTTAGTTTTAATGGATATTCTCTTGAAAGGTAAGATGGATGGCGTGCAAACGGCTGAACAAATCAGCAGCAAATTTCAGATCCCGATAGTCTTTTTAACTGCTCATACAGATGATACCAATTTACAGAGAGCTAAAGAAACCTATCCTTTTGGATATATTGTCAAACCTTTTGAGGAAAGAGATTTGTATACAACTGTGGAAATTGCTATTTATCGGGCAAAAGCCGAATCAGAAATTCGCAAGGCTTTAGAAAAAGAAAAGGAACTAAATGAACTTAAATCGCGATTTGTCTCGATGGTTTCCCATGAATTTCGCACGCCGTTAGCAACTATCTTATTTTCGGCTGGTCTGCTGGAAAATTACGGTCAAAAATGGTCAGAAGATAAAAAGGTAACTCATCTACGGCGCATTCAAACAGCAGTAAACCAAATGACCGGACTCTTAGAAGATATCTTGATTATCGGTAAATCAGAAGCGGGAAAACAGGAGTTTAATCCAATCACGATAGACGCGAAAAAATTCTGCATTGAAATTATAGAAGAATTACAATTGATCGCTAATGAACATGAGATTATATTTGAGAGTATTGCAGATAGTACCGAGGTAAAAATGGATGAAAAACTGCTACGGCAGATTTTCTCTAACTTACTATCAAATGCGATCAAATATTCTGATAAAGGCAGTCGTATTCGTTTTAAACTGGCTTTTGGGGAAGCTGAAGTCACAAATCCTGATTTAAAATTAAGGCATCCTGGCAAAGTTGCTATTTTTAGTATTCAAGACGAGGGGATTGGGATTCCGCTAGAAGATAGGCAGCGAATGTTTGAGACGTTTTATCGGGCTAAAAATGTAGGTACAATATCGGGGACAGGATTGGGTTTAGCAATTGTCAAAAGGTCTGTAGAGTTGCACCAAGGTCAAATAGAAGTATGCAGCGAACTAGGAGTAGGAACAGTCGTAACAGTTACTTTACCTTTACAAAAATAAATGGCGATCGGAGTTGGGGTTAAGAAAAGAAGATTACAGTTTATATATCCTTAACTGCAACGCTGAGACAGTTTTGATTTCTTGACCTGGCTATACCATTGATATATAATTTCAATTAAGTATGGTTACTGTTAACGCTTAACTGTTAACCAATGGGGTATGTTATGGAAATTCTAGAAATGTACAGAATAATCGAAACATTGCAGCAGCGAATAAACTTATTAGAAGCAGAAATTGATCGACTGCTTGACAGCAGGAAAACTGAACTCACAAAACGCCAACAGGTAGAAATCGCCCTGACTGAAAGTGAAGAAAGATTTCGCTCAATTACTAACAGCATTCCTGTCTTATTACGGATGTCTGATACCACAGGAAAATGTAATTTTTTCAATCAAACTTGGTTAGACTTCACTGGGCGCACTTTTGAACAGGAAATTAACAGCGGTTGGACACAAAGTTTGCACCCAGAAGATTGCCAAAAGTCTGTAGAAACTTACATTTCTGCTTTCCACAAACGGCAGAGTTTTCAAATGGAATACCGCTTCCGACGTGCTGATGGTGAATATCGCTGGCTTTTAGATACGGGAGCCCCTAGATTCTCTCTTGATGGCAGTTTTGCTGGCTATATTGGTTCGTGTATTGACATTACGGATCGCAAATGGGCGGAGGATGGGCTATACCAAAGCGAACGCCTTTATGCAACGCTAACGGAAGTCTCGCCCGTGGGATTCTTCCGCACGGATGTTGAGGGGAAAAATTTATATTGCAACGAGCGAAGTTGCGAAATAGCTGGCATTACTCCAGTGGAGTGTTTAGGATATGGTTGGATAAAAAACCTGCATCCAGAGGATCGCGATCGCGTTTTATCGGAATGGAATCAAGCCATTCAAACAGAGCAAATATTTAGTTCTGAATATCGGTTTTTACGCCCCGATGGTACTGTAAAGTGGGTCTTTGGTCAAGCAGTAGCTGAGAGGGAAGACAACGGTACAATAGTCAGTTATATTGGTACTATTACCGATATTACCGATCGAAAACAAGCTGAAGCCAAGTTGGAAACAGCCTACCAGCAGTTAACATTTCACGTCGAAAATTCCCCTTTAGCCGTAATCGAATGGGACAAACATTTTCGAGTAAAACGGTGGTCAAAGCAAGCGGAAAAAATTTTCGGTTGGCGAGAGGAAGAAGTTTTGGGACTTCATCCTAACGAGTGGAAAATTGTGTTCGTGGATGAAGTCGAGATAGTTAATGGATTATTGATCCGCTTACTGACTGGGATGGAGTCGCGAAATACTAGCTACAACCGCAATTACACGAAAGAAGGCTCAGTTATCTACTGTGAATGGTACAATTCAGTTCTCTTTGATAGTGCTGAAAATCTGATATCTATTCAGTCCTTAGTTCAAGACGTGAGCGATCGAAAATGTGCAGAAACAGCCCTGCAACAGTTAGCCGGAGAGTTAGAAATTAGAGTGCAGGAACGAACCCAAGAATTAGCCAGCATCGTGAAACTTTTACAGCAAGAAATTGCCGAACGCGAACAAGCACAAAAAGAGTTACTTGTTGTTAAAGAGCGCTTACAATATTTGCTATCCGCTAGCCCAACTGTGATTTATAGTTGCAAGGCAGAAGGCAATTACGCCACAACATTCATCAGTGATAATATTGCCGTTCTCCTAGGATACAAACCCACAGATTTTGTAGAAGAATCTAGTTTCTGGATTAATGGCATTCACCCAGAAGACGTACCACGTATTTTTACCGAAATGATGTCTAATTTTGGCGGCCGTAAGCATATCCTTGAATACCGCTTTTTAGACGCATTCGGAAATTATCTTTGGTTACAAAATGATTTGACACTTGTACGAGATCCAGCAGGAAATCCTTTAGAAATAGTTGGTTCGATGATAGATATTACTGCTAAAAAACTAGCAGAATCAGCACTTTTAGCAGCTAAAGAACAATTGCAAGCCGTGATCGATGCCGTGCCTGGATTTGTTTATTGGCTTGGTGTAGATCGGCGGTTTCTTGGGGTAAATCGGCAATTAGCACTCATGTTTAATCTGTCTCCCGATGCGTTTGTTGGCAAGGAAGTAGGATTTATAAATCCTAACTTTAATTGTACAGATTTTATCGATGTTTTTTTTACTAGCTCTGACACTTCAACCAGTCAAGAAATTACTCTCACACTTGCAGAAAATCGTTTATTTCCTCAGCCCCGTACTTATTTAGTAGTTGCTCAGAAATATAACCAGGAGCAAGCTGCTATTTTTGTGGGGATTGACATCACTGAACGCAAACAAGGTGAAGAGCAAATCAAAGCTTCGCTTAAGGAAAAAGAAGTATTGCTAAAAGAAATTCATCACCGAGTCAAAAACAACCTACAAATTATTTCTAGCTTGCTCAAACTTCAGTCTAAATATATCAAAGACTCAGAATCAATGGAGTTGTTTATAGACAGCTATAACCGGATTAGATCGATGGCTCTGATTCATGAAAATTTATATAGAACCACAGACTTAGCCAGAATTGATACTGCTGAATATATCCGAAAATTAGTATCCAACTTGTCTAGCTCTTATGGTTTTTCGTCGAAAACAATAGAAGTCAAGCTAGAAATTGACAGCATTTTTTTAGATATTGATACAGCAATACCTTGTGGTTTAATTATAAACGAACTGGTTTCAAATGCTTTTAAATATGCTTTTCCACAGGTGAAAAAAGGTAAAGTATTGGTGAGTTTCCAATTAATAAATAATAGCCATTTTATTTTAAGAGTCAGCGATACTGGCGTTGGTTTCCCTCCAACTTTTGACTGGGAGCAAACTGAATCTCTCGGATTGCAATTAGTTTTGAACTTAACCGAACAATTAGGCGGTAATATAGAATTAGACCGAAGTAGCGGTACAGATTTTCAGATTTGCTTTGCCAAAAATACCCGACATCAATAAGCGCATATCAATTATCAAGGAGCTAGTAACACAGTGAAAAAAATTTTAGTGATTGAAGATGAAGCATTGATTCGGCTTAATATTTTGGACTGTTTAGAAAATGCAAATTTCGATGCAGTTGGGGCAGAAAATGGCAGCGACGGTATCGAATTAGCAGGAAGATATCAACCAGATTTAATTATTTGTGACATTATGATGCCAGACATTGACGGTTATTCAGTCCTGACAGAAGTTAGACAAAATATTGTCACTGCGACCACTCCTTTCATTTTTTTGTCGGCCAAAAGTGAGCGGGAAGATATGCGTTTAGGAATGGAAATGGGAGCAGATGATTACATTACTAAACCCTGTACGCCTACAGAACTACTAAGCGCGATCGCAGCCAGATTAGAAAAACATAATGCCTATATTCAAAAGTCTGCAAGCGAACGGGATCGCATTAGATCCTTACAAAAAAGAGTCCAAGAACTTCAGCAGCTAAGTCAAACTAGAGAAGAACTATCGAAAAGACTTTCAGAAGACTTGCGAGATCCGATGTCTAATATCAATATGGCTATTGAAATGTTGAAATTAGCTCCTTCCCAGCAAGCTCGCGATCGCTACCTCAAAATTTTGCAGCAAGAGTGCGCCCGCGAATTGACAATCCTCAATCAACTCTGCAACTGGCAAGAGTTTTTAACTCCAGAAAATGTCCAACTACTACATAGATTGAATATTTCTAATGGATCAAACTCCTAATACACATTCTACTAATTTAAGAGGAAATACTAGCCAATAAAGTATTGTAGATATTTAGAAGTTAAGATTTAGAAAAACTACTTAAACAAACATAGGAGGATAAAATCATGCCTAAAATTCTAGTAATAGAAGATGAAGAATTAATCAGGGAAAACATTTTAGAACTGCTAGATGCTGAGGAGTTTGAAGCTCTAGGTGCAGAAAACGGAAAAATAGGTGTAGAAATGGCCGCTCAACAGCAACCAGATTTGATTTTGTGCGATGTAATGATGCCGGAACTTGACGGTTATAGCGTTTTAGCCGCTTTGCGATCGCATCCACTGACAGCCACCATTCCCTTCATTTTCCTGACAGCTAGAGCTGAAAAATCCGATACTCGCAAAGGTATGGAATTAGGAGCAGATGATTACATTCCCAAACCTTGTACACCAGCAGAATTGCTAGCTGCGATCGCAACTCGGCTACAAAAGCAATCCATTATTAACGAGCATTCTGAAAAAAGAATGAATGACTTACGCATAAATATCACTCGTTCCTTGCCTCACGAATTAAGGACTCCATTAAATGGAATTCTGGGTTTTACTGAAGTTCTTATATCCGAATATGACTACCTAGATTCATCTGAAATCCGGGAGATTTTACAACGAATTCACTATTCTGGAAAACGCTTGGATCGACTAATAGTAAATTTTTTAATCTATGCAGAGCTGGAACTATTGTCAACTAATACAACGCGGATCGAGACACTGCGAGATACTCTAGTTAGCTCTGCTGAAGCAGTTATTGCAGAACAGGCTTGTCAACAAGCTAAACAAGCACAAAGAGAAGCTGATTTACATCTAAATATTCAAGATTTCTCTGTGCCAATTGCCGCAGTATGGCTAAATAAAGCAGTAGAAGAACTTGGAAGCAATGCTTTTAAATTTTCTGAACCAGGTACGTCAGTGAGGATCTCAACGGTGGTGGAGAATAATATATTTATCTTATCTGTAAATAACAAGGGTAGAGGTATGACTTCTGAGCAGATTACTCAACTAGGAGCTTATATGCAGTTTGAACGGAAAATTTACGAACAGCAAGGTTCTGGCTTAGGATTGACTATTGTTAAACATATCGCCGAATTGCACGGTGGAAAATTAAAAATCGAAAGTATTCCTAGTAAAGAAACTACAGTTTTCCTTTTTCTTCCTTTGTCGATGTAAAGTTGATTGATTATTATACAAACAAAAAGTTTCCCTTCCTTAAACTGTGCTATATCTCAGACCAATTTCCCGAAGTAATTGAGTCAACTTATCCTTGTCGGCTTCATCAGATAACATATCTACTACCTCTTTCAATTCAGACAAGTCATTTCTGTATTGCTCATCAGATAGCTGTGATACTAATTGTAGCGGTAAAAAACTTGCCAACTCAGGTTCATCAGACAAGATATCTACGACATTTTTTAACTTAGATAAGTTCTGATTGTATTGTTTATAAGATAAAATATCTACGGCATATTTTAATTTATACAACTTATTTTTGTACTTATCATTAGAGACAAGTTCGCCTAACTTCTTGTCATCATAGGGTATAACTCCTAACTCTTTCATCTCAGATAAATTATTGGCGAATTTCTCGTCAGATAAAATAGCAACTACCTTTTTCAACTTAGATAAATCATTAGAGACAAGTCTGCCTAAGTTTTTGTCATCAGAGGTAATAGCTACTAACTCTTGCAGCTTAGATAAATTCGTCACGGACTTCTCATCAGATAAAATATCTACTACCTTTTTCAAATTAGACAATTCCTTTTTCTGCTTATCGTCAGATAGCAGTGAGGATAATTTTGTTTCCGTCTTGACAAATCTGGCTAAATTTTTGTATTCCCTCGATTTTTTTGTCAAGAGCAGCCTTCCTTCAGTAAAAACAACCCCCGAACTTCCCCAGAAACTACTGGTATCTATCAAAGCGATTACCTTTTCTTCAGGGTAAACTGATATCCAGGCTGACAGCGCATTTGACAGTTTATCTAAGGGAATATTAGGAGCAGAAAAAATATTATTTGATTTGTATTGATTGACTACATTCTTTTGAATCAATTCTCCCAAACCACCAGAAATGCTATCTTCAGTATAGGTATAGGAGCGAGTTTCTAACTGTTTCAGTATCGACTGATCCCGTGTCTTCCCACTTTTGAGTAATGACCAAATCACAAATGCTGTACCTGATGCAACAAGAGCCGCACCGCCAGTCATTACACTAAGTCCACCAATAGTCGAGATGGTAGCAGTGATGGCAGCAGCACCGGACAATGTACCTGCGGCTCCCAAAGCACTCGCAGCAGTCCAAGCAGCTAAAACAGATGCAGCACCGGCGACTGTTCCTGTACCGATAGCAATTCCCAAATTTTTTTGGTCTTCCCTGTCCATTTCCGAGACTAATGCAATAGACAGTAATCCTGCGGCTCCAATTAGCGCGGCTCCTCCTGTTGCTACGGCTAAACCACCCAGCATTCCTAAACCACCAGCCGCGACAGAGCCACCACCTAAAACAGCTAAAGTCGCGTTGGTTGCAGCGGCTCCAGATAAACTGCTAATACTAATACCTGTTGCTGTTTCTGCTCCAAGTGTGCTCAACAATCTCGTAGCTTGTGGAACAATTGCGGCTCCTTTGTCTTTAGCATCCGTCAGTTGTTCTTTGAATGCTTGAGCAGTTTGTACAAAAGCATCGGCTTTTTCACCTGAAGCAACTTGATTATCTAAATTTTGTTTCCTTGCTATTAAGTAAACAGCTTTAGCATTTTCTGGGATTTTAGCTTTGTTAATGAAGGAGTCTAGCGACTTCAAAGTTGCTACATCCTCTACTGTCTTGCCATCGCGTACCTGCTGATAAATTGACAGGTAATTTTGCTTTTGTTCATCAGTAAATTGGCTGTCATTAATCTGTTTGACAAGAATAAAGTCAACCGTTAATGCTGTGGAATTGGCACTGGATAAAGAGTAATTCTGTTTGATTTCTAAAGGCAGCGCCGAACTCGTCACGATTGAGTCAATATCTGTGAGTGCTTTAAAGTCAGGAACAGGTTCGCCGGCACGGACGTAGGCAAAAGTTCCTCTGATTAGTTTCTTTTCTGTGTCATTGAGTTGAGATTGAGCTAAGGTGGATTCAATGGCTTCCTCAATTCCTAGCAGACGTGAATTAGTGCTGGCGAGTTGGTAACGCTTTTGATTTTTTCTATCAAGTTTGGACGTATTTATAACATAATCCAGAAAATCCAAGGCGATCAAATCATTAATGTACTTACCATCTTCAACTTGCTCATACACGGATTTACATTTATCTTTGCTTGCTTCTTCGACAAATTGCGTATTTTTGTCAATTTCTTGATAAATTTGATCGGCTATTCGGATTTGTCGATCGTATAAGGTATGCAAAACTACAGTAATATCTTTACCATCTTGACCGCGCCCTTTGATAGTAATCTCTTGGCTATCTTGAGTTTTTGAGGGAATTTCTACCTGGCAAGGTTCTCCAGATCGCAAAGTAAATATTTGCGTCCCTCCGTTTCGCGCTGTTGTATAAGGAACAAAAATATGATGGTTCTCCAACGTAGAGAAATTTTTGCCTAATCCCTCACTATCAGCCATAGCACTAGCTGGAGCTAGCAAGTCTTTTGTCAATAAACCCAAAGTACCTAAAGCAACATAACTGAGAAAAGAGCGACGGTTTAGAGGAGAAAACTTTAGGTCAGTCATAATTGAATATTTGTAGGTTGAATGTAATTTTTAGGCAAAATAATGAAATCTGAACTCTAATTTATCAAATTCGTTACTTCCAAACTTACGAGCCAATTTCCCCTGACTACTTACTCGCCCACCATAAACCCTCTGCTTGTTCCTGAATCAGAGGAACAGATTTCCCAGCGCAAACCCTCCTTACGACCAAAACAAACCTATCTATCCCATAAAAACACCACCATCTAACCTTGTCAACAGAATAGTGGACTAGACTGGGTATGTTGATTTTGGTTAAAATATCATGAACTCTTCATCTAAAGGCCGCCTAGTTTGGAACCATTCCACACACATCCCCGGTTTAATCCCCATCCTAGAGCGCCTCACCTATCTAAACGGCATTCAAACAGTCACTCCAGCCGTCATCGGCCATGTTAGAGGCCATATTCCCCGCTTAACATTAAGAGTATCAGTACCCATTCGTGGCGGATTTAAACTAATCGCCAGACAGGGTAAAACTGTACAAGAGGTATTTATATTAACAACTCTGAGTCAAGGCGACTTAGAAACTGCGATCGCGCAAGCCTTACTCAAGAGGTGACTACAGTTAACAGTTAACTGTTAACTGTTAGCAATAATTGTTGATTAGCTAACATTGCACGAGCACGAACTGCCAAAGTTTCATCTGTCTTGATTATTTCTTCAAACCGAGCCAAAACCTCTGCCAACCAATTAGGCTGCACTGTCGCCGCAGCCAAAGCTTGCAAACCCCCCACTGCTGCATAGCGAACCACCCACTCCGGGTCTTGAGACGCTTGTAGCAGAGTTTTGCAGGCCATTAATTGAGCCTCTGCAACTTTTTCTGGTGGTAATTGTTGCCAGCAAATTGTACCTAAACCCCTAGTAGCCGCACGGCGGACGCTGAGAGCAAAGTCATTAACGGCTGCATCTAATAAAATCTCTAAACCGCGTGGATCTCCAACTCCTGCTAAGGCTCGAATTGCCCAAGCTCTAGCACCATAATTATAACCGTCAAGCTGTTCTAGCAAGGGCAGTACGGCGGCTTCTCCCACTTGAATTAGACCGTCAACGGCTGCAACTGCCGCACCGGGATTGTTATAGCCGAGAACCGTAATTAAGGTAGGAATTGCGCCCTCAGAACCAGTTGCAGCTAGAGCTTTGACTGCGTTTAATAAGCTATCGGCTGAATCTGCTTTTTCAACTTCACGAATTAATTCTATTACCATTTACTTGTATTAAGATTTACTCAACGAAGAAAAATTTAGAGTAGACTATCCATGAGCGTCATTACCTGGACAGATTCATCAGATAAACAGAGGGATTGTGTTTGGTTCAGGTGGTATTCTAAGATTCCTTTAAGGGCAATCAGTTTAAGACTATTTTCTGCTAAAGTTTCTGCGATCGCACTAGCTCCGGGCAAATAACCGATCGCCCCTAAATCCATTAAAGCCGATCGCCGTAATTGCAAATCGCCACCATCTAAAGCTCTAACTAAGCGATCGCCATAAACCCCATCCCCAGTTAATTGATACATCGCCCGCGCAGCGGCATACTGCACCCGCTCTACAGAATGCTCTAGAAATGGTGCAATTAACTCTGTTCCCGATCGAGCTTGGAGGGTTCCTAATGCTTCAATGATACCATCGTAAGGCTGAACTAAATGAGCTTTTCCGGGTACTCGCACCGCAGCAGCCAAACCCCCTTCTAGCAGTTTCACCAGTGCGGGAATGGCGGTGCGATCGCCCAACATTTCTAGAGCCTGTACTGCCGCTTCCCGCACATAATAGTCGGAGCATTCTAAACATTTAATCAGTATCGGTACTGCTTGTTTATCTTCTAGTTTTCCCAATGCCCGCGCTGCATTGCGTTGTAGGGAATAGTCACCCGATCGCGTCAGTTCTGACTCTTCTTCCAAAGCCGCAATCAAACCAGCAATTGCCTCTGGTTCCTTCACTCGAAAGCGACCAATCCACCAAGCAGCATAATAGCGAAGGCTATAATCTTCGTGGCGCAAATTCGCGATCGCCACCTCCACTGTTAAAGACTCGGCCCCACTCATCTCTGGTGGCAAACCTACTTCTGAATACTCCATAATTTTTTATATATAGCAACTACCTTCTACCTTCTTCCTTCTGCTATAAATGATTAATTGCTAACAACTAACTCCCAATTGCTAATTTTTATAACTAGCAATCAACAATTAGCTATTAGCAATTAGCTATTAGCAATTAGCTATTAGTTCTGTTCGGCTTCTGAACCATTTGTCAATGGGTGAATGCCGACAATTGTTCCACCCAAACGACTAATCCGTTCCATTTCTTGATTCATCCGGTTGTAAGGCACGGCGATCGATATAGTGCCACTAGAGCGAATCGGATAGCCATTGTTATCCGTTTTTTCATTTTGGCGCAAGCCAGTCACTTCATAGCGGAAGCAGCGACTGCTAGACACTGAAGTGGTTGATTTTCCAGCTACATTTTGAGCTAACATTGTGCTTTCACTTCCAAATCTTGAAGATTTTTCAACCAAATTGCCATGATTAACAGTTAATAGTTAACTGTTAACTAAATAGCAGTAATGCTGGCAATTTTACCACCAAGGCGCTGAAATTTTTGCATTTCGCTGGAGAGAGCTTCGTAAGGCACGATGAAAGCTCTGCTACTGCGGCGCACGCTGGGATATCCGCCAACCCGAATACCTGCTACCTCAACGCGGAACAGACGACCTTCTTTGCCGTAAGCTGCTGCACCACCCAAACCGCTACTAGGAGTAACGTTTGTCTTAGAAGAGCGGTATGCCCAACCTTCGTTAGAGCCAGAGGGCCCAACAATAGAACTAGCTGTGTTAGAACCAAGTTCCACAGCTAGGCGAGACGCATTACCTTCTAGTTGTGCGCGATCGCTATTAGCATAGCCCCGGTACAACCGGAACATCCGGGTAAACCCAAGTGTTTTTTGTCCCCGTTGGATAGTAAAGCCTCGGTAGTAAGGCACAACATCTTCACCGAAGTTTTCTTGATACTCTACCGAGTCAATGTAGGAATCAATATCAGCGTCGTAACCTTCAGATTGATACAAATCCAAGTGATGGATCACCTCCGACTCATCGTAGGGGGCGCGACCTAGCAAATGTTTGTAATTAAGTTCAATCAAGCGGGTTTGGAAACTGCTGTAGAAAAACTTGGTTTTGTACAGTTCTGATTTCGCCACAGCGCGGACAAATTCTCGTACCGTCAAGCTACCGTCACACAGCAAAGACTCAGCACTGACTAGGCGCTCTGATTTCATCAAGTAGTCGTTGCCCAATAGCTGGCGGTAAACTGCCTTAATTACAATTTGAGCGTCTTCTTTTGTCCAATTCTGGCGCAATTCAACTTTGGACACATCGCTATAAGCTGATGTTCCCAGTCTGGATGCTTCGGCGGTAATAGGCACGTCAAATCCTCCTGTGATTAACAATATCGTCATTTCGATTTTAGACTTTGGATTTTAGATTTTGGATTTATCCCTAATCCAACATAGAAGGTTTAAAAATTCTAGACAAAGCAATTTTTTTCCCTCGCTAAAGCTAGGGGCTTCCTCCAAAAAAATCATCCAAAATTAAAAATCTAAAACCTTATGGTCAGGTGTTGGTTGTTAACTTTTAACTGTTGGCGGCTCAGCAGTTAACAGGCAACTAATTAAAGAGCTGCGTCCCTTCTTTAAGCTAGGGAAATGTTTGTGACACTGCCGCATACAGTCAATTTTTTATCGGTTTGCTCTTAATTAACTTCCAACCAGAAAACTTGTTTATTGCTCTTTGCAGCATCTGCTGAAAACCGAAGATGCCCGGAAATGTAAACAACCGCTAACCCATTTGCTAACAGCAGCTTACCTTTCCGGGCATCACGTGCGCGATCTAGCTCAGGGCGTTGATTGCGTAGTCGATGTAGGAGTTGGCTTCCACAGCGGAGTCGCCGCTTAAACCGTGGTTAGCTTTGATGTACTTAAGGGCTTCAACGTACCAGCTAGGAGACAACTCAAAGGTACGGTTGATTTCGTCGAGTCCTGCAATCAGGTATTCGTCGATGGGGCCAGTACCACCAGCAACCAAGCAGTAAGTGATCTGACGTAGGTAGTAGCCGATGTCACGGGCGCACTTTGCCTTACCAGTTTGAGTGGAGGCGTAGTTGTTGCCTTGCATTTGGGTGGTGTACGGGAATTTGTTGTACACTGCTTGGGCTGCACCATCAGTTAAGCGCTGAGCGTTAGCGGTCAACGATTTTGCTGCTTCTAAGCCAGCGGTAGCTTGGCGGAAGCGACCGAAAGCTACTTGGAGTTCGGTGCTGCTCAGGAAGCGGCCTTGAGAATCGGCGGCTGTGACTGCTTCAGTCAAAGGGGTTTTCATTGTTGAGGTATCTCCCTAGTGTTTTGCTTTGGTATTCGTAAACAAGTTTGTTTTGTCCAGATGCGAGCAAGTCGCGTCTTTACAGATATAACCCGCAAGGCTTTTTAGCCTACTGCCGATGCTGCGCGGTCGAAGTAGCCACCGATTTCAGAGATCAAGGAGCTGCAATCACCACGAGTGATACCATTGGTATCGCTAACGATCGCGATCGCGGCTTCCTTCATTTTTTGCACGCCTGCTGCTACGGAACCGCCGGGAGTACCCAGAGCTTGGTAGGTTTCGCGCAAGCCATTCAAGCAGCGATCGTCTAGAACACTGGCATCACCTGCAAACGTTGCGTAGGTTACGTAGCGCAAGATGATTTCCATGTCGCGCAAGCAAGCTGCCATGCGACGGTTGGTGTAAGCATTGCCGCCGGGAGCGATCAATTGTGGTTGCTCAGCGAACAGGGAACGGGCTGCGTTAGCAACGATGGTGGAAGCGTTGCCGGTGATGCGGTTAACTGCATCAAGGCGCTTGCTGCCTTCTCCAACCATGCTGCTCAGGGCATCCAATTGACTGGTGGCGAGGAATTCGCCGCGAGCGTCAGCTTGGGAAACCACTTTGGTGAATGCGTCAAACATGAACGAACTCTCCTAACTTTGACTTAATTACGATACAAAACTGTTCAGTTAAATTCGATTCAGGCTGCTAGAGAGCCTGGAAAGGTCTAATACAGATACCAGCTACTAGGCTGGCCGGCTTGGTTTCTCGCTTCACCTGTGCTGTGGCTTTTTTCTGCCGCACAACGGGCGTTTTAAGAAACCTTAGAGAATTTTACACCGTTTATGAGAGGCGATCAACCTTGTCAATCAGTGTTTTTGTTAACTTATTGCCTGCTGTTTTAACCCTTCAGATACTCTTTATACAATGGTGTCGAGCGTTTGTTTATTACAAATTATTAAGGAAGTTAATCTTTTTTCATAGATTAAAAGTGGTAGGGTGCAACTGCAAAAATTTACTCCTTTTGATAGATGCGCTTGCGGAGCTTCAAAGCTGGAGGGTCTTCGGGTCTACTTTTTTTGGGAAGAAGGACTCTGCAACGAAAGGGGCTAAGGCGCGATCGCCCCAGCGCAATCTCCCTTGCTTTCCGTTTTATTAAGTAATATAAAGTAAATTAAAGTTTTTTATTAAGAATCGGCTAACGCCACTATTACGAAATAGTTCGCCCCCTTTTATAAAATAAGTTCGTTAAGCGGAAAACTCAGAGTCTTTAGACCTGAGATGAAAGCGGCACGGGCGGTTTTAACCGCCGTGAATCTTTCTTAATTCTTAATATTTGAAAAGTGCAAAAGGTATTAATATAAAGACAAGGAGGTAAGTGATAGTGTTAACGAACTACATTTATAAATTACGCCCTAATCAAACACAATCATCAAAAATGTCTACTTGGGTAGATATGTTGCGAAGTCAGTACAACTGGAATTTAAACGACAGGATTACCCAGTACAATCAACAATTTATCCAAGGCGATTACTGTTGCATTAAAACCAAGGCGGAAGCTTCGCCCTTAACTTGCTTTGTTAGCAAAAGTGGCGCAACCGGAAATCCTTGGAAAGATTCTAAGTTTGACAAAAAAGGTAAAGCTAGAAATCCTCGTCGAAGTGCTGGCGATATTCAAATCACTGCATTACCAGAATTGAAAGTTGCTAGACCTTGGTACAACGCCATAGATGCAACAGTTCTACAACAAAATGTTAAAAGATTGGACACAGCTTACAAGAATTTCTTTGAGGGGCGAGGCTTTCCTAAATCCAAGAATCGCAGTAATTTCACATCCTTTACTTATGCGATGGGGGTAAAAATTAAGGGTAATAAAATTTACCTCCCCAAACTGGGATGGATGCGGTTTTACAACTCTCGCTCAATCCCAAATGGATTTACCATTCTATCTCTGATGCAAGTTGGGGTGAGTTAATTTTAAAGGTTGAGTATCTAGCTGTGAAGCAGGGCAAAACTGTGATTAAAGTTAATCCCAAACACTCTAGCCAAGAATGCAGAAGTTGTGGACATATCGACAAATCAAATAGAGATGGCGAAAAGTTCATCTGTGTTAAATGTGGCTATCACAAACACGCCGATATTGGGGCTGCAAAAACTATCAGAGATCGAGCATTTGAAATAGTACGTGGGGACTCCGCGAAACTTGGTGTTGAGCACCTAAACGCCCAAAAGATATCAGTGCGCTCTATGAGCAAACGCACTGAGTTTGGGAACCCTAGCAATAGGGATATTAAGAACGCAATTTCTTAAGAATCTCAGTCGCTCTTCCCTACACTAACCGCCACCGAAGCTCTAATTTCTTTACTTTAGTTTACAAAAGTGCCACGATTAGGGAAAATTAAAAGTTAGAGATTCCTACCCCCCGCCAGCCGTCAGGCTGCGGTGTAAAAGTCAAAATCCTTAAACTCAAAGGATTGACCGCAGCTACTTGGGTAAAACCCCAAAAAATTGCTAATTTTTATGTAGTGGTCAAAGTTATTCAGCCGGAGGAAAGTAAACGGACGCAGAGAGCAAGAAATCGGCAAATTTTCTTCTCCCTCCTGCTTCGTTGTTTCTCCAACAACAAACCCCACCAGCCCAATGCCGTAAGCCCAATGCCCCATCCTCAAACTATGCCTTCAAATTCTCCGTTAGCTTGGCACAGCCTAGAAATTGACAAAACCCTGCAACAGCTAAGCAGCGACCCCAACACTGGTCTAAGCGCCCAAGAGGTGTCAGAACGCTTGCAGCAATATGGCCCCAACGAACTCGAAGAAATAGCAGGGCGTAGCCCTTTGTCGATTTTTATCGATCAGTTCACCAACATTATGCTGTTGATGCTGATGGGTGTGGCCGTAGTTTCGGCTGTTTTGGACATCAGAAGTAACAGTTTCCCCAAAGACGCGATCGCGATTTTTGCCATAGTAGTTCTCAATGGTATCTTGGGCTATCTCCAAGAAAGCGGTGCCGAAAAAGCCCTGGCCGCCCTCAAAAACCTGGCTTCCCCCCTAGTCAGAGTAGTGCGCGATCGCAAAATTTCGGAAGTTACCGCCAAAGAACTTGTACCCGGAGACATCATGCTGCTAGAAGCTGGGGTAAAAGTAGCAGCAGATGGCCGCCTAATCGAAGCATCCAATCTACAAGTTAGAGAATCGGCCCTGACAGGGGAAGCTGTACCTGTCACCAAACAAGCTGGAGTAGAACTCAAAGAAGACACATCTTTAGGCGATCGCATCAACTTAATTTTTCAAGGCACAGAAGTAGTCCAAGGCAGGGCAAAAGCGATCGTCACCGGCACAGCAATGGATACGGAACTGGGTAAAATTGCCGCCCTTCTCCAGTCCGTAGAAAGCGAACCAACACCCCTACAACGGCGGATGACTCAGCTAGGAAATGTCCTAGTCACAGGAGCTCTGGGCTTAGTTGCGATCGTCGTCATTGGCGGAATGCTTAAGTTTGATGGTGGCGGCCTGTGGTTCGATACCAGTAGATTTGAAGAACTACTAGAAGTCTCCCTAAGTATGGCAGTGGCCGTCGTTCCCGAAGGTCTCTCAGCCGTAGTGACAGTCACTCTAGCCCTGGGAACTAGACGGATGGTCAAGCGTAACGCCCTAATCCGCAAACTGCCAGCAGTAGAAACTTTAGGTTCCGTTACCACCATCTGTTCAGATAAAACTGGTACCCTGACTCAAAATAAGATGGTAGTTCAGGGAGTCAATACCGCCAGCTACAAAGCTAGCCTCACCGGTGAAGGTTACGCCCCCATCGGCGACTTTATTGATAGCAATGAATCTAACAAAATTGAGAATTTAGAAGAATATCCCGAACTGGAATCTATACTTGTCGCCTGTGCAGTCTGTAATGATGCAGTATTGCAGCAAGAAAATGGCGAATGGATAATTTTAGGCGACCCGACAGAAGGAGCTCTACTGTCCTTGGCGGGGAAAGCCGGGATTTACAGGGAACAGCAAGCTGGAGTTCTACCCCGCGTGGCGGAGTTTCCCTTCTCCTCGGAACGCAAGCGGATGAGTGTAATTTGCGAAATGCCAGGACATGGGGGGAGATGGGCTGTACCTCTGGAAAATGAGCAAGAGGCAAATTATTTAATGTTTACCAAAGGCTCTCCAGAATTGATTTTGGAGCGCTGTAAGTCTATTGTCACCGGCGATCGCGCCGATTTCCTTGCCGATGACGTTCGCACGACTATCCTAGAACAAAATAACGATATGGCAAGTCGCGGCCTCCGCGTACTTGGTTTGGCCTACAAATCTTGGGAAACTTTGCCCTCAGAAGGTTCTGAAGAAACCAGCGAGAGAGATATGGTTTGGCTGGGGCTGGTGTGTATGCTAGACGCACCTCGGCCAGAAGTGCGGGACGCAGTGGCAAAGTGTCGCGACGGGGGTATCCGCGCTGTAATGATTACAGGCGATCACCAGTTAACAGCAAAGGCGATCGCCATAGATTTGGGTATTGCCCAAGCAGGCGATCGCGTCCTGACTGGCCAAGAATTAGAAAGGCTCAGTCAAGAAGAACTCAAGCAGCTAGTTAGCAGCGTCAGCGTCTACGCCCGTGTATCCCCAGAACACAAGCTGCGAATAGTTAAAGCCTTGCAAAGTCTGGGCAAATTTGTAGCGATGACAGGAGACGGCGTAAATGACGCTCCCGCCCTCAAACAAGCAGATATCGGCATTGCAATGGGTATCACCGGCACTGATGTCAGCAAGGAAGCTAGCGATATGGTGCTGATCGATGACAACTTTGCCACCATCGTCGCCGCCGCTGAGGAAGGGCGAGTGGTTTACACCAATATTCGCCGCTTTATTAAATACATTTTGGGCAGCAACATTGGCGAAGTTTTGACAATTGCAGCCGCTCCTTTAATTGGTATGGGAGGAGTTCCGCTCTCGCCTTTGCAAATTTTGTGGATGAATTTAGTTACAGATGGCGTTCCTGCTCTCGCTTTGGCGGTGGAACCAGCGGAACCCAATGTAATGAAACGACCTCCTTTCAGTCCCCGCGAAAGTATTTTTGCCAGGGGATTAGGGTTATACATGATTCGCATCGGGATTGTTTTTGCAATTATCACGATTACGATGATGGGTTGGGCTTATAGCTTTACTCACGCCCCTGAATATACGGGCGATCGAGACACTTGGAAAACAATGGTGTTTACAACTCTCTGTTTAGCTCAGATGGGACACGCGATCGCTATTCGCTCTAATACTCAGCTAACAATTGAGTTGAACCCAATGACTAATCTCTTTGTTTGGGGCGCTGTAATTGTTACTACTATTTTGCAGTTAATGTTGATTTATGTTCCTTTTCTGAGAGACTTCTTCGGTACGCAGATTTTAAGTCCGATGGAACTTGCTATTTGCTTCGGTTTTAGTGCGCTGATGTTTGTTTGGATTGAAATGGAAAAGCTGTTTGTGCGCTTTTACCATAAATCTCAGCATTAGAAAGAATTGGTTTGTAGATTTGTAGAGATACAATTAGTTGCATCTCTACAAATGAGATCGCAGAAGGGGTTAGGGGAGCAGAAGAGCAGAGGAGCAGAGGAGCAGAGGAGATGGGTAATTAGCTATTAGCCATTACCAATTACCAATTACCAATTACCAATTACCAATTACCAATTACCAATTACCAATTACCAATTCTGATGTATTTGAGAAGTCTCCATCTCCGACAGTTTCGTAACTACCGAGATCAGAAAGTAATATTTGATGCTCCTAAAACAATTTTAGTGGGCAATAATGCTCAGGGGAAATCGAATTTATTAGAAGCAGTAGAGTTACTTTCTACTCTCAAAAGCCATCGAGCAACACGCGATCGCGATTTAATTCTTGACGCTAAACCTATAGGGCAAATTGATGCTAGCTTAGAACGGCAAACTGGGATAATAGATTTAACTTTAACCCTTCGCACTCAGGGAAGGCGAACTGTTGGACTCAACGGCGAACCACTGCGCCGCCATTTAGACTTTTTGAGCGTACTCAATGCAGTGCAGTTTTCAAGTTTAGACTTAGATTTAGTGCGAAGTGGCCCAGAACATCGCCGGGACTGGATCGATCGTTTAGTCACTCAGTTAGAACCAGTTTATGCTCACATTTTACAGCAATATAATCAAATTTTACGGCAGAGAAATGCTCTTTTGAGGCGAGAGAAAGAGCAAGCGAACAAAGGAGAATTACCAACTACCAACTACCAGGCACCAACTACCAATTACCAACCACCAATTACCAATTCTGAGTTAGGTTTATGGGATGCACAGTTAGCAACTGCGGGGGCTCGTGTTATCCGCAGACGAGATCGCGTTTTAGAGCGGTTAATTCCCTTAGCTCAAACTTGGCATCAGTCAATTAGTGGCAGTAAAGAAGTTTTAGATATTAAATATATCGCTAACGTGGAAGTAATGCAAGAATTAATTGCTCGCGATCATCTCGAAGGAGTACGTCAAGCTTTTTTAGATAAAATTAGGGAAAGAGCGATCGCCGAACATTACCAAGGCACTACCTTAGTCGGCCCCCACCGAGATGATATTACCTTTAGTATTAATAATACTCCTGCTCGTCAATACGGTTCCCAAGGTCAGCAGCGCACTCTGGTATTAGCATTAAAATTAGCTGAATTGCAGCTTATTGAAGAAGTCGTTGGCGAACCTCCCCTATTATTGCTTGATGACGTACTCGCAGAACTAGATATCAACCGCCAAAATCAACTTTTAGAGACCATTCAAGCGCGGTTTCAAACTCTGATTACCACTACCCACCTAGGCGCTTTTGATGCTCAGTGGTTGCAGCAAACCCAAATTTTATCAGTCCAAGCTGGACAAATCACCCAAATTTGATTTTATATTTAAGATTAGAGATTGACAGATTAAATATTTAATGGTATGTCCAGATAATTTGATAGTAATTTAGTTCTGCGATCCCCAAATCAAGATAGGATTAAAGTTAAATTTAATTACGGATTTTGCGTTCCGTTTCTAATCAGTCTTATGAAGCACTATGTTTCCCGCCTGCTAGCCTTGGTTTTGGTTGTTGTCATCGGCTTAATCGGCTGTTCTAATGTCCCGTCCACTTTGACTGGAGATTATCGCCAAGACACATTAGGATTAGTCAACAGTTTGAGAACTGCGATCGCCTTACCAGACAATTCTCCAGATAAAACCGCTGCTCAAGCAGATGCGCGTCAAAAAATCAATGATTTTGCCGCTACCTACCGCCGGGACAATTCGCTGACCAAGCTTGCGTCCTTTACAACAATGCGGACAGCATTAAATTCTTTAGCTGGACATTACAGTTCCTATCCTAACCGTCCTCTGCCAGAAAAATTGAAGAAACGCCTAGAATCGGAATTTCAACAGGTAGAAGCTGCATTGAAGAGAGGAGCTTAATTTATCAAGAAAGAAGGGAAAATTCAAACAAAAAATCTTTCCTTTTTTTGTAGTAGTGGCTTTAGCCGCTCAATTATATCCTTCTTTGTAGTAGTGAATTTAGCAATAAATTGTATCATGAAAGCGGCTAAAGCCACTACTACATTTTTTTTGTTACAGATAATGCGGAAAAGTTTTTAAGGGTGCTGAATAACTATAGAATCATGTCCTTTTTCTCCCTCACGAGTTATCTTCTTATTGCCTTATGAAATTTGCCTTAACTCAGAACACCACGACTCAAGGTCAGCGGCGGATATTGAGCGTGGTTGCTGCGGTTTTAACCAGTAGCCTTTTCCAGCCCTTCATTTTAAGTCATCCCGCTCAAGCGGAAACTTTAAGCTACTGCAAGTTATCACCAGATGACATTCAGCAAAAAGAAAACTTGCGCCAACAAGCATTGACAGGAAAGCCAGAATCTCAGCAAGCATATTTTTCTATCCTAACTGAACACGCGCGGGAAGTAGCAGAATGCCGGACTAAAACTTGGCCGCAAACTCAGGCAATTTGGCTGCGTTTATATCCCTGCGATGCGAGGCCAGGAGAAATAGACAGAGTTTTAGATAACATTGTTAATAAAGGCTACAACCAAGTTTATTTAGAAGCATTTTATGATGGTCAAGTGCTATTACCAGTAGCCGACAATCCGACGGCTTGGCCTTCTGTTTTGAGAAACCCTGGCTATGAAAAATTCGATATTTTAGCAAAAGCGATTGCTAAGGGTAAGCAACGGGGTTTAAAGGTTTACACTTGGTCGTTTACGATGAATTTCGGCTATACTTATGCTCAACGTCCTGATAAACAGGAAACGCTTGCTCGTAACGGTCAAGGTCAGACAACTTTAACAGTTAGTCAAGACAATAATAGCTCTGACCAAATAGTAGAAAATCAGGAAAATTACGCCTTTATTGACCCCTACAGTCGGCAAGCTCGACAAGATTATTCTGTGATGATTAATCAACTGCTGAAGCGGCGGCCAAATGGAATGTTATTTGATTATGTTCGCTACTTGCGTGGAGTAGGTGGGGCTTCTGTTGCTACGAAGGTTCAAGATTTGTGGATTTACGGTCAAGCTTCCCAAGCAGTGCTTTTACAACGCGCTCAAAATCAGCAAGGTCGAGATATAATTCAGCGCTATTTAGCACGGGGATTTGTTAATCTTAATGACGTGCAAGCTACTAACAAACTTTATCCGAAAGAGAAAGAACCGCTTTGGCCAGGGCGGACTCCTTTACCTGAGCCCAAGCCGACAATAACTCCTACTTCAGGTAAGCCTAATTCTTCAACTCTACCACCCAAAAAACCTGCTCCTGGCAAGCCAGAAGTGCCGCCACCGCCAAAGCTTGTTGACCCTGCGATTTTACAAAACGATCTGTGGACGCTAACTGTTGGTCATGCGGTGCAAGGGATTTTAGAGTTTTTAGGGTTAGCAATTCAACCTGCTCAGAGGATGGGCTTACCTGTGGGAGCGGTGTTTTTTCCTGATGGGAATAGAAGGATAAATTCAGGGGGTTTTGATTCGCGATTGCAACCTTGGGATAGTTTTCCTAGTTCAATGGAATTTCACTCGATGATTTATGGTTCTTGTGGAGATGTGAGTTGCCTTCTTCCACAGGTGCAGCGGGTGGTGACTATGGCACCTCAAGGAGCTTTAATTATACCTGCGATCGCAGGTGGTTGGGGTCAACCTGTGAAAAATCGACCTTCGCTGGAAATTCAAATGCAGGCGATTCATAATGCTACGCCACAAATTAATGCTATCAGTCATTTTTCTTATGGGTGGCAAGAACCGCAGGACGATCGCGATCGACGTTCTTGTCGAATGTAAAAATAGAGTTTACCTGATATATTCACCCTTGTTTCATGGGGGCAAAGTTCCCGCCAGAATCAATTTCTGGCTCATAGGTAAAGGGTCTTATCTAGGACTGAAATTGATTTAACAGTCCTAGATAAGAACACTTTACCTATGAGAAAGGCATTAAAACTCCTGGCGATCTGGTGAGTTTAGACAATATAGCTAAGTGCGATCCCCACCACCAAGGTCATGAGGAAGTTCTTAATTGCTGTAACTATTGCACCCATCCTATTTCCCCTCTTTCTTTAGCTATAACTAGCTGAGTTTGGTAGAGCGATCCCCTCATCCTTGCCAGAGCCCGAACAACTACTCAAAAGGATTAATAAAGAGTAATTTAACAGTTCAGACTTTAGGAAGATGGAGAATAACTAATAAATCTTTTAGCTTTATATATGTTGATACAAGAGGGAAAAAAACATGACACTTCTAAAGCTGGCAGACTTTTATCCTAACTATAAGGAAGAGATTTTTGCAGGGGATGACATTAAAGGTTTTGATGTTTATGGCGGCGACTCTAACGAGAAAATTGGCAGCGTTTACGACGCTCTAGTTGATGAAACTGGTCGCTTTCGCTATTTAGTAATCGATACTGGAATTTGGATTTTTGGCAAGAAAGTATTGCTTCCTATCGGTTCGGCTCGCATCGATTATGGAGCGCGGCGCGTATTTGCTACTGGGATTCGCAATAAAGACCAAGTAGAACAATTACCTGCTTACAATGAACTAGAATCGCTTGATTACAACGAAGAAGAGCAGATCAGAGGAGTTTACCGCAATCAAGCTGATTACGCTGCACCCATTTCTAGTGACTACGATCGCAGTACCTACAACTACGATCTAGACCGCCCCCTCTACGATACAAACGAGCAAAATCATCAAAATCTGAAATTGTATGAAGAACGTTTGATTGCGAATAAAAGCCGGCAAAAAACAGGTGAGGTTGCAGTTGGCAAGCGAGTAGAAACTGAAACAGCACGCGCTTCCGTACCTATTGAAAAAGAGCGGGTTGTGATCGAGCGCATGACACCAGCAGACGCGGGTAAAGAAGTACCTGTCGGCGCTGTTGACTTCCAAGAAGGAGAAGTTGCGCGGATGCAAGTTTACGAAGAAACCGCTGATATTCACAAAGAAGCTTTTGTGCGCGAGCAAGTCAACGTCAGAAAAGAAGTTGCCCGCGACACTGTTGAGGGTGAAGAAACATTGCGCCGCCAAGAGCTAGATGTTACAACCAATGGCGAACCAGTTGTTGACAACAAAATGCGTTAAAATTTTAACCGCCAATGGTTAAATAGATAGCTCAATTGAGGTTGAGATATCTAAGCAGTAAAGTCTTTAAAGGCAATGCAGGTGGGGCATTTTCTCAGCTCTGCCTGTAATTTTAACAAAGATTTATTTAGGTAAAAACCCATGAGTGAAGCGTCTAATAAAGAACTTGAACCTATAAAAACAAAACTCCATAGTAACCGCGTGGTAGAGCCGATTACGGCAGAGAATCCTCTGGAAGTTAGCTCAAATATAGTACAGAATCAGGAAGCCATCGCTCTTTCCGAATTTGCGGAATTAATGGCGATACCGGAAACGGTAGAGCAAAAGGAAATTAGGCTTCTCGAAGAACGCTTAGTTGTTAATCGCAGTAAGCGGAAAGTAGGCGAGGTCATTGTCCGCAAACAAGTGGAAACGCGGATGGTAGAGGTTCCTGTCCGGCGTGAGAAACTGATTATTGAACGAATGGGGGAAGTACCTGAGCGCCTTGCAGAAATTGATTTAGGTGAAGGCCAGGTTACTGGCATAGAATTGGCAGAAATGGCGCAGGCTAACGCTCAGCCTACTGTCAGTGCTGAATTTACTTCCGTACAAAAAGCTAGTAAAGTTTTAAATGCGATCGCCAACCAGCCACATCACGGATGTGCTAAAGTCCGATTGGAAATTGTGCTGGAAAATAATCAAGTTCAGGAAACTTACCAAAATTGGTTTGACAGCTACGAAGGTTGAAAAAAAAATCGCTAAAAATTTATTTTAGGGTTGACAAATCACTGGCATTTGTTGTAAGATTAGCTAGATAAAATTTATACGGTATATACCCGAAGTAAGAACGCGAAAAGCTGAAGCATTAAAACTCGAACAACGCCTATCAGAATTAGTTAATCAAGCTTACGGATTAACGCCTGAAGAAATAGACTTAATGTGGAAAACAGCACCGCCACGAATGCCAATTAACAGATAAAAATGTAACTTGTCATTGCGAGCGAAGCGAAGCAATCGCAGAGGATTGAGATTGCTTCGCTGCGCTCGCAATGACAGAATAATAAGATGGCTGCGCTCGCAATGACAGAATAATAAGATGGCTGCGCTCGCAATGACAGAATAATAAGATGGCTGCGCTCGCAATGACAGAATAAAAATTCTAGCAATCGCCAAGAAAGTTAGGACACTCGCTTATGGCTAAAACCATTGATTCTATTCCCGTTTTTCCCTCTTCCCCTAGTCCCTAGCCCCTAACTATAATTAATTAGTCAGTAAACTTGGGGAAGTCAGCACAAACACATCCCTTGTTCCGACACCCGCAGATTCGGGTTTAATCGGAGTAGTAAAGTGGAAAAATTCATGGTCATTCACTAACAAAAGTTCCCCCGGCTTCAGGACTTTCTTAAACACTGGTTTTTCCCTTCTACCCGTGTAAAGATGTGTTTCTCCTCCGATAATATTAGTTCTATCAACCGAGAAAATGCCAACAAAATCAGTACCGTCTTGATGGATACCTTCAGGTGCAGGATTGCCAAAATTATTAAGAGAACAAGTAGTTCTAATTTGATGAATTCCGATTTCCGCTTCTGGGTGAAGTTTGCAGGAATCAGTAAAAGCTAATATCAGATGTTTAAAGATATCCTGCGCGACCATTTCATCGTCTAATTCAGCAAAATCTCTTTTAATGTCTCCTACTATCGGATTATATTCTTTGCTTTGGAAAAGGTAGCCGTGAGGTAACTTTATTAATTCATCGCCGTTAACCATGAAGCGCGATAATCTTCTGTAGCGATACTTACCTTTGATGTAAGGATCGATAGGTAAATCATCAAAGAATTGCTTAAAACCTTCTAGCTTAATCGAGTTTACCTTTTTAAAGGTAAACATGAAAACATAATCCAAATCTGTCGATCCCAGTAAGGTTTTCATAGGATTTTATACTTTTAGCGTTGATCCCTAACTTAAGTTTTCCTTAAGAAGGTGTATATCTCTAGTATATAGTAGCTTTTTTGTGAATGCAGTTAAGATCAATACAAAGTTTGCAAAGTTATGGTGAAGATAGCCTAGGAATTTCGCACCGTTTACGTAACGCCGCC
>NZ_JARFTR010000288.1 GCF_029167235.1 Kamptonema sp. UHCC 0994 | reverse complement strand
GTATGTCACCGCCCAGAGGGCGGCGTTACATATTCCTCAAACAGAACAACCAGCTTAAATAAAAGCTGGTCTGCAAAAATATTTAATTCCGTTGTGTTCTCAGAAGGAGGAAACCCAAACTGCGCCTTCCCAAGCTTGCAGGGGGTTATGAAGACTTTTGTCTTCCCTCTCAAGTAATACTTTAACAAAAAAAGTGCAGATATATAACAAAATGTTAAGCTTGTGTTCGCTTGATCGCGAGACAAAGCCATCAAACCCTAACTACAGCCTTAACAAAGGCTTGTTGCGGACGACCCCAAATAATTCGCTCTTGCTTATACACTACCATTCCAGGTTTCGCACCCTTGGGCTTATAAACATACTTCGGCTCAGTATAAACCACAGGCACTTGTTCGCTCTGACGTGCGCGACTGTAGTAAGCTGCCAAATTAGCTGCAAATTGCAAATCTGCTTCCTCAGCCACAGTACCCGGTTCTAGGCGTAGCAATCCGTGACTCCCCGGAATCTCTTGGGTATGAAACCACAGGTCATAATCTCCTGCTATGCGAAAAGTTAATAAGTCATTCTGGCGATTATTCCGACCAATTAATAGTTCAAAGCCACTGGGCGTTTTATAGCGATAAAAATCGGGCCCTTGTTCCTTAGCGGCGCGGGCTTCTTGTCCTAACCGCAGGCGATTACCGGGATCTTCGAGATATTTCTGCTGAATTAACTCGTCGCGAATTTCTTCTAGAGTCTGCAAATCTTCTGAGTTATGGTAGCTTTCTAAATGGGAAAGAGCGGCTTCTACTTGTTCTAAGTAATCTATTTCTTCCTGTACAACTGCTAACAGGGGTTCTACTGCTATACGAGCCCGTTTAAGCTTTTGGTGGCGTTTATAAAGGGATTGGGCGTTTTGGACGGCGTTTTTTTCGGGGTCAAGGGGAATGGTGGCTGGTTCCCCGGTTTCAAAATCAGGGAGAGAAATAGTTTTCATTCCTGGTTGCCATTGATGTAAATTTGCCATCAACAAATCTGCTTGCAATTTGTAGGAATCAGCACTAGCAGATTGTTGTAAACGTTCTTTAAAGGTATTAGCTTTGAGGCGTAATTTGGCTAGAAGGCTGCTAAGTTTCTGTTTTAATTGATGGCTCAGTTGCGCGAATACTTGTTGATTTAACTCGGCTGTGTAGTAGGTATTGAGTAATTTTTGTATGGATTCAACAGCCGATTTCCCATTCAGAAATTGCCTACTATTCCAGTCGATGACAGTGTAGCCTTGGGGCGTAAAACTGGGTTGAAAGTTGGATTTTTCTAAGGCTTGGAGCCATTGTTGCCAACAATTGTATAATTGTTTCCAATCTTCAGGACTGAGATTTAAGGTAGATCGATCGGGGTCTAAACCGGCGGCTGCGATCGCAGACATGACCAATGCTGAACTTAAGCCGCGATAATTTTTAAGTAAGTTCCGCCGCAATTGTCCGGGAACTAGGCTGATGCGTTGTTGCCATCGCTCTATAGGTTCGCTTAAATTTGGTACAGCATCGGTAAGTGATGGCGGAAGTTCGTAAGGTTGACCTGTTTGGATGGGGCGGACGCTGGACTGTTGGGCGCTGACTTGGTGGGCGCAGGTGACGATCAGGTTGTCTTGAGTAGTGAGGATAACGTTGCTATATTTAGACATGATCTCGACGTAGAGATGCCAGAGGGCGGGTTCTCCGGGTCTGCGGGCAAATTGTAGGTCGATGACTCTTTCCCAAGGGGCGACTTGTGCGATCGCCACCAGTGCTAAACTTCCTAGTTGATGCCGTAGTTGTTGGCTAAAGGTGAAAGTATCGGGCGTGCGAGGCGGTGGTGAACCAATGCAGAGGCGGGCACCTTGGGGATGCCAGGAAATGTCCAGCCAGCCGCGCCGATCGATCGTTCGCAGGGCTAAGGCGACAGTGTGGCGATCGCGCTGATATACTTGTTCCAGACGCGCCGGCAGCCAGTCTGAGCGCAGTTCGCAACAAGCAGCCATTAAAGTGGTAAAGTCAACTGGTTGCACGAGCAGCACCCTTTTTAGTCGTTAAATTACAGGTGTTGCAGTTCCCTACTGGCAAGCACAAATTATATTTTAAGACTATTTCGAGCAAAAAAGCCAGAAAGCACTTGCAGAATTAAAAATTAAAAATTAAAAATTAAAATTTTTGCAATTAAAAATTCAGAAATTATGCTAAAAAATGCTAGAAAATGCCGATAAAAACTAAAAAAGTCAGTTTTTATTAGTTTGAGGCTTGTAACTCAAATTTTTTGTAGATATCATTGAAATTAACAATGATAGCCTCACATACACGAGTCCCTTTAGTTCTGCATGGAAATTCAGCTAATTAATATCGGTTTTGGCAATATTGTGTCTGCGAACCGAGTGATTGCAATTGTCAGTCCTGAGTCTGCGCCAATCAAGCGTATCATTAGTGATGCACGGGAACGGGGACAACTCATTGATGCTACTTACGGTCGGCGCACTAGAGCGGTAATTATTACAGATTCCAGTCATGTAATTTTATCCGCAATTCAGCCGGAAACAGTTGCTCACAGATTCGTACTCCACAAAGATGGTCAAGGCAAGGATGATTAAGCAATGACGAATGGTAGATTGATTGTGTTGACAGGGCCTAGTGGGGTGGGAAAGGGGACTTTAGTGCGATCGCTCCTCCAACGCCACTCTCAACTATATTTATCAGTATCGGTAACGACTCGCTCTCCCCGCGAAGGGGAAATTGAGGGGAAACACTACTATTTTGTCAGTCGCACCAAGTTTGTACAAATGGTAGAGGCTGGCGAATTATTAGAGTGGGCTGAATTTGCAGGCAATTTTTATGGAACACCGATCGAGTCTGTAAAACAGGGGATTCAAGAGGGAAAATTAGTAGTCCTCGAAATTGAGTTAGAAGGGGCCAGACAAATTAGAGACACATTCCCAGAAGCAGTAAGGATTTTTATTTTACCGCCTTCCTGGGATGAGTTAGAGAGGCGGTTGCGGAGTCGAGGTCAAGATTCAGAGGATGCGATCGCCCGTCGTCTCCAACGTGCTAAAGAAGAAATAGATGCGGCTGGCGAGTTTGATTTCCAAGTAATTAATGATGATTTGCAAGGCACTTTAGAGCGTCTAGAATCTGTATTATTTGTTCCCGTGTCATAATTTTACTAGCAACTATAACTAGGGGCTACGATGCTCCGATGCTCAGGGCTAGGGAAGAAGGGAAAAGAGGGACTACGATGCTCCGATGCTCAGGAAGAAGGGGATAGAATCAATGGTAGAGGCAATTAGCTATATGTAGGTGGGCGCTTGCCTTAACCATCTCTAGCTATGAGTTACAGGCTTGGACGGCGATCGCCCACCTTACGTTTACCAATTACCACTTACCAATTACCAATTACCAATTGCTATATCTAACTTTAGTACGAGTCTGAGCCATTACATCTATTTCTTAAGATAGAAACTACCTAGATTCCCCCAGAATTGTGAAACAAAGTTTAAGGAGGCTTAGTCTTGCCTAACGAATGTGTAATTTCAAGGGGCAACTACTGTGAATTTAATTAGTACAATTGTTCAACACGCCATAGCCACAGGCTATTTGACCCTGGAAGCTGAGGAAAATTTGCGTCAGCTTTTGCAGATGACAAAGTACGGATTAGAAGACTTCGAGGCTTTTATTACTTTACAAGTAGAAGTAATCGAAGGTAGAGTCAAGCAAGAGGCGCGCGAATTGCTACTTTTAAACATAGCTACTAACCATAATAGCGTGTAGCCTTTTTCTAAAGCAGGATTTACGTGGCGTTAGCCTCCAGCCCAATCGCTGTGTTCGCCAAACAGACAAAGGCGGCCTGGAACAAAAATTTTCACTGCTTACCTCTCTCGATCGCACGGCCCAAAATATCGCATCATTTGCATCTATCTAAAGATATCTAATTAGAATATTTTACCCTGAATTGTTCCATATTTATCTAAATTCTATCATCCTCTTGGTTGATGTAATCCATAGATAAAATTTGTTCCAATGAAGTGAGAATAATGAATGTAAGGAGCCGTTTCTATGCGTAAGTTAAACATCGGTCTATCTGAAGATCAGCGTGCTGGCGCGATCGAATTATTGAATCACGATCTTTCAGATGCTTATCTACTCTTAATCAAGACCAAAAAGTATCACTGGGATGTTGTCGGCCCTCAGTTTCGTTCGCTACATCAATTGTGGGAAGAACACTACCAAGCATTAACTATCAATATTGACGCACTAGCAGAACGAGTGAGAGCTTTAGGTGGATATCCAATTGGTACTGCTGAGGGATTTCTGAAATATGCCTCCATTAAAGAACACATCGGCGATTTGCCTTTAGCGACAGAAATGGTGGCGCGTTTAGTGGAAGATCACGAGTTAGTTATCCGCAATCTTCGCAAGCATATTGATAGTTGCTCAGAAGAATTTAAGGATCAAGGAACCGCTGATTTCTTAACTGGTTTGATGGAGCAACACGAACAAATGGCCTGGATGCTACGCTCTTTTATAGAAGGAGAATCCATCTCGTCGGATGACCAGCAACCAAAAGCTAAAACTGCTACCGCGTCTCACGCCTAGAAATGGCGGGTTCATTTCTAAGGAATGAAGACAATTAAATAATTGACTCTTAAATATGTAGTTGCGCTATCTTCACTAAAGCGCAACTACATATTATTATTATATGCAGTAGTTAACGCTCTTCTGTCACTCTAAGCAGAGGAAAATAGGAAATATCTTCAACCAGCGTTGTCTGAGATTGAAGTAGATAAATGGCTGGCTAATTAAGCGGAGATTATTTGGGAAATTTTCCCATCCATTTCCGCCCCATGTCTTATTCTACTGTCCATACTCTATGTCCCAGTTTCGTAAGTCCTTAGCTAGTCAATTGTTTAACACTTAAACTATAATCACAATCAGTATAAGTAACTTTTCGTAATTTTAAAGAGGTTAATATGGAACTCCTGCTTGCTGCAATTATCGCTCTTGGTACTACGTTGGCTACAAAGGCTGTTGAAAAAACAGGAGAAAAGCTTGGTGAAGTGGTATTTGATAAAAGTAACAAGTTTCTGTCATCTCTCCAAGAACAGTCGCCGGAGACTGTAGCCGCTATTGAACTTGCTCCGGCTCAACCTTTGGATTACAGTAAAGCCGTACAGGAGATTCAGTCAGCCGCTTCAAATTTTTGAGCAGCGGTGGAAAGAGGTGATGTTGTTGTGGGTGGGGCGGGAGGATGAAAAGCTAAAGCCTCAGAAGGAAGGATTTATTAAGGCATTGGTAGAGTTTGAGGATGACTGTGGTGAGTGGAAAGCAGGAAAAGTAAAAGGTGTTTATAAGTATCGAGCCTATTTTCTAGCTGCTGTATTGATGGCAGAGTTTAAGGATTGTTCCCTAAGTAATGCAATAGTCGATCAAATTGTTATGTGGAGTTCTGTATATTTTAATTATGAGAAACTAGAGTGGTGGAAACTTCTAGATCCAATTGTAGAGGGAGCAAGGGAAGTTATGAAAGAGAAGGAAAAGCCAAGAGCGATCGCCACTTTAGTCGAAATAATCCGTACTTCTCAGAATGAATATATCCTGATGCAAGCGGCAAATAGCTTAGGGGAAATCGATAAAGACAACGCAGTTGCGATCGCCGCTTTAGTCGAAATAATCCGTACTTCTCAGAATGAATATATCCTGATGCAAGCGGCAGAAAGCTTAGGAAAAATCGGCAAAGACAACACAGTTGCGATCGCCGCTTTAGTCGAAATAATCCGCACTTCTCAGTATGAATTTACCCTGCTGGAAGTGGCAGCGACAGAAAGCTTAGGGAAAATCGGCAAAGACAACCCAGTTGCGATCGCCAGTTTAGTCGAATTAATCGGCACTTCTCAGTATGAATTGACCCGGAGGCAAGCGGCAGAAAGCTTAGGGAAAATCTTAACATTACCTCAGCAGATAGCAGGAGTGGTAACTGCTCTAAAAGACTACTTATCAGATGAGACTTACAACAATGATTTTGATAGATTAAATAATTGCTACAAAGTCCTCTGGCACTGCGCCCAAAGTCTCCCTTACCCGACTTTCTATGAAGCATGGCACTATCCCCCCACCACCCCAACCACAATCACCAAGACAGAACTTACGCACGATTAAGTAACGCCGCCTTCTAGGCGGTAAGAATACCGCCTAGAAGGCGGCGTTACGGATAGCTTTGCGTAAGTCCTATAAGAGTAGAAAATTTGGGTTTAAAATTTGTTTAAGTCCCCTTATTACCAACTAAAATTATGGGTACATCTGTTGCGGAAAAATTGCACAAAATTGGCGAAGTCGCGGCGATTAGCGGCATATCTGTAAAAACTATTCGCTATTATGAAGAGATTGGTCTGTTAGCGCCTACAGTCGAGCGTTCGGAATCACGTTATCGCCTGTTTGGGGAAGGGGTACTGAATCGACTGACTTTCATCAAGCGATCGCAATCTCTAGGCTTAAGTCTGAGCGAAATTAAAGATATTTTAGACATTCGCGATCGAGGTCAGCTACCCTGTGGGGAAGTGAAGCGGCATTTAGAAACCAAGGTAGAGGCCATTACTCAACAGATTGAGGCCCTAGAAGCTTTGAAAGCGGAGTTACAAGGAATCCTCCATAACTGGCAAGACCGACCCCCTGCTGAGCGTGTTAGCCGCACTATTTGCCCGAATATTCAACTGGAACGATAAAAAATAAAGGAAGAGAACATCGGTTCTCTTCCCTTGATTGTTTTGATTGTTTTGTGCTTTTAGCTGTTTTCGCAGAGTTTGATTTTGCTTTTTGAGCTGTCGAGCTCTCGCCGATCCGCCTCTACCTTTGGAGTTCCTGCCCTCATTACGGGGAGACTCCCAACTTTTTAGTCTCATAAGTTTGTCCTTTTTAAGCTAAGCTGTATAGCTTTTTTTATTATATACACCACTCTTGGAAAAGATCAAGAGCAGAACTTAAGCACTTTCCCTTCTTTCCCTTCTTTCCCTTCTTTCCCTAGCCCCTAGCCCCTAGCCCCTAGCCCCTAACCGCTGAAAGCGGTTGCTATAATTCCTCAAAGGGAATAAAAATCCCCATATTTTTGCCGAATGTAACGTATAAAGGGTTCGATCGTTAAGGGTGAACCTGTAACGCGCTCCATCAGTTCAGCGGCGGTGTATTTGCGGCCGTGCTGATAGATGTTTTCTTTCAGCCAGTTGTGTAGTAAACTAAAGTTTCCTTGCTCAATTTCAACGGGAATTTCTGGATCGAATTTAACGGCGGCTTCGTAAAATTGAGCACCGATCAAATTACCAAGGGCATAACCTTGGAACATTCCTCCAATCGTCGCTACATACCAGTGGACATCCTGCATGACTCCAATGCTATCGCTGGTGGGTACTAAACCAAGGTCACTTCTGTAACGTTCATTCCAGGCTTCGGGGAGATCGCGAACTGCTATTTTTCCTTCTAGCAGTGCTAATTCCAAGTCAAAGCGGATCATGACGTGGAGGTTGTAGGTTACTTCGTCAGCATCAGTGCGGATCAGCGATCGCTCTACCTTATTAATCGCTCGATAAAATGTATTGATAGAAACCTGGCCTAATTGTCTTAAGAATACGCCTTGCAACTGTGGATAGAAGCACTCCCAAAAACCGCGACTGTGACCTACTAAATTTTCCCATAATCGGGACTGACTTTCGTGGACACCGGAAGAAATACCGCCGGCCAGAGGTGTGCTTTCAAATTCAGGAGAATTGCCCAATTCATAAAGGGCGTGTCCCATTTCATGGATAGTGCTAAAAAGTGCTTGAGCGATGTTGTTTTCATAGATGCGGGCAGTAATTCGCACGTCGTCTATGGAAAAGTTGGTCATAAATGGGTGCAGACTTTTATCTTGCCGTCCTCGTTTAAAATCAAAACCAATGCGTTCTATGATTGTGCGACAGAATTCTAACTGTTGACTTTCGGGAAAATCTTGGTGTAAACAGGAGTCGTCTGTAGGCGGTTGGGAGGCGATCGCGTCTACAATTGGTACTAATTCCTGACGTAATTCGGCAAACAATGGTCGGAGTTTGGCAACTGTCATTCCGCAGTCGCTTAAGTCGATTAGCGGGTCAGCGATATGTTCGTTGTCGGGGAAAAAGTCGCTATATTCTTGACTTAATTCTAAAGTTTTTTCCAAATAGGGCTCTACGGCGGCGAAGTTGTTCTCTGCCTTAGCTTTGGCCCAAGCTTCGTAGCAGGCGGCTTGGTGGCGGGAGAATTTGGCCATGAATTCTGAGGGGACTCGTGCGGCGCGATCGTAATCTTTGCGGGCTATGCGGATCAGACTGGCTGCGGTAGAGTCGTAGGGTAGGCTGGCTTCGCAGGGTCGCAAATCTTCTAGCAGTTGTCCGATGGCGGGATCGATGAATTTTTCGTGGCTAATTTGTTTGAGGGTTGCCAGTTGGCGGCCTCTAGCATTGGCTCCTCCCACTGGCATATATGTTGCCTGATCCCAGTGCAGCACGGCTGCGGCTGATTCGATGTCACTAATTTCGCTCAGGCGCGTTTTGAGGAGAGCGAATTTTGCTTCGGTTTGGTCGAGTGCGTGCATGATTTGGGGGTACGGGTGCTCAGTAATGCCATTGTATTTGTGGCATTCTTCTATTTCAATTAGCTTTATTTTGAGTTAAATCGACAAATCGCACATCTTTCTGTAGTTTATGAAACTTTGAGTCAGTTTTGCACAATTTGCGATATTTTTTGGGATTGAGTGCGATCGCGTATTGGAGGTTTTCGATCGCGCTGTCTATGTTGTTTTGTTGGCAGTACAAGCCTGCTTTGTGATAAAGTGCGGCGGCATCGTCGGGTTTGATTTCTAGAACTTTGTTGTAGGAAGCGATCGCTTCTTCTATTCGCTCCAATTTGCTGAGGGCTATTGCCCGATTGTACCAAGCTTCGCGGTTCTGTGGGTGGAATTCTAGGCTTTTGTCCCAAGAGGCGATCGCTTCTGCAAATTTCTCTAAGTTGGCTAGTGCTAAACCGCGATTGTACCAGGCTTCGTGATAGTCTGGTTTGAGTTCAACGGCTCGATCCCAGGATGCGATCGCTTCTTGTAATTCTCCTGACTGGATTAAAGCTGTTCCTCTTTTGTTCCAAACTTCCCAGGCGTTGGGTTTGAGTTCTAAAGTTTTGTCGTAGGAGGCGATCGCTTCTGCAAATTTCTCTAAGTTGGCCAGTGCTAAACCGCGATTATACCATGCTTGATGTAAGTTAGGTCTGATTTCTAAGCTTTGGTCGTAGGAGGCGATCGCTTCTGCGAATTTTCCTAAACTTTTCAATGCCATGCCTCGGTTATACCAGGCTTCGTAGTAATCTAGTCTAATTGCTAAAGCTTTGTCATAGTCTGCGATCGCCTCTTCATTCCGTTCTAGGTTGACGAAAGTATTGCCGCGATTTGACCAAGCCTCGTAGTAGTCTGGTCTTAACTGTAAAGCTTTGTCGTAGTCAGCGATCGCTTCTTCAAATCGCTCTAAACTTCTCAGAGCATTAGCTCGATTGTACCAAGCTTCAGGATTCTCTGGTTTAATTTCCAGACTTTTATCATAGTCCGCGATCGCCTCTTGATTGCGTCCCAGTTTTCTCTGGGCTACGCCGCGATTGTACCATGCTTCATAAAAGTCAGGATCGAGTTCGACAGCTTGAGTCCAAGACGCGATCGCATCTTGGAAGCGTCCTAATTCTACCAGAGCATTGCCCTGGTCGTAACAGGCTTGAGGATTGTGGGGTGTGGTTTCTATGGCTGCTTTATTCCCAGAAGCGATCGGCTTTTCTATGGTAGCTAATTTTTCCAAAGTATTTGACCTCTGTAAAATCAAATTGCCTCACCATTTAGAAATCTGAGTAAACGCTTAGGAATTTGCCAATTTTAGCTGCGGCTAACTCCAAAACTGCTGGCGGCTCTACTAGGGCAAATCTAACATAGCCTTCTCCTGCCTTACCAAAACCTGCACCTGGTGAAACTGCTACTCCTGTTTTTTGTACTAATTCCATACAAAATTTGATAGAATCTTGATTCCAAGGCTCAGGTAGTTTAGCCCATACATACATAGTAGCCACAGGCTCAGGTACTTGCCAGCCTATACTATGAAGTGCTGCTACAAAGGCATCCCGGCGCTGGCGGAAGGTTTCAACTGTTGTCGTGACACGATCTTGGGGGCCCGTTAATGCTGCGATCGCGCCGTTCAAAATTCCTCGGTACTGGTTGAAGTCAATCGCAGCTTTCACCTTTCGCAACGCCTCTATTAACTGAGCATTTCCAATCGCATATCCGACTCGAAACCCCCCCATGTTGTAGGATTTGGAAAGGGTGAAAAACTCAATAGAAACGCTTTTTTCGGGGTCAGCTTGTAAAATGGAAGGGGCGGTGTCGCAACGGGATAACTCCTCTGAAAATACTAAATCGACATAAGGGAAATCGTGAACTAAAACTAGATCGTGTTCCTGACAAAAGGCAACGGCTTTTTGGAAAAAAGAGAGAGGTGCGATCGCAGTTGTAGGATTATGAGGATAGCTCAACACCATCATCCTCGACTGTGCGAGTACCGCAGCCGGAATCTCCTCAAATACAGGTAAAAAGCCATTCTCCGCCCACAATGGCATTGGATAAATCTGACCTGAAGCTAAGTAAACACCGCCTGCATGAGAAGGATAACCGGGATCGAGCAACAAGGCAAAATCTCCGGGGTTTAGCACTGCTAAGGGTAAATGAGCCGTCCCTTCCTGAGAACCAATTAAAGGTAAAACTTCAGTTTCAGGGTTAACTTGAATACCGAATTTCTGGGCGTACCAATTCGCCGCTGCTTCTCGAAAAGCTTTAGTTCCGTTAAAGAGTAAATAGCCATGAGTGCTGCTATCAGATAAAGACTCTGCGATCGCATCTATGACATTCTGCGCCGTTGGCAAATCAGAAGAACCCAGAGACAAATCAATTGTCTCCTGTCCCGCCGCCCTAGCTAATGCCTTCGCCCGATCCATATCAGCAAATACATTCGCTCTCATAGCGTCTAAACGTTTAGCAAATTGCATAATATTAATTTGTTAGTTGTTAGTTGTTGGTTGTTAGTTGTTGGTTGTTGGTTGTTAGTTGTTAGTTGTTAGTTGTTAGTTGTTGGTTGTTATGGTTAAAAAAAACAAATTAAAAATCAAAAATGTTGGTAGACACTACCGCCGACCCAAAATATCATTTTTAATTTTTAATTTTTAATTTTTAATTTCTCTTACAAGTGTTCCTCAAGAAGACTAGCTAACTTTTGCTTAGTAATAGCTCCCTCAAAGGTGGCAATTACCTCAGAGTCTTTAAACAGCCTTAGAGCGGGGACTCCTTCAACTTTATACTGCTTAACGGCAATGGGATTGGGGTCTATTTCCATCTTAACGACCTTGAGGCGATCGCTATACTCCGACGCTACCCACTCCACAGCAGGTGCAACCAACTTACAAGGGCCGCACCAAGCAGCCCAAAAATATGCTAGAACAGGTTGCTCTGCTTTCAAAACTTCGGTTTCAAATTGCTCGTCGCTAATGACTAAAACGCTGCTGCTCATGGCTCTCCAATCTGACAGTACCGCTGGAAACACACCGATCTCGGACTGTATATTATATCACTTATGTCTCGATTCCTCAGTTTTCTCAGCTAATCCATAGTCAGCAGCAAAACTTAACACAAACTGAAGTAAACCCCAACGTTAACGAGATCCCCGCCTCTGATAGACTTTAACACTGGGAGTGCTAGAGAATACAGGCACGGACGACTTAATTGGGAGGATATACTTCGTGGATAATGTAATCGGTTTAGAGATTATTGAGGTAGTTGAGCTGGCTGCGATCGCGTCATCTCGCTTGATGGGTAAAGGCGACAAGAATGAAGCCGACCAGGTAGCTGTGACAGCCATGCGCGATCGCATGAACAAAATTCATATGCGCGGCCGCATCGTCATCGGTGAAGGCGAACGCGACGATGCTCCCATGCTTTATATCGGCGAACAAGTCGGCATTTGTACCCAGGAAAATGCCAAAGATTTTTGTAACCCCGATGAACTGATGGAAATTGACATCGCTGTTGACCCCTGCGAAGGCACTAACCTAGTGGCCTACGGTCAAAACGGGTCAATGGCAGTGCTAGCAATCTCCGAAAAAGGTGGTTTGTTTGCAGCGCCAGATTTCTACATGAAAAAGCTAGCAGCTCCAGCAGTTGCCCGCAATCATGTAGATATTAACAAGTCAGCCACCGAAAACCTGAAAATTATTTCAGATTGCATGAATCGCGCCATCTCCGACTTGGTGGTGGTAGTAATGGATCGCCCCCGGCACAAAGACTTGATTAATGAAATTCGCGAAGCAGGTGCAAGAGTGCGCTTGATCAGCGATGGTGACGTTTCCGCCGCGATTTCCTGTGCATTTTCGGGTACAAACATCCACGCATTGATGGGAATTGGCGCTGCACCTGAAGGCGTAATCTCAGCAGCGGCGATGCGCTGTTTGGGTGGTCACTTCCAAGGTCAACTTATCTACGATCCAGACGTTGTAAAAACTGGCTTGATCGGTGAAAGTAAAGAGGGAAATCTTAAGCGGCTGAAAGAAATGGGTATCACAGACCCAGACAAAGTTTACAACGCAGAAGAACTGGCCTCTGGCGAAACAGTCTTGTTTGCAGCCTGTGGCATTACTCCCGGCACACTGATGGAAGGTGTACGCTTCTTTGCAGGCGGCGCACGTACCCAAAGTTTGGTAATTTCTTCTCAGTCAAAAACAGCTCGGTTTGTGGATACAATCCATATGTTTGATGAACCGAAGTCACTGCAATTGAAGTAATTCTTAACAGTTAACTGTTAACTGTTAACAGTTAACAGTTAACTGTTAACCAGCAAATTAACAAATTAGCAATTAACCATTAGCAATTAACCATTAGCAAATGAATATTGCAGTCATAGGTCTCAGTCATAAAACAGCGCCAGTGGAAGTTCGGGAAAAACTGAGCATTCCAGAAACAAAAATAGAAAGCGCGATCGCCCAACTTTGCGGTTATCCTCACGTTGAAGAAGTTGCTATTCTCAGCACTTGTAACCGCTTAGAGATTTATATTGTCACCAGCGACACAGAACCGGGAATTAGAGAAGTTACTCAATTTCTTTCTGAGTCAAGCAAATTGCCACTCGTTTCTTTAAGACCTCACCTATTCATGTTGCTGCACGAAGATGCCGTCATGCACCTGATGCGAGTTGCAGCAGGACTCGATAGCTTAGTGCTCGGAGAAGGGCAAATTTTAGCTCAGGTGAAACAAACCCATAAACTCGCACAGCAGTATAAAGGAATTAGCCGAATTTTAGAACGCTTGTTCAAGCAGGCGCTCACCGCAGGCAAGCGAGTTCGCACCGAAACTAGCATCGGTACTGGCGCTGTTTCTATTAGTTCTGCGGCGGCAGAATTAGCTCACATGAAAGGTCAAAATTTAGCATCAAGTAAGATCGCTATTCTCGGTGCTGGCAAAATGTCGCGGCTTTTGGTGCAGCATTTGGTCTCAAAAGGAGCTAGCGAAATTGCGATTATTAACCGTTCTGTACGACGAGCTGAGGAATTAGCGAGTCAGTTTAAAGAAGCGCGGTTAAACCTTTATCCGCTGTCGGAAATGATGCAAGTTATTGCTGCATCGGATTTGGTTTTTACCAGTACAGCAGCAACAGATCCGCTGTTAAATAAAGCTAAATTAGAAGCAGTTTTAGGTCAGAATCAGTATTTAATGTTGGTGGATATTTCCGTTCCCCGCAACGTTGATGCTGATGTTAATGACTTGCGTAATGTGAGGTCGTTTAATGTAGATGACCTGAAAGCTGTTGTAGCTCAAAATCATGAAACTCGCCGCAAGATGGCTCAGGAAGCTGAGGGATTGTTGGAAGAGGAAGTAGAAGCCTTTGATGTCTGGTGGCGGAGTTTGGAAACCGTTCCAACTATTAGCTGTCTGCGGGATAAGATCGAATCAATTCGCGAACAAGAGTTAGAAAAGGCTTTGTCTCGTTTGGGTTCTGAGTTTGCAGAAAAACATCAAGAAGTGATTGAAGCTTTAACCAGGGGGATTGTGAATAAAATTTTACACGATCCGATGGTGCAGTTGCGAGCACAGCAAGATATTGAGGTGCGCCGCCAAGCGATGCAGACTTTGCAAACGCTTTTCAATCTTGATGTGGGTAAGCAGTTCAGTTAAATGCAGAGTGGGCGCAATAGCGCCCACTTTACAGCGTTAAGTAGTCGGACAAAAATAAACGTAGTCATGTCATTGCGAGCCCAGCGAAGCAATTCGCTTGCGCCTTGAGATTGCTTCGCTGGGCTCGCAATGACATTGTTTATTTTTGTCCAGCTACTTATAATTTAGATAGCCTCTGAATTGTTTAAAATTCAAACTAAAAACATGATAGAATCTAATACTTATCCGATTCCAAAATACAAATACTCTCCGGCGAAACCACCACCCGCACCCTATCACCTACCGCATACCGCCGCAAATCATCTCGGTGCAAATTCTGTCTGCGAACCACCACAGAACTCCGATCCGTCAACCGCACAGAATACCGCGTATCAGTACCAATATAAACCTCATCTTCTACCGTTCCTAACCAAGCATTTTCTACCCCATAATCTGAAGGATAAATAGTCGCCTTTTCCGGCCGCACAACCAAGGTTACAACCTTACCAACTGGCATATCTTTTGTTTCCGTAACTAATACTGATAACTGTTCATCAACCAACACGATAACTTTACCAGCCAAGGTTTGAATTACTCGCCCAGTTAAGAAATTAGTCTCCCCAATAAAATCAGCAATAAAGCGAGTTTTCGGATACTCATAAATATCAATAGGTGTCCCAACTTGTTGTATCTGACCTTCATATATCACTGCAATTCTATCAGACATCGTTAAAGCTTCTTCCTGATCGTGAGTCACATAAATAAAAGTAATTCCTAACTTTTGCTGCATCCGTTTCAATTCCGTCTGCATTTCCTTCCGCAGCTTCAAATCCAGAGCTCCCAGCGGTTCATCAAATAGTAATACAGAAGGTTGTTTTACTAATGCTCTTGCTAAAGCTACTCGCTGCTGCTGTCCTCCTGATAACTGACGTGGATAGCGCTTTTCCATATCAGTTAACTGCACTAATGCCAAAGTATCAGCAACGCGATTCCGAATTTCTCGGCGTGGTAAATTCTCCATTTCTAGCCCAAAAGCTACATTTTGAGCCAGAGTTAAATGAGGAAATAAAGCATAATTTTGGAAAACTGTATTGACTGGGCGGTGAAACGGAGGCCGATCTTTCATCGGTTCCCCGTGAATGTAAATTTCGCCTGTTGTAGGGATTTCAAAGCCAGCAATCATTCGCAAAGTAGTAGTTTTACCACAGCCAGAAGGCCCTAATAGTGAAAAGAATTCCCCGTCAGTAATTTGCAAGTTGATGTTATCTACAGCTAAGCAATCTTTTTTCCGGGAATCTTTAAAACACTTAGAAATATTAACCAGTTCAACGGCGTACATTGTTAGTTGTTAGTTGTTAGTTGTTAGTTGTTGATAGTTAATGGTTAATGTTTCAGGACTTACGCATCATTTACCTAACGTCGCGATCCTGGGGGTGACTTTACCGCCAGGATGGCGGCGTTACGGATAGTTTTGCGTAAGTCCTATGGTTATCTGTTGATTATCGCATAAAAGTTTATTTTTGTTTGCTAATTAACAACCAATAACCACTAAATAACAACCATTTCCTATTTGCCAAATGCAGCCTTAACCTCCGTCCAAGCTCGATCGTATAATGCCGTTGCCTTGCCGATATCTTCAATGTATTTGAGTTTAGAAAATATTTCATTTGGAGGATAAATTTGAGGATTTTTCCGGTCTTTTTCATCTATTAAACCCTGGTCTATAGCCGCCTTATTGGGCGAACCAAAATGGATAAAATTAGAGATTTTAGCACCAATTTCTGGCTGTAAAACGAAGTTGATAAATTTCTCAGCTAATTCCTTATTTGGTGCATCCTTCGGAATAGCTATATTGTCAGTAAAAACAATTGTTCCTTCTTTAGGAATAGCAAAACGTAAATCTGGGTTTTCTGTCATCACCTGGAAAATATCGCCGCTCCATTCCATTGTCAAATTTACTTCTCCTTGAGCAAGCAAGTTTTGACCTGTATCTGGGACAAAAGCGGCAATCATGGCTTTATTTTTGATCAGTAAGTCACGGGCTTTGTTAATCTCATCGGGATTTGTTGTATTTGGGTTATATCCTAAATACATCAATACACCAGAAAATGTGTATCGTGCATCGTCTTGCCATGCTACTTTGCCAGTAAATTTTGGATCAAACATTGCCTCCCAACTGTTAATTTCAGTCTTTGTTGCTTTCAGATTATAGCCAATCCCCATAGTCCCCCACTGGTAAGGAAATGAGTATTTATTGTCTGGATCGAAGGATTGCTTTACAAACTTAGGATCGAGGTTTTTCTGATTAGGAATTTTCTCTAAATTAAGCGGCTCAAGCATATTCTCAGACACCATGATTTTCACCATGTAATCGGCTGGAAATACTAAGTCGTAACCGGGGTTTCCTTGCTTTAGTTTGGCATAAAGGGCATCACTATTATCGTAGGTGTCGTATTTAATTTTGACATTATTCTCTTTCTCAAATTGTGCAATTACCTCTGGTGCGACATAAGTTGAATAGTTATAAATGCTTAGCACTTTTTCACTGCCGCTACTTATTCCGGGAGTATTTGCATTGTTACTACTACAACCGAAGGGTAAGATTGCACTGATTATAAACAACAGGAGGAAGGTTAGTAGACGCTTCATAATTTTTGTCTGAAGGAAGAGGGAATAAGTCTGTACCATTTTAAGTATTTTAACTTTTCTGGATAGTTAGCGATGATACCACAAGTAACAGGGAAGCTAGCAACATCAAAGTTGAGATTGCATTGATGGCTGGTGTCACCGTAAACTTAATCATCCCATAAACGAACAACGGCAGAGTTGTCGATCCCACACCGCTAGTAAAAAAACTTATTACAAAATCATCTAAGGATATGGTGAAAGCTAATAAAGCAGCGCTGAAAATTCCTGGCCAAATTAAAGGCAAGATGACGCGCCAAAAAGTCCGCCATTCATTCGCGCCTAAGTCTAAGGCTGCTTCTTCTAAAGCCGGATCTAATTCTGCCAAACGCGCCCTCACAGTAATAGTAACAAAGGAAATATTAAAGGCAATGTGACCGATAATTACCGTAGGCAAGCCGAGGGTAATGCGAATTCCTATTAGATTTTCTACTAGCCTAAATACTAGGGTAAAGAAAACTAGCAAGGAAATACCCATTGTAATCTCAGGAATGATAATCGGTAAAAAAAGTAAGGCTTCTAATGTTCTCCTGCCGGGGAAACGAAACCGCTCTAATGCCAGTGCTATCATCGTACCAAAGATTGTCGCTAGCAGAGTAGAAATAGCGGCAATTAGCAAGCTATTATTTAGCGCTTCCCATAATCCTGCATCGCTAATGTTAGCAGATCCTTGGGCTGAGCCCTCTACGATTACACCCGCACTTACGAATAAGCTGCGATACCAGTTTAGGGTAAAGCCGTGCCAAACGGCATTAGATCGGGAGGTATTGAAGGAGTAAATAATTAATATTAAAATTGGTAGGTAAAGAAAGGTAAATCCTAATGCTGCTTGTACCCAGAGCAAACGTTTGCCAAGTGAACGAATTAATAAATCTAATTTGGGGCTTTTGTGATTCATTGGTAATGGCTAATGGCTAATGGCTAATGGCTAATGGCTAATGGCTAATGGCTAATGGCTAATGGCTAATGGCTAATGGCTAATGGCTAATGGCTAATGGCTAATTTGTGGTTCAATACTTATATAAAAGTATACGTATTGCGGCCGTACCATGCGTGCGTGTAAGTCTTGTGGTTGAAAGAATGGCGGGTGAAATTTGAAAATTTTACTATTTAGCTTTCCTCTTCTGAAAGATGGAAATAAATTAACATAGGAACTAAGATTAATACCATTAGTAACATAGAAAGTGCAGAACCAAAGGGCCAGTCACGAGCTTTGAGGAATTGATTTTGAATCAAGTTTCCTACCATCATTGTTTTAGCACCGCCTAAAATATCGGGTGTGATAAAAGCACCTACTGTTGGGACAAATACCAGTATAGAACCAGCGATAATCCCGCGCATTGTTAACGGTAATATGATGCGCCATAAGGTACGAAGGTCATTAGCTCCTAAATCTTGGGCGGCTTCTACTAATCTAAAGTTGAAACGTTCTATGGTAGAATATAATGGTAAGACCATAAATGGCAGATAACCATAAATTAAACCAATTGTGACGGCAAAAGGAGTGAAAAGCAAGTGTAATGGTTCGTTGATAATTTGCAGGCTTTGTAGGGCTACATTAATTACTCCTTTACTTTGTAGGAGAACTATCCAGGCGTAAGTCCGTACAAGAAAGTTAGTCCAAAAGGGAATAATAACTAGCAATAGTAAAGCATTTTTCCATCGGGGCGATCGCGTGGCAATGAAAAATGCTAGGGGATAGCCAATTAGCAAGCAAGCTGCGGTGGTAAGCAATGCTAGCCAGAGCGATCGCCAAAGCACTCCTAAGTAAATATAACTATTGATATCGCCTAATAAACGCTGATAGTTACTGATGGTAAAAGTCCAGGTGACACCGCCGTAAGTACCACGTTCTAGGAAACTGTAAAGTAAGACAATCAGCAGCGGTACAACGAAAAAAATTATCAGCCAAAATGTGCCGGGAAATAACAGCAGTAAAAGATTAATTTTTTTCCGGGTTTTGCTAGTCATTTGTTGATATATTAAGTTTGGAAAAGTAGGAGGTAAGAAAAAATGCCCCCTAGAAAGTTTTTTCCTTGGTTTTAGGATAGAAATGCCTAAGTGTTGAGTCCTAATGGCTTTGCCGGAGAGGATAATCCAGGTATAAGAAGTCAAAACTTACTCGCTTAAGTTAAACTATACCTTAGAGGCTAATCTCTACCTAATGGTATTTGTCGATTTGCAGGAATCTTTTCGATCCAATCGAACGTCTCATAGTCTGAAATATTAATCAATTTCGAGTCCAGTAAGATGAAAATGAAACCTATTTTAGGATTTGCAACGCTGGCGATCGCACTCAGCCTAGCGATGCCAGTTCAGTCCGCAAGTCGCAGGGATGTCGAGAAACTAAAAGAAACTGGTCAGTGTTCTCGGTGCGACCTCAGAGATGCTAATCTTAGAGGTGCGAACCTACAAGGAGCAGACCTTAGAAATGCCAACCTTAGAGGTGCAAATCTGCGAGGCGCTGCTCTTAGAAATGCCGACTTAAGCAATGCTGACCTCCGAGGAGCTGATTTAAGGGATGCAGATTTGAGTAGGTCTAATTTGAGAAATGCCAACTTGAGTGATGCTAACTTAAGGAATGCCGATTTAGAGCGAGCTGAGGTCAGAGGTATCAATTTCCAGGGAACCGATTTAAGAGGAGCAAATGTAAAAGATACGGGTTTGCCAGGGGATAATCGGGGACGCGACAACGATCGGGGACGCAATGATAATCAAAGGGTAGCAGTTGAGTTTATTTCTCGCAGTAATGATGAGGTTAGGATTCAAATAGAAGGAGATGGCAATAGGAAAGAAATTAGATTAAGCGGCAATAATACTAAGGAGAGAATTTATCTGCCAGCTACAACTTACAGAGTCAGTTTCTTCGGTAGCCAATCTGGGTATAAGCCTTGGAAATCTGGCAAACTGGATTTGGGGCGGGGCCGCACGAACACGATCAGGATTTACTTTAACCGTAGCAATCGCTCGGTGCAGGTAGAAAATGACCCGCAAGCCTGGAATTCCGATTAATACATCTACATTCACATTCAAACCCGCTACGGCGGGTTTTAAGTTTCTAGCTTTTTTGGTAGACAATACCTCTCTACAAAATTCTGAGTGGGAGGTTTGCCAGAACTCTCAGGGATGATGTATTATGCTAGTGCATCAGCGTTTTTTAGCTCAGCTAGTGCGGAAAAATTGTGCAAACGCCTCAATTTCCTGAATCCAACCATCCGATTGTCAAATCGCTGTTTCATAACAGCGACCAGGAGTTGCTGACTCTGTTTCAAAATCATCCCGATCAGGGAAAATTTTTTACGGCAATTTTTTGTCGATACGCTCAAATTGTCTACACTCTGATTCGGCATTCAGTGCGATCGCCAGTGCAGGCTGATTACCTATTTGCTCGGACTTGGCGGCATATTTACTACGAATTGCGCGGCCTAGATTTGCGGCGTGAGAACCGAGAGGAGGGAGGGGATAATATTACTCTTCAGAACTGGCTGATTAATGTAACGGCTATCTGCATTAATCAAACCGATTTACCGTCAGTGGAATCGATTCATTACTCTTTACAAGCGGCTCCCCCGCCGCTTTGGTGTTACGTCGGACAGGCATTAGAACAATTAGCTCCCTTGCTGCGGTTGACGGTTTTAATGGCTCAGACTTTTCGCTGGAGCGAGACGCGAATTGCGGCTTATTTGCAAGCGGAGGGTGAAGCAATTTCTCCCGCTCAGGTGAGAGTTTTGTTGCAAAAGGGGTATCAAAGTTTAGAGGTAAATTTGCCGGAGGATATTCGAGCTATTTACTTTGAGGAGGATTTGATGGTAATGGGTAATGGGTAATGGGTAATGGGTAATTGCTAATTGCTAATTAAGAGGTTCTGTCTCACCAAATTTTAAAATACTATGGTAATGCCAAATCTACAGGATTTAGTTGTTAGGTATTAACAATCAGCCATTAGCAATCTAGAGTTTATCTTAGTTAAACAAGAGGAATATTAATAAGTAAACCCACCTAATTTAAGTAAAATAAGATAAAAAGCTTGCTACAACATAAGTAAGTATTTTTTATTTTTTACTTCTTCCTTCTTCCTTCTTCCTTCTTCCTTCTTCCTTCTTCCTTCTTCTTATTAGGAGCAAAAATGGTAGTTTATCAAGTTCGGTTAGTAAATCCTGCGATCGCACTAGATCGTACAATTGCAGTACCAGATGACCAGTATATTCTAGATATGGCAGAAGAAGGTGGTCTCCGCCTTCCTTCTGGATGTAAACAGGGGGAATGTTCGGCTTGCATTGCTAAACTGGTAAGCGGCGAAGTGGATCAAAGCGAGCAAAAATTTCTGCGACCATCAGAATTAAAGGCAGGTTATACTGTTACTTGTGTAGCTTACCCGCTATCTGATTGTACATTGCTTACTCATCAAGAACAAGTTTTATATCAATCATCTCTTTATTATCAGCAAAATTCAGGTTGAGCTGAGAGATTAAGTTATGGTAGATCGTTTTATTTACGAAAAGTCTGTTTCCTATAATGGGCATTTAATTTTGCCTTTTATTGTGGCTATAGTTGATAGGAAAGATATTTATTCTTATACCTTACTTTCTGAATTAAGCCATCAAGGGAAATTTCACAAATTGGAAAATCCTGCTGGGATTTGTTCGAGTAGCGTAGAGGAAATAATTAAAGTTGCCAAAGAGCATCTTGATGAAAATTCAGATATTGTCGCTCAGGAAGATTATTTTAAGTGCCGGTATACTTATCGGGACAATTTAATCATTGTTTATCAAGAAGCTGGTAAATATTTCTATGACCATTATCCACCAGGAAAGTTAAACAATATCGCTGCTCCCAAAATATTTTTATCTGAAGGTGATTGCCTCAACTGGATTAAACAGGGACTCGATTATTGAAATAGCGACTGACAGATTTTTGATTTTGCTTTTAATATTTGTCCTATCTTTTGGCAACTCTTTTGGCAACACCTACAGGTAACAGTAAGCCATTCATTTTGGCTGTATCAGTGAATACTTTTTTGTGAGTTAGGTAAATGACTTGGTGTTTATCTTACTTAAGACAGATAATAAAACTTAGCATTTTAGATATTCTGAGAACAACAACTCTAGTATAGAATTGATCTCAACTAAGCTGAGCGTTAAATTTTTGACAGCTAGCTATTAACAGGTATAATTAACTCAAGTTGGGTGTAACTTTACCCAATATCTGTAGTATCTAGGACGATCGGCAATCAGTAATTACCAGTTGCCAATTACCCATTACCCATTACCCATTACTTAAAATGCTCCACTCAAGTTTAAATGACGATCCTTTGTGGTTTAAAGATGCCATCATTTATGAAGTGCCTGTTCGTGCCTTTGCTGATAGCAATGCTGACGGCATTGGCGACTTTCGGGGACTGACAGAAAAACTAGATTACTTGCAAGATTTGGGAGTTACAGCTATCTGGGTGCTGCCTTTCTTTCCCTCCCCCTTGCGAGACGATGGCTATGATACTTCAGACTACACTAGCGTCAACCCAATTTACGGTAATTTAGAAGATTTTCAAAACCTTTTAGATGCCGCACACCAGCGGGGAATTAGGGTAATTATTGAGTTAATTGTCAATCATACTTCTGACCAGCATCCCTGGTTTCAAAAGGCGCGGAGAGCACCGAAAGGCAGCAAGGAGCGAGATTTTTACGTTTGGAGCGATACACCCGAAAAATATCAAGATGCGCGGATTATTTTCCAAGATTTTGAGAATTCAAACTGGGCTTGGGATGCGGTGGCAAAATCTTACTATTGGCATAGATTTTACTCCCATCAACCTGATTTAAATTATGACAATCCAGCGGTGCGCCAAGCAATTTTAGATACTGTCGATTTCTGGTTAGCTATGGGTGTAGATGGGCTACGGATGGATGCCGTTCCTTATCTGTACGAGCGGGATGGTACTAATTGTGAAAACCTTTCAGAAACGCACTTTTTCCTAAAACAATTACGGAAGCACGTAGACGAAAAATTCCCGAATCGAATGCTACTTGCTGAGGCTAATCAGTGGCCGGAAGATGCGGTGCAATATTATGCTCAGGGAGATGAATGTCACATGAACTTTCATTTTCCTCTAATGCCACGTTTATTCATGTCGTTGCAGATGGAAGATAGCTTCCCAATTATTGATATTATTCAGCAAACTCCTCACATCCCTGATAACTGTCAATGGGCTTTATTCCTCCGCAATCATGATGAATTAACCTTAGAAATGGTGAGCGATGAAGACCGGGATTATATGTACCGAGTTTATGCTCAAGATACCCAAGCGAGGATTAATTTAGGTATCCGCCGTCGTTTAGCTCCTTTAATGGGAAATAACCGCCGCCGCATTGAGTTAATGAATGCTCTTTTGCTTTCTCTTCCCGGTACTCCTGTACTTTACTACGGGGATGAAATTGGAATGGGGGATAATATTTATTTAGGCGATCGCAATGGGGTAAGAACTCCGATGCAATGGAGTGGCGATCGCAATGCGGGCTTTAGTCGGGCAAATCCTCAAAAGTTATACGCACCGCCAATTCTTGACCCAGAATACCACTATGAAGCCATTAATGTAGAAGCGCAACGATCTAACCTAAATTCGCTGTGGTGGTGGATGAAACGCTTAATTGGAATTAGGCAGCACTTCCAAGCATTTGGTCGCGGAACCTTTGAATTTCTGTATCCAGAAAACCGCAAAGTCTTGGCTTTTATGCGTATTTACGATGGAGAACATATCCTAGTTGTAGCGAATTTGTCGCGCTTTGTTCAAACAGTTGAATTAGACCTGTCGCCCTTCAAGGGTTCGGTGCCAATTGAGATTTTTGGTCGCTCTGAATTTCCCACTATTGGGGATTATCCTTACTTTCTGAGTCTCACTCCTCACTCGTTTTATTGGTTTACGATCGCACTTAAACCGGATGTTTATCCACAGCAATTACCGCAAATAAAACTGCCGACTTTGACTGTTAGTGGTAATTGGGAGAGTATTTTTAATCCCAATAACAAATCAACAGCCCAGATTGCTACTATTTTACCTAAATACTTACGTAGCTTTCGTTGGTTTGGTGGCAAAGATCGGACAATTCAAGCGGTACAAATTACAGAAGTTATTCCGATAAATTCCTCTGTATTTGCTGGCGAAAGTTCAGGTTCACCATCAATATCGGCTCACAAACAATTTATTAATACCTATTATTTGGTATTTTTAAAAGTAGATTATACGGAAGGAATGGCCGAAACTTATGTGCTACCTCTAGGCTACGAAAAAATTAGTAGTGTTGGGGATGGTGGGGAGATATTGGCTGAGGGCAACGTGACAAATTATAAGCAAAACCAGCCATCACAAAGTCTTCATTCTGCACAGGCGATCGCAGAACTCAAGTTTATCGGCAAAAGTGATGAAATTGGCGTGCTATTTGACGCTGGGGGAGAGAAAGACTTTTTGAGCTTTCCCTTGGACGCGATCGCCAATTCCCGTCAATACATGGGTACTGCTGGTAAATTGCTAACAACGATTACCAAGGAATTAACCCCGGAAGAAGACTTATCGCACGTTGAACCCCGTTTAATTAAGGGAGAAAAAAGCAATACTTCAGTAGTTTACGGCGATCGCTTAATCCTTAAATTGTTCCGCAAAGTTGAGGAAGGTATCAATCCCGACCTAGAAATTGGGCAATTCTTAACTGAGAAAAACCCCATCCAACCATATATTCCAGTTGCAGGAGCCTTAGAGTACCGCCGCCCAGGAAGCGAATCGATTACAATTGGAATATTGCACAAGTTTATTCCCGAAGCTAGGGATGCTTGGTCTTATACATTGGATAGCTTAAGTCACTATTTCGAGCAAGTAATGGTCGTAGGTGCAAAGCATTCTCACGAAAATTTATCAGGTTATGGCGAAAGTTATTTACCCACTGCTTTACCCTTACCAGTGCAACAGCCATCAAACTCGCTGGTATCTAATCTATCAGTTGAAATGCCAGAATTGGCTCACGAACTTATCGGTACTTATTTGACATCTGCCGAACTTTTGGGTCGGCGAACGGCGGAACTGCATTTAACCTTAGCTTCGGATTTAGAGAATCCCAGTTTTGCCGCAGAAAATTTCACATCTTTTTACCAGCGTTCCATTTATCAGCAGATGAGAAATCTCACTGGTAGAACTTTATTGCTGCTAAGAAAGGGGCTTTTAAATTTATCGCCAGATGGACAAAAAATGGCGCAAGTTATCCTCAGCCATCCAGAGCAGTTGATCGGAAAATTTAGGTCTATTTTGAACCTTAAAATCACAGCTCAGCGTATTCGCTGTCACGGGGATTACCATTTAGGTCAAGTGCTCTATACGGGCAAAGATTTTATCATTATTGATTTTGAAGGAGAACCGGCACGTCCTTTGAGCGAGCGGCGCATGAAGCGCTCGCCTTTGCGAGATGTTGCAGGAATGGTGCAATCTTTCAATTATGCTGCCACTTTATCCCTCCGCAAAGAGATAGAAAACGGCATAATTCGAGCTGAAACTCTCCCCACAATGAATCAATGGGCTAAGTTTTGGTATGGGTGGGTTAGTGTTGCTTTCCTCAAGAGTTATTTGATGACAGCAGGCGATGCAAATTTTCTACCTAAATCTACGGAGGAACTGCAAGTATTACTGGATGCTTATATTTTGGAAAAAGTGGTTTATGAGTTGGCTAATGAACTCAATAGCCACCCAGATTGGGCAGAAATTACTCTCGAACGGATTTTATATTTGATTGATTTTCCGGTTGAGCAGTTACTCGGTTGATTTCTAGTAAAACCATTGCTTTTATTGCTTTCTACTTTCTGCTCTTCTAAATAACTAAAAAATGCTGCATTCGGCTATAATTGCTGATGTGCGATCGTACTTTCGGCATCTATCCCGTTGGAGCATTTTTTTAGTTTAAGCACTATTTTTGAGTAGGGAAAAGCATCTAAGTAAGTGGACACTAACAATCTCAACAAACAACTCAACATTGCAAATCCTTTCCCTGCAAGCGAAGGGGGAGAAATGGCGGGTGCAAAAACTTTGTGGCTAGTTTTATCTAGTTACTTGGAAGTGCTGATGAATTCTGCCCCTTTGCCGATGACGCTTCTGGAATTGGGGGCGGAAATTAAGGGGGCTCACGAGCAGTGTCAGACTTCTCCGATGGCGGGACTGTTGTATGCTCGCAACGCTGGGGAGTGGTTGTTGGACGCTCAGGCAAAATTACAACCTGAACAATGGGAAATTTGGCTAAAAGCTAATTGTAATCTGTCACAAAGAACGGCAGAAACTTATATGCAAATGGCTAAAGGATGGCCGGGTTTACCGAAGGATAAACCCCGAAGTGTTGGAAGGGAAAGTTTTGTACAAAATTTTATTATTTCTACTCAGGAGGATAGTCTTGACAGAGCGCAATCTATTAATTATTTAGAGGAAGATGAAGAATTAGAATTAGAGGAGATGGTGTATGAAGAGTCTATAATAAATTCTGAAATAATTGAAGATACTGCATCGGACGAACAAGTAATAACTTCTGGAGTAATTGAGAATATTACATCGGAAAAGTCGATAATAACTTCTGAAATAATTGAGGAAATCGCATCTGAAGAGCCGCTCGTAACTTCTGAAATAATTGAAAATATTATATTTGAAGAGTCGATAATAACTTCTGAAATAATTGAGGAAATCGCATCTGAAGAGCCGATAATAACTTCTGAAGTAATTGAGAATATTACATCTGAAAAACAGATAATAACCCCTGAAGTAATTGAGAGTTTAGAGGTTTTTAATTGCTCATCGCCCCAGGAAATAATTACTCTAAATGTTGAAAAATTAGAAGTTTTTGATATTCCTCAATCTAGCGAAGTTATAATATTTTTTATACCCGGTAATGTAGTCCCCAAAGCGCGGCCGCGAGTAACTGGGAATGGGACATTTATGCCACAGCGATATCGAACGTGGCGAAATATGGCTGAGGTGGAAATTTATAGTCAACTATCTGAGTTGAATTTAACTATAGAATTGCCAATAAAAAGAGCGTCGATTTTAATGCGTTTTGTGGGAAAGCACCGCACTAATTCTGATTTGGATAATTTAGCGGGTGCGTGTCTGGATGCGCTAACTATGAATGGGGCGGGAGTGCTTCTGGATGATAGAATTAGTTGTGTTTCTAAGTTGAGTGTTGAGTATGTACCGGTGGCTGAAAAAACGGGTGTTTGGATAGAGATTACTCCGGTTGATTGATTTTTCAAAATCAAAGGTTGACTCTTTTACTATTGAAACTAAGGCTAGTTATTTGTGAGTTTAATCATAGTTTAAATGTGATATTTAAGATGTTTAATTTCGGGGCTTTTTAGGCCATATTTGAATAGCTGCAAAGGTAATGGCGGCGGCTATTCCTCCGAGAATGATGCTGATGATGATGGATAGGATAAAGTTTATTGGATTTGGCGGGTCTTGCTTGATTAAGTAGGGGTAAGCGGTGGCGGCTACTCCTTATACTCCTAAGCCGACACCGATAACGGTGACTCTGGTTTGTAGGGCGCGATCGCTTCTGGCTTGTTCTATTTCAACTATGCCTCGGATGGAAAGGATCAACTTTTCAGGAGTGGCAATCATTATTAATAACAAGCTACCATGAAGATTGAAACGATTAGCAAATCAGAATTTGACCAAATCCCAGGCATTAGGCAAATCATTTGTCACCAATATGCTCAAAAATTTGCTCGTCTTGATTTGGGGGAAGTTTTGGGATATTATGGGCTAAGTTGGCGAAGTCAATTAGTTGAGTTAAGTATTGAGTATTCAACCGATCAAAAAATGCTCTGGATTGGCATCGATCAGCAGTTAGTAGCTATTTGCCTAGAAAGTGGTCGCCTTAGTTTGGCGATGCCTCTTACTGCTAACTTAATTCAGATGGCAGTTATTCAAAAAGTTACTGCTGTTTTGACTGAAAATGAGATATTATTATTTAATCCGAATGGTTCCCTGAGATTTAATCGCGGCTTGCCAGATTTTCCTGAACAATTTTCTACGATCGGCAATAATTTGGTGATTCAATTGGTGGAGGGCGATCGCTTTAGTTTAAATCTGCAAACGGGACAATTTCAAAAATTAGTTGGAGAGGTTTTAGTTTCATAGTATGGGCGGGGCGGGTTTATGAAGTTCTGGGATGGGAGATTAAAGATACTGGTGAACCCGCCCCTACAGAAATTATATCTATTTAACCTGAAATATTGCCTCATTTTCGACAAACTTGTAGGGGCGGGTTCGCCAATAATCTCAAATAAAATCGACAGGTTAAATAAACCCGCCCCCACCCACCATAAACCCCTAACATTTATTGTCCAACGGCGCAAAAAGCCGCCCAGTATAAAGAGTCTTGATAAGGTTTATCATCGAGTTTGCCACTGCGTCTAAGTCTCTTTTTAATCCTCTCCTTATTCTGGCTATCCAGTAACTTTGAACTATCAGCCCAATCTAGCAAATCTTGCACACTTGCCCCCCTTAGCCACAACTGCGACTCCCGCAAAGCGATCGCCACAGGCGGCCGACTTTTAGACAACAAAATCTCATAAAACTTGATCATCAAAATTGCCGTAGATACATCATTAACCGCCCACAAAGTGCTAATTACACTCGTAGCCCCGGCATAGAAAAAACCACTAGGCAATCCGATATACTCATCAGTGCTATATCTAATATCCGTTAACCCAGTTTCGCAAGCGGAAAGCGTAACTAAACGGCACTTACTCAGTGACAAATTAAAGATTTCTTCCAGCGTCAGACATTCGGCGATGTCGAAGGTTTCGCCTCGGCGGGAACGAATATAACTTTTTTCCTCCGAGTTAACGTTATCGGTGGCAATTTTCGCCCCAGCTAAGATTAAAGCTGATTTCCGGGGATTGGAAAAGTCGAAAAAGCCGTGACAGGAAAAGTGGGCGATATCGGCATTTTGCAACCCGGCAATTTGTTGCTGCAATCCTGTCTTACTTGCCTTTTCCCGAATCAAAACTTCCGCAGGATTAAAGGATTTAGCAATTGCTTCAACTTCGATATCGGTGAAGTCTAAATCTTCTGTCGGGTTTTGAATGGCAAACAATCTTCTAGGTGATGACTCTTCCCCAGGCGGATTTACCCGCTGAGATAATAGTAATAGCTGACAACTGGGAGTATATCTCACGCCGCCAGGGAAAAGATCGAGGAGACTGCCAGTTTCTTCTACATTTTGCCTGAGTCTGCGACTGGTTAAGGCGTGAAGCGGTAATAAGTGCAAATATCGGAAGGGAACTAAGATTAATCGCTGACAAGTTTCCGGGAGGCGAGAAATTATTTCATCTATATGTAAGATTTCAGCTAATTTTTCCAGGCGGGTTTCTAGCTGGTTTTTCCAGTTGTCGTATTTTTCATTATCCTTGATGTCGTCGATATATTCCCGTTGAAATTCCTCTAATGCTTGCAAATCTTGATAGGAAGATTCCCAAATATCTACCCTTCTTAGCCCCCCCTTAGTAAGCGGGGGTTGGGGGGGTTGAGAGGTGACAATAAAAACTTTAAAGTGGTTAATGGTAATGTACCATTCCAAAATTGCCTCATCTTCAGCTAACAGATTGCCAATTTCAGCAAAACTAATCGGCTGTGGATTTTGCGCGAGACTGCGGGCCTTGTAAAATAATTCTACGAGGTTTCTGGTTTTGCTACGTTCGACGTATTCTAGGGCGGCAGTTTGGTTTGCCATTGCTAGGCAAACTTCAACCATTACCTGATAAAGTTTATTCCATTCTTCGGCTAATTTCTGTCTGTCTGCTTCACCACCGATAATGATTTCACTCCGCATTAATTCAACTGTCTCAATGGCAGTGTTAAAGGTATCGTAAGCTGCTGGGAGTTGGGAATTATCCTGGCGGTAGGCAAGTCCGAGATTATATAAAGTTGTCGCATTATCGATCGGAAAAGCCTCACGGGTGCGAACTTCCAAGGATGCCAAATAAGCCGCGATCGCCAGTTCCAAATTCTCAGCTTTTTCCCCTCTGATTCTATGGCTGTAGGCATTACCCAAATTATATTGAGTCTTTGCCCAATCTGGGGGAAAAGCCTCACGGGTGCGAACTTCCAAAGATGCCAAATAAGCCGCGATCGCCAGTTCCAAATTCTCAGCTTTTTCCCCTCTGATTCTGTTGCTGTAGGTAGCACCCAGACTGTTTTGAAACGCTGCCCAATATTCCGAGTAAGCTTCGCGAGTAATAACAGTTAACCCAATCTCCAAACAAGCGATTGCCACCTCTAAATTACTTGCCCGACTGCCTTGCCGCAGACTAGAAAAACCAAGATTCAAACCGTATAAATTAATAGCGCAATTGAAAGCTTCTTCACCCTGCAACTTTGCCAGAGTTTGAGTTGCCCAGTCTCGCCGCAAAAATTGGGCAAAACCCTCGTCTATCAACTCTAAATTAGCCTGCATAATGCTCATTCTTTCCTCGCGATCGCAGGTGAGGAGAGCATCAATCAAATTTTGATAAGCTTGGCGGCGTAGTTGATCCATTTCGGGTAGGGGGAGATTGACCGAGAGAATTATTATTTAGTAATTCAGGACTTACGCACTGTAACGGTGTACCAAGGGTTTGAGATTGCTTCGGCAGCCTCGCAATGACAGAATTGCGTTAGTTGTGTGTAAGTCCTGTAATTCTACCATAATTATCACCAATCAACCCAAAACTTGCATCAACTATTAACCTCCAATCGATCGCCTACCCACTAACCAGTAAGTAGTCATTTCTCCCCGACCCTTCACAGCAATCGCACCCCTTGATTCCAGTATATAATCCTCTTTCAAATGAGCATAAGTAGCCTCTGTCACCTGAATATAACCAGGTTTACCATGAGATTCCATCCGAGAAGCCACATTAACAGCATCTCCCCAAAGATCGTAGATAAATTTCTTAATACCAATAACTCCAGCAATAACAGGCCCGCTATTAATCCCAATCCGTATTTCTAAAGATTCCCCAAAAATGCTATCCAGACTTTGCATATAAGCCTGCATATCTAATGCCATATTAGCAATTGCCGTAGCATGATCTGAACGCGGAAGAGGCAACCCGCCTACTACCATATAGGCATCACCAATAGTTTTAATTTTTTCCAGATTATACTTTTCTGTCAACTGATCGAAGGCAGAGAAAATTTGATTAAGCCCACCGACTAATTCCATCGGTTCCATGCGGGATGATAGGCTGGTGAAGCCAACAATATCAGCGAACAAAATAGTCGCCTCCTCAAAGTGTTCTGCCGGAGATTCATTAGTTCTTTTGAGACGTTCCGCAATCTCAGATGGTAAGATATTTAATAATAGTTGTTCCGATCTTTCTTTTTCCTTACGTAATTGAGCCGTGCGCCGTTCTACCCGATTTTCTAACTCTTCATTGGCTAGGCGTAACTCTTCTTGACTTTGGTGTAAAGCAGCAAATGAATCCTTCAATTGCCTACTCATATCATTAAAAGACTGGCTTAAAATATCAATTTCTATAATCGGGCTGGTTTCTATCTGTTGATCGAGATTTCCTTGAGCAATTTCTGTTGATGCCTGAGACATTCTTAGCAACGGACGAGTAATCCAATTAGCCGTCTGAATGCCAATGGCAATCGCAATTCCCAATGCTACTATTACAAACAATATCGTGTTACGAGTATTCTCATAAATTTGAGCCATAAAGTCTTCTTCTGGAATCACAACCACAATCAACCAATCCAATCCTTTAACCTGTTGTAGTGGAGAAATCTGCACCAGTTGCGTTTTACCATTTAACACAAACTGAAATTGCTGAGGTTTTTGAATTTGGATAAAAGTATTGCTTTGTTCTTGCAATTTTTGAGCAGTGAATCGAATGATAGGTTCCTTACTATCCAAAGCCTTCAAGCGCCCTGGCTCTTCTTTTCCCGGAACTTTAACCGCAGGAATTTCGGCAGTTGAACTAGCAACTAAATCTCCCGATCGCTCAATGATAAAAGCTTCACCAGACTTGCTAATAGATAAACCATTAAGAAATTGGTTGAGTTGTGCCAGCAGCAAATTTGTAGACAATACTCCGACTAATTGCCCTTGGCTATCGTAGACAGGAGTAGTAGGAGAAATCTGTAAAACTCCCAAATTTTCTGAATTAAAGATCGGAGTCCAACTAGGGACTTTAGCAGCCATAGTAACAGTATACCAAGGTCGATCGCGAGGATCGTAGGGCTTAGATTGCAATTGCTCAAAGCGATCGCCGGGTTGCTTGATTTCATAAACTACTCGATTAGAATCCGTCGTGCGATCGCGAAACTTAACCACTAATTTACCATCAAGATATCGCTGCACCCCGATAAAATCGCCGTTGTCTTTGCCAATATAAATGTAGTCAACTGAATCTGTTAGTTTAATATCTGACCAAAATTGCCGCTCTAGGGCCTGAAAATCATTTGGATCTAAATTGCCATTGCGAAATGCCGAGGCCAAAACCCCCTGCAACAAATGAGGTTTTTCTAGATAGCTTTCCAGATGTCGATCGATTTGACCAGTAACTTTGTTGCTAAGTTGGAAGGTCAACTCGTTAATCGACTGTTGACTATTTCGGAAGGAGAGATAACCCACAAACCCAACAGCAGCGATAATTTGCAGCACAAAGGGCAACACAACGCTGGTGCGGAGCCGGAATTTTCGGAGAGGGGGTTTGGCGATGCTCATAACTTAGTAATAATTGTTGCTTTCATGTTATAGCAATTGCCAAGTCTAACTCAAAAAATCTTGCTGTCAAAAAACGCGATCGCCCACTTTCAAACCTAATTCTGCCGCCCTTCCTCCCCTGAGTTCAATCACTCCATCAACGATCGCATCCGGCCCATAAGTAGGGCAAGATTCAGCAAAACAAGGCTGTGCATTGGCGATTACAGCTTGCACTACCCCCTCCCGCAGAAAAATCATATCTAATGCCATTGGCACGTTTCTCATCCAAAATTTAACATTTCGTGGCGGTTCAATGGGGAACAACATCCCCCGATTATCGGGTAATTCAGTGCGGTACATTAAACCGATTGCTTGTTCAACAGGAGTCTGCGCGACTTCCAATCCAATCGCATTACCTGATATGTTGGTAGTAGTAGAAACAGGTAAAATTTGACCTTGTTCTATGCCACCAATCAAGGAGATAAAGTTTGAATCTATTAGGTTATTAACACCTTGTAAAACTGCTAAATATTTGCCTGTAAGCCGATCTTTCACAACTGCATTACCCTCAGCGAAAGAAATATTTAAGTCGCCAAACTTCAGTCCGCCTGTCAAAACTAGGCGATCGTTACCGTTGCCAAAATCTGCGATCGCATCCGCCTCAGCTAAGGTAGATCCGCCTGCGGTGTCGAGGACAAATAGATCGTCACCTACACCACCAGTTAAAATATCTGTGCCTTCGCCACCAATCAGGAAATCTTGACCGCGATCGCCATTAATTATATCGTTTCCTTCACTGCCATAAACGGTATCATTTCCCTGTCCGCCAAAAAGAGTATCTGCACCTTCATTTCCTACAAGGGAATCGCTATCTTGATTGCCAAAAATTAAGTCATTTCCCCCGAAACCTTGGATGGTATCGTTACCTGCAAATCCTCTTAGTGTGTCATTGTTGAGAGTTCCTTGAAAAAAATCAAAAGTAGGAGTACCGTCAATATTAGTCATTCGATTTTAGATGTTAGATTAACGTTTATATATAGCGGTTCTCAGAAAGATGAGGTACGTTGTTGGGCTTCAGCCCTCTTAGTCTGGGTGGTTATGTAAGCTGTCAGTCATACCTCATCTTTTTGAGAAAGGCTATAGGACTTACGCAAGTATCACATAGAGTAGGGTGCGTCCGAGGCTAAAACTCTTATTCTATCAATCCATAACTTCGTCTGACGCACCCTACAAGTTGATTTAAGCGTGCCAGTTGCATAAGTCCTATGTTACTTTTTAGAGGCTGTAGAATTTGGTACTGTCATATTGATAAAAGGTAGCGTACCTTCACCTGCCATAACTGTTGGAAATTGACCATTCCATTTTTGAATTGCTTGCTGTTGCAATAGTTCAGGAGTTAAAGTCATGCGTTGCAAACGTTGGGCTTCTGCTTGACCTTTGGCGCGGTTGATTTCCGCTTGAGCTTCCTGGGTAGCTTTCAGGGCCAAATATTGAGCCTGTTTAGCTTCTTGTTCTGCTATTTGTTTGGATTCAATTGCTTTGCTAAACTCTGGAGAAAAGCCAAAACTTACTAGAGAAACATCTTTAACTAATACCCCATAAGGTTCTAAACGTTTTCTGAGGCTTTCGTCAATTTCTGCTTTTAATTCTGTGCGTTTAGTGATGATTTCTAAAGCAGTTTTTTTGGCAGTAGCGGCTTTCATAACTTCGGAAACTGCCGGATTCAAAATCCCATTAACAATTTGTTCTTCATCTCCTACCTGCTGATAAACTTGATTCGCTTTCATCGGATCTATGTTCCAGTTGATTGCTAATTCTGCGGTAATTTTTTGCAAGTCTTTAGAAGCGGCATCTGCATTCAAATCAGTCTTTTGCACCCGAACAGTGAGAGTTTTAACAGAGGTAATAATTGGCATAATCGGGTGAATACCTTCATCTAATATGCGATCCTGAACTTTGCCAAAGCGCATCACTACACCTCTTTCCCCCGCATTAACAATCGTAAAGGGCTTGAAGAGGATAACACCAATTAGGACAACAATACCGCCAACGATGTATAGGGTAAGGTTGTAGGGAAAAGCAGTCTCAGTATTTCTCATAACTTTATAACCTGTGGTGTTTTGATTTTTTCTTTTACGGAACTTACGAAACTTATCCATTCAGGAATTATGCAACTGGCGCATAGAGTAAGGTGAGTCAGAGCCTAAAACCCTAATTATATCAATAGATTTATCATCGCACGGAAGAACTAAAGTTTGACGGGAATTTTCATAGAGAATTACTGAACCCAAGTTTTAGCAATTGGCATTCGCCAACCAGTGCCAAAAGCGCGAGCAGTAATTTTCAACCCTGGAGGCGCTTGTCGCCGCTTAAACTCTGCCCTCATTACCATCTGGACTACACGCTTAACCACTTTTTCATCATGTCCTGCGGCTATAATTTGTTTAGCTGATTGGTACTTTTCAACTAATCGGTATAGAATATCATCCAGAATATCATAAGGTGGTAAAGAATCTTGATCTACTTGCCCAGGTTTTAGTTCGGCACTTGGTGGTTTAGTCAGAATATTAACAGGAATAATTGCCTTATTTCCAGTACCCAATTCTCCACTATTCAACCATTGACACAGGGAATAAACGCGAGTCTTCGGAACATCAGCAATTACCGCCAAACCACCATTCATATCACCATAAAGCGTGCAATAACCCACAGCCATTTCTGACTTATTACCCGTCGAAAGTAGTAAATGCCCAAACTTATTAGATATGGCCATTAACAAATTACCGCGAATCCGCGATTGAATATTCTCCTCTGCTAGCCCAAAATTTGTCCCTGCAAACAAAGGATCTAAAGTTTTGTCATAAACTTTCATCAATTCACCGATAGGGATAATTTCTGTAGTAATGCCGAGATTTTTGCCTAATTCTTCAGCATCTTTAACAGAATGATCGGAACTATAAGGGGAAGGCATGAGCACGCCTAAGACATTTTCTGCACCCAGAGCAAAAGTTGCGATCGCAGCTACCAAAGCTGAATCAATCCCACCGCTCAAACCTAACACAACTTTGGAAAAACCGCACTTGCGGACATAATCTCGCACTCCTAAAACCAGTGCTTCCCAAATTTCCTCATCTTCATTATTAACTGATTTTAAATTATCCGTGTTATCTACTGATAACTCATTGGTTGAATCCGTTAAATTTGTTACCAAATCGGTTGCTAATTCTAACACAGAAAAATCTGTTTGAAAAGAACGCAAACTACACACTAATTCACCGCGACGATTCAAAGCAAAACTGCTACCATCAAAGATTAAATCATCATTTCCACCTATTTGATTAGCATAAATAATCGGCTTTCCGTAACGACTAACGCTATGCCGCAACATCGCCTCCCGTAGTTTTCTTTTGCCAACACTATAAGGCGATGCTGATAAATTAACTACTAAATCTACACCCATTTTGGCTAAGTCAGAAAAAGGTTCACCAGGATAACTTCTTTTTCCCCAAAACTCTTCATTGTTCCATAAATCCTCACAAATAGTTACGCCTATTTTGAATTTTTCAATAGTAAAATAATCGCTACGATCGCCAGGCTCAAAATATCGGTCTTCATCAAAAACATCATAGGTAGGTAACAAGCGTTTATTAAAAATTTGCTTTACTTCCCCATTTTCTAGCAAAGCAACACTATTATATAATGGCTTACCTCCCTGTTCTCCCGCATTAGGATTTGCTGTCACCGTTCCCACTAACACCATTAAATTTATTGGTAAATCCTGTGCTAATTGTTGCAATTGTTCGCCCGCAGCTTCGATGAAACCGGGATTAATTAATAAATCGCGGGGCGGATAACCTACTAGACAAAGTTCCGGCGTTAGTAACAATTTAACACCAGCAACAGCCGCTTTTTTAGCAGCATCTAAAATTAGTTGAGCGTTGCCAGTTAAATCACCGACTGTGGGATTGAGCTGTACGATCGCAATTTTCATAATTATTGGTTTTAGTTGTTAGTTGAACTCCCTTAATAGCGGTTAAAACCGCTTTTTTGCCAATCATAACAAATCCGACTTAAATACCCCCTTTATTCTTTAGTCCCCGTAGGCGGACTTTGTTTGTTTAGTAGCGATTTCAATCGCCGAATGTCGAGAGTGTATCAAAACTATATTTTCGTATTATAGCCAATAGACTTACGACTAAATAAACACTAACGGCTTATCCTTTAAAGGAGCAAAAGCATTTTTATCAAACCGATATAAACTAGCCGGACGACCTGCACCCCGCGACACTTTCACCCCAGTATCCGATAAGAAACCTAATTTTAACAACCGGGCGCGAAAATTAGAATAGTCGGAGAAATTCTCTCCTAAAATAGTAGTATAAAGTTGATAAAGCTCTCCCAAAGTAAACACCTCTGGCAACACTTCAAAAGCAATCGGACTGTATTCAAGCTTGTTACGCAAACGCCGATAACCATATTCTAAGATTTGATTATGGTCAAATGCCAACTTCGGCACTTGTTTAACAGGATACCAGGCAATCCCACTCACACCATCAGCAATTAATTCTGCCTCCTCAAATCTAACTAAAGCAAAATAACTTACTGAAAGATAGCGCACACCTCTTGAGAATTCTCTGGGATCTCGCCCAGGATTACCAAAAGTATACAATTGCTCTAAATACAGATTTTTTACCCTGATTTTCTCTGCCAAAATCCGATAAGCTGCATCTTCTATAGATTCTCCTTCCCTCACCAGCGTACCCGGAAGGCCCCAATGATCTAGGAATGGTTCATCTTGTCGCATTACCAACAAAACTAACAGGCGATTTTGTACAGTATCGACTGAAAAAATTACGTTATCAACTCCTACTTTGAAGTCGGCTAGTGAGTAACTTTTACTCTTTTTTTCGTCTCGTCCAGCCATGCGTACAAATGCTCTCTGTGGATATAAGCTTCAATGGGAGGCGTTAGGGCTTCCGTATCTCCTTTTTCACGATAAGCTGTAGAAGAGACATTTGGGCCAGTTAAAGATGCGATCGCAACTTCCGCACCCATTCGCCTCAACTGTCTCAAATCTATCTCTTCCGGCGGATAACCCGGACGCGGTACAACTAGCCATTTCACTTGTTTTAACAATAGTTCAATCTTGTACCAGCGTGGTAACTGCGTCACCAAGTCAGAACCGATAACCATTGTCAACTCTGCATCTTCCCACATCAATTGTGCCTTTTCCACTGTTTCTTGTGTCCGAGGACTGCTAAGTTCTGGATGTAAGCAAATGTTATTTCGGGACGAATTAATTTCTTGAATTGTTAGCAGCAGCATCGCTGAACGATGTTCTAATGATGTCTGGTGCGATTTAAAAGGGTTATCAGATGCCCAAACTGCTACCCAATCAAAATGTTGAGAAAGCCAACTAAGAATAGTTTTGTGTCCCGCAGTTGGCGGATCGGCACTTGTACCAAATAAAGCAATTTTTTTCATTGTTAATGGTTAATGGTTAGTGGTTAGTGGTTAGTTGTTAGTGGTTAGTTGTTAGTTGTTAGTGGTAAAATACCCCGTTGATTTCTTAGTCCGCGTAGGCGGACTTTGTTTCTGTAGTAGCGATTTCAATCGCCCAATCATCAAGGGAGTATCAAACAACTAACAACCAACAACTAACAACTAACAATCATCGCTTTTTTGTTCGTTCAGTGAGAATTTCTAACTCTGGCGAGATTTCTACTATCGGCGATATAGGCCGATCTAAGCGGCGAGTTTCAGCGGGAAGACTAGCCACAGAAGCGGCCGTTCTTTGCGCGATCGCATCCAAGCTTTCCACCGGCACCACCCGTTTACCATCCTTAACCATTAATTGCATCAATGGGACAGGAGACTGATAACAGTTAACTAAAGATAACTCTTCCTCATTGCTTCTTCCTTCTTCCTTCTTCCTTCTTCCTTCGTCTGTCATCAAACCCAAACAATCTCCGATCGTTTGGCCATTTTGCAAATATCTAAAAATTTGCTTACGGCCTGGATAAGTCACCTTCCCACTTGCCTCCTTCATCACTGGTATACCATCAATTTCTACTAACTTATAAACACCATTTACAGGGGAACCACTGACTAATTTAGTACCCAACCCATAGCCATCAATGCAAGCACCCGCATTCTTCAACTCAGCAATTTTCCACTCATCCAAATCACCACTAGCAAAAATCGGTACTCCCGGAAGTAGCGATCGCACTTCCCGCGACAACTCAACCAAATCTCCCGAATCCAACCGCACCCCTTCCAGCCGCATTTCACCCTGATTTACCCGTTCCGCCAACCCACGCGCCGCCGTAATTGTATCGTAAGTATCGATCAACAGGGGCGCACCCGGAAAATAGCGGTGAAACGCCGCAAAAGCCGCCTCCTCACTCCCAGAAGTCGCGGCCACAGCCATCACCAAAGCATGAGCCATCGTCCCCGCAGGTTTCCGGCCCAACTTTAAAGCCGCCAAAACATTAGAAGTCGCATCTAAACCTGCCGCCAACGCCGCCCTCGCAGCCCAGATAGAAGCTTGAGGGCTAAAAGCGCGGCGCGTCCCAAATTCCAGCAGTTGAGCTTGCGGCCCCGCCACATCCCGCAGCCGCGCCGATCGCGTTGCAATCAAAGTCTGATAATTGATCGCATTCAGCAAATAAGTTTCTACTAGCTGAGCTTGCCATAAAGGTGCATCCACCCTCAGCAATGGCTCATTCGCAAACACTGCTGTCCCCTCTGGAACCGCCCAAACATCCCCAGTAAAACGCGCCGCCGCCAACAACTCCCAAAATCGCTCAGGAGCATTGGCAAAAATTCCCGTAGACTGCAAAGCCTCAATTTGTGCCGGACTAAAGCGGAATTTCTCCAGATAATCCAATGCTTGAGCCAAACCCATCGCAATCAAATAGCCAAAACCTTCAGGTAACTTGCGAGTAAAAAGCTCAAAACTCGCAGGTTGCCGATCCAAACCCTCCCCCACATAACAAACCGCCATAGTCAATTGGTAAAGGTCGGTTAACAGGCTATAATCCTCTGGCGAGATGGTTAGTTCTTGGTCTTCGCCTACGGTCAAGCCGATGGGGCCGTTGCTTTCAGTGGCAGTTTTCATGGATAAATCCCTGCAAGCTCAGTTTCTCTAATTATAGTGAAATACACCAAATCTGTCTAGGAAAGATTTGATAAAAATTTGTCATATCTCTCTGACCATGAGTTTGCTTGTACCGCAGGTTAGGTAAGTAGTTGGGCTTTAGCCCTTTTTTGTAGAGGGCTAAAGCCCAACTACTTATAACCATCAACCCCCATCTTGTGGGACTTGCGTAATTCCTATCTATATTATGGTGAATTATATAAAAATAGCTAATTTCTTAGTAGTAAAGGCTTGTAAAGAAATAATCAAAAATACCTAATTTTATAATCTTCAGTTTGCCTTAATTATTGCGTACTAATAAGGAATAAAAATAAATATTACTAATTCGATCCCCACGTCAAAATTGACGTTAATATATACAATATCAAGACCTAGACAAACGAGGTGGACAGTATGAATCTTTCCAAAAGTGTTAGAAATGCCATGCGTTTTGTTTCGGAAGCGGCGATGCGGATTTTTAGCCTCAGTGATGACAAGTATCCTGTCGTTGGCGTACAGCCTTTTGAAGGCAAACCGTTAAAAGATAAGTCCGCAGATTAAGCAGCCATTCAGGGATTTTTACTCGTTTACCTCCCAAGGTAATTACTTTAAATGAGGTAAGGCGATCGCTTTAGACTGTACAACCAAAACAACGGTAATGTGAACTCACTTTTAAATAGCTCAAATCAGCCCCATCCACAACCTCTGTGAATGGGGATTTTGATTACGTAACGCCGCCCTCTGGGCGGTATCTTCACCG
>NZ_JARFTR010000319.1 GCF_029167235.1 Kamptonema sp. UHCC 0994 | reverse complement strand
GAATTGATGTGTCTCCTTGTTCATAGGCTTTAACTATTTTTTGGCGAAACTCGATCAAATAAGGTTTCATTTTTTCTGCGATCGCTACTGAACATAGTGTACCACAGATACATGGAATTTGCTATATCCTACAAGGGCGATCGGGTGGAGTGAGAAACCGGGTTTTTGCACAAGATATCGGTGTATAGGCAAAAGTTATCTGAAAAACCCGGTTTCTTTTGTTTGGGCAAAGGGATGGCGCAAAGTAGCTGCTCAACCCAGCTTACTAACTACTTCAAAATCCAATGTAGTTTTGTGGATTTTTGGCTACACCATTAACACGAACTTCAAAATGTAAATGAGGCCCTGTGGAATTGCCGGTGCTTCCTACCTTACCAATGATCGTGTCAGCCGTTACTTGTTGTCCTACTGTTACAAGAGTCTGTGATAAATGAGCATAGACTGTTTCTTCTCCGTTGCCATGATTGACTTTGACATATAACCCATATCCGCCATTGTCTTGATTAGAGGGATACCAACCAACGAATGAAACCGTACCGTTTTTAGCGGCTTCAACAGGATTTCCTAGATTAGCCGCTAAATCAATACCTTGATGTCCTGCTGGATAAGGGCCTGTGAACCCTCTTTCGATTCTGTAGTTAGCCAGAGGTTTTTGCCAGGTAGGAGAAGGCTGAACAGGAGGTAAAGGATTTTCTATTTGATTAGAATTGCCTTCTTTATTCGTAGGTTTCGGCATCATTAATCCCATCTTATGCCACCAAGTCATGTTGTTATCAGATTCCTGCCATTGCCAGAGATTATCATCTGTACCAACTCCAAAAGCTCGCAACTCTCCATCCGGGCGTTGAATGATATCCAAATCGCTGCCTAAGAGTCCCATTTTATGCCACCAAGTCATATTATTGTCAGACTCACGCCACTGCCAAACGTTATCGTCTGTGCCAATTCCAAAGACTCTCAAACTACCATCTGATGCTTGAATGACTTCAATTTCCTTACCAAGCAGCCCCA